>JAAUQT010000044.1 GCA_012033495.1 Cyanobacteria bacterium RM1_2_2 | reverse complement strand
AATTCCCCTCACCCTGCGGAAAGCCGCATGTGAGTCCAGAAACAGGGGAACTTCACGACATTTGGCTCGGTTTCCTCCTTTGTTAACAAAGAGGGTGAGGGAGGAGCGAGTCACAGAAGGGCTAGCCCCTTGATGTTCACCGAAAACAGTCTCTCAAGCCCCTTCCAGCAATGAGAGTAATGGCGCGAGAAAGCAGGATTTTGTCTCAATAGTGCCATAAAAATGTCATAAGAGCTGCAAGTTCTGGATAGAAGAATGTTGCGGATTGTGGGCTACCTTAATCGGGCACTCATCCCGCTCTCATGGTGTTTGCGTAAAGTAAATCATTGAGCTTTGCTCCTGCACCTCGCTAGCTAGCCGTTGACACGCTTTATAATGAGATTTGTAACAATTGTAAAAAATGATGAAAAAGCGTCGTTTTTTAAAGGCTAGCGCAGCAGTTTTAGGTGCAGCCGGATTATCGCAATATTTACCCTGGCAAGGAGAAGTTATGGCAGCGTCTAACGAAACGTTTGAGATTAATAAAACCGAAGCAGAATGGCGTGAAAGTCTTACCCCAGACCAGTTTTACGTCCTGCGAGAACATGGAACGGAACGAGCCAGAACCAGCCCGCTTGACAAGGTTTATGAGCCGGGAACCTATGCTTGTGCAGGCTGTGGCTTACCGCTGTTCACGTCTGAAACCAAGTTTAATAGCGGCACGGGTTGGCCCAGCTTTTATGCTCCGATTGAAGGCGCAGTGGCAACCACTACCGATCGGTCGTTTTTATGACCCGAACAGAAGTGCACTGTCGGCGCTGTGGCGGGCATTTAGGGCATGTGTTCAATGATGGCCCTGCCCCAACCGGACAGCGGTATTGCATGAATGGTGTGGCGATGAAGTTTGAGCCAAAAGTTTGAGCCAAAAGTGAGCTAGTTGGCTGCTCAGCTAGAACGCAGTGCCCAAGCTAAAAACCGTTCTGTGTAATACAGGGCAAGCTGGTTACTGACGCCATTAAACACCGCATCAAAGGCATGATCAGCCCACGGAATTTCTAGGAAAACGGCACGACTGCCCATGGACTGCAATCGCTGATGTAAGGCTCGTCCGTACTTTGATTGCACAATTCGATCTTTGCCGCCATAAATTAGCAGAGAAGGCGGAAGCGGACGAGTCACCCAATGGATCGGGGAAGCCGCCTGATACTGATCGGGAATTTGAGCAGGAGTGCCGCCTAGAAAGTCTCGAAGAATAGCGCGAGTATTAATCGGATCGGGTACGGGCGGGTCAGCGTATCCGGCAGCTAAGTCCACCGGGCCATAGTAATTGACCACCGCTCGAATCGGTAGCCCGTCCGGACGATATGCCGCCAGCATCGCCAACTGTGCCCCTGCCGAGCGTCCTAGCAGGGCAATCCGGGTGAGATCAGTCTCATACTCGCGGGCGTGTTGCTGGATAAACTCCAAAGCTGCCTGCACATCGGTAAGCTGCGTCGGAAACTGATGCACAGGCGCAAAACGGTAAGAAATTGCCCAAACCACATAGCCCTGAGCCGCCATATATCGACAAAACACCGCATTATCAGCCGGACTGCCGCCTCGCCATGCCCCACCGTGAATCACCACAATTGCAGGATAGATGCCTGCCTCAGCCGGACGGTAAATGTCTAAGGTTGATGCAACGCCATCTGCTATTGCAACCGTAACTTGTGGTGTGTGGCGAACCGTCGGCTGAGTTGGAATTCCCAGGAAAGCGTCTCGCCAAACAAACGGCGCAGCCCGCAGTGGTTTTGATCCATCAGACAGTGAGAGTTCTGCTTTCAAGTCCTGAAACGCAAGAGCAGCCTGCTGATGAACAACCGGAAACTGCACCAGCGGCAACAGGCTTAAAGCCAGCCCCACCAGACCGCACCCCAGCATCCAGCGGTGGAATAATCCCTGCACTGCCCCGGTTGCCATCAGCAGTATCACCAGCAGATGCACCCCAATCAGCCACGGACTAATTTCTGGCGTGGCGACGCTAAGCGGCAGAAGGGCAAAAATCGGTGCAGGAATCACAATCCAGACGCTCAGAAATAATCCGAGTATCCCAACCACTCCCAAAAATAACTGAGGCAAAAACTGCATCGAATGGTGTCTCAACTCAACGAAGGTGATTTCTAGGTATAGCTTGATTTCTAGGTAGAGCGATAGTCACTTGGCTGAGGACGGGGTACAGGGTTTCCCCCCTGGCTGGAGGCTTCGCCCCCCTTTCATCCCAATGTCCTCAGCAACCTGGCGACAGCTATATCCCTTTTCTCAAAACGCTCCTAAACCACCTGAATGCTAAACTTCAACACGGCATCGTTGTAGTCTAAATCGCCACCGCCGCTCAAATCTTCAAATCCAATTTGGTTTAACCCCAGCGACTTGACGTGATCCAGCCCCAACGGATTAGCAGCACTGAAGTTCAAGCACACATCCGGATCATCAGCGGCATCGTCCAACATCTGTTCAAGCGTACCGTTGGCAAGTGGACGAAGCAGCATCAAGTTAGCCCCATGAAAAGCGGCTAATAGTAGCGAAATGAATGAAGCCAGCCTAATTCACCGACATCGAAGATTGGTCTTCCGAATCAGGTAAATAAACCGTGCGAATCGGATAGGGAATATTGAAGCCTTCCTGATCGCAAGCCTGTTTTAGCGCAATCACAACTTGGCTGAGGGTACGGCGTACTTGGATCTTTTGCGGCAACGTCCAGTAATGCACCAGAAAATCAATTGAACTGTCGCCAAATCCAATCAAATCGACTTCTGCGGCAGGCTTAGACAACACCCCCTCAACATTCAAGACGGCTTCCAGCAGAACTTCTCTAGCAATTGGCAAAGGAGTGTCATAGGCTAAGCCAATCTTGAGATCAGTGCGACGTGACGCATAGTGAGTCAGGACATGCACCGGACTCGTGAACACAATTGCATTGGGAATCACAATCCGCTCATCAAAGTAAGTTCGGATTTGCGTAGAACGAATCGTGATCGATTCAACGGTGCCCTCATAGTCATTCACAATAATTTGGTCGTTGACGCGAAACGGTTCATTTAGCAGCAGTAAAATTCCTGCCAGAAAATTTTTGAAAATATCTTGAAAGGCAAAACCAACTGCTACCGAACTCAATCCCAGCAGACCAATAATATCGCCTAGCCGTAAGCTTGGAAAAACCAGAGTGCAGGCAATCAGTACGCCAGCGACCCAAACCCCGACTGATGCAACTTGCTCAAACAAAAGTTGCAGCGAAATGCTTTTAACCAACCGTCCTGTGCTGGCTCTAACGATCTTTCTCACCAACACAGCACTGTAACGAGTCAGGACAAGAATCACCGATGCAAACAAAAGCCCAGGCAGAATTTCTATCGCTTTGCTGACTAAGTTCAACAAGCTTTGATTGATCGTCTGCATCAATTCTTCCATAACACGAACTCAATACTTCAGGCTAATTAGGGCAGAAGGCAAAGCGCAAAAGGTAAGCAAAAGAGATTTCGTTATCTCAAACTTCTGCTTTCTGATCTTCTGCCCGCTGCCTTCTTACCTTCATCTCTACGAAGATGCCTTGCGACCTCTTCGGGCTGTTGTTGTGGTTGACGGCGACCGGGATGCTCGCTTTGTTGTTTTAGAGGCAGATTTGCTACCTGTGGTTGACCGCGTCCGTTTTGAAGTGGCTTCAGTGGGCGTTTCTGGGGCTTCAGAATCAGGTGAAGTATCCTCTACTACAGGCTCTTCCTCTTCTTGCGGCAGGGCTTTAGCCGATTTCGCCGTTGATCGAGGCTGCCTGGTCTTGGTGGCGGCCGTTTTAGGTTGAGCTTGGCGTTTACTGCGAGCTAGATAATGTTTGAGCGAAGAGGGAGCGATCGAGATTCCCTGCTGCGACAAAACCTCTGTCATTTCTTCATAGCTGTAGCCCTTGTTAAGCGCAGCAATAATGTCATCTTGCAGAAGGTCAACGGCTTCACGCAAAGACACATTTTCTTTAGGCTTGTCTGGTAAATCTTGCAATGCAGCCGTTGCTTGATCGATTGCAATCTTGCTAGTAAGAGTAGCGTTAGGAGAACGTTTTACCATTGATTGAATAGAGTGAGCGAATTACTGAGTTCAATCCTATCCTATTAATTCTATTCTGTACCATTTATTATGACTACAGGTTAAAAACCGTTTTTACAATTCCGTAGAGAAAGCATTTGTGGATAAAAAAAGACTCGAAAAATTAGACTCTAGCAGCACTGGCTAAGTTCCGAGGGGAAGATTCAGAGGATATTTGAATAGTCACAAATTCTACAAAGCGCATCGCATATCTTAGTTTTGTCTGATTGATTCAGTTTGATTCAGCGACTTCGATTCGTTCACTTGCCCGAATGAATCAGAAAAGACTGGGTAATTGTTACAACACTGATGTTCATACAATAGCGCTAACTAGAGCGCACTTTTCAGCTGGCTGTTTGACAAGATGAAACCAGAATGTTGTAAAAAAGTCTTCTGAATATAGGAGATGTGATGAGAAGCAACCCTCACAAAATCCTTCTCGAGGTGAATAGCTTTTATTGCTGTACATGAGTACCTTGTTTCTTGGAAATTCCCTAAGGGGATCGTGGATTGAATCAATCCGTAAACTGGACGGGTGGGTTGAGCAGATCAACGGGCATCCGGACATCGATTTGACCGCAAAACCCGCCCCTACCCGCTATCAAACTGGACTTAAAATTCGGGTTTCGGCTGCGCTCAACCCGGCGTTCGGCTGCGCTCAACCCGGCGTTCGGCTGCGCTCAACCGATCGAATGCTGAAGGTTGGCGTGGTGAGCAGAGCCGAAATGCATCTGACCGTTCATTTTGTCCATTTACTTACTAGATAACAAGTTATTAACGATACAACAGCTATTCCTACTTTGGTATGAAGTAACCGATCACCATAATTGACCTATCTCTCTCTTGAGAATGACCTCCTATTGGAGCGAAAGCTTTACAAAACTAGAAGGGCTATCAAATTGGCTGGATTAAGCTTATTCAAGATGATGTTAAATCGCTTGTTTGGTTTGATTTATCTGCTCTGTTCAACTCTGTTCAACTGCATTTAGCGAGTTGGTTTGACTAACTGGTTTATCAAATCTGCCCCATTGAAATAAGTTAGACATTTGAGCTGTCCCATTTGATTTGTCCTAACAAGTAGCGAACCTCTCATCCTGGTGATTAACCTTAATTCGTGATGACTAATATTCAACTAAAACCAATCAATCAGCAGGTTGTAGCGGTTGTGGGTGCTTCTAGCGGCATCGGTCGAGTGACGGCACTTGAGTTTGCTAAATGTGGCGCAAAAGTTGCTGTGTCGGCTCGTACTCAGTCAGGATTAGATTCTCTGGTAGAAGAAATCTCGCAGTTTAACGGAGAAGCGATTGCTATTCCAGCAGATGTTGCTAGTTTTGAACAGGTGCAAGCCATCGCTGACAAAACCGTCGAGCATTTTGGTCAGCTAGACACGTGGGTACACTTGGCTGCAACTTCGGTTTTTGCACCCTTTGAGCAGGTAACGCCGGAGGAGTTTAACCGGGTCATTCAAGTAAATCTGATGGGGCAAGTTTATGGAGCAATGGTGGCTCTACCGCATCTACGTCGAACAGGACGAGGTGCGTTAATCCATGTTTCGTCCGTTGAAGCAAGACGTTCTTTGCCTTTACAAAGTGCCTATTCGGCTTCCAAACACGGACTCGAAGGCTTCTTAGATTCTTTGCGAGTTGAACTTCAGCATGATAACGTTCCAGTTAGCGTTACCAACGTCATGCCTGCTACCATCAATACGCCCTTCTATAACAAAGGGTTAACAAAGCTTGGAGTTCAGCCTACAGGTGTTCCACCTTACTATCAGCCAGACTTAGTTGCTAAAGCTATTCTGCATGTTGCAGAGCATCCTACCCGCGACATTATTGTTGGTGATGTGGGTCGCGTTTTAGATCTCTTACAAAAAGTTTCACCTCAATTTTTGGACTGGGTTTTGCAAGAAATTGCGATTCCAGGTCAGCGAACTGGTATTCCAAAGTCAGAAACCGATCCAAACAACCTGTACGAACCTATTGAGGGCTACAACCGAGCTGAAGGAGACTACAGCAATCTGACTATTCCCAGCTTTTTAGACTGGTTAGATTGGCATCCGGCAGTTAAATGGGGAACATTAGTAGGAATCGGAATGCTAGCACTTCTTGCCACACAGGTTAAGTCTGACACAACGCTTTAATATACATTCTGCTAGACGTTCTAATAAATTAATGGAGAATTGATCATGGAACAGGCTTCCTCAAATACACCCGAACAAGAAGCAACTTCTCTTAGCGAAACCGAACGGTGGGGATCTTTGATTACAGGCGGTGCAATGGTACTCACAGGACTCAGCCAACGCTCTCTGCGAGGGGCATTACTGGCGCTCGCAGGCGGCAGCTTAGCATACCACGGTGCTACCTCACAAAAGAGCCTAACTCAGCAGGTGACAGAGGCAACTGGACTCGACAAAAGCATCCGCGTCGAAAAAACGGTGACAATTCTGAACAAATCGCCTGAAGAACTCTATCGGTTTTGGCGCAACTTTGAGAATTTGCCTACCTTCATGAAGCATCTCAAATCTGTGACGGTGCTGGACAACAATCGTTCTCACTGGGTGGCTAACGCGCCGGTTGGTAACACAGTCGAGTGGGATGCAGAAATTATCACAGAGCAGGAGAACCACCTGATTGCTTGGACTTCGGTTGACGATGCGCAAATCGATCATTCTGGCTTTGTTCGGTTTCAACTCGCTCCCCCAGGACGCGGCACTGAGGTCAAGGTGGTGATGGAATACAGCCCGCCTGCTGGAATTGTGGGCGCGACGGTTGCCAAACTGTTCGGTGAGGAGCCAGAGCAGCAGATTGGAGATAGCTTGGCTCGCTTCAAAATGTTCATGGAAGCAGGCGAAATTGCAACGACAGATGGCCAGCCCGCTGGTCGCTAAATTCCTCATATTCAACTCAGTCATAATTCACTGGAGAGCTTAAATGAAAGCAGTATGTTGGCACGGGGCCCATGACATGCGGGTGGACACAGTAGATGATCCTAAACTTACTAATCCGCGTGATGCCATTATCAAAATTACTTCCACTGCCATTTGCGGTTCGGATCTGCATATGTACAATGGCTTCATTCCGACCATGCAGCCAGGTGACATTGTCGGTCACGAATTTATGGGGGAAGTAGTTGAGCTAGGGCGGGACGTCAAAAATCTAAAAGTTGGGGATCGCGTGATCGTGCCGTTCCCAATTTCCTGCGGGCACTGCTTTTTCTGTCAGCGCGATCTCTGGTCGCTTTGCGATAACTCCAATCCCAATGCTCCGATGGTAGAAAAGCTGTACGGACATTCTCCAGCAGCGCTATTTGGCTATTCTCATTTATTTGGCGGCTATGCGGGCGGTCAAGCAGAATATGTGAGGGTTCCGTTTGCAGATGTGGGGCCGATGAAAGTGCCAGATGGCTTAACCGACGATCAAGTGCTATTCCTGACTGATATCCTGCCCACGGGTTACATGGCAGCAGAAAACTGTAATATCCAGCCCGGTGATATTGTAGCGATTTGGGGATGCGGCCCGGTTGGTCAGTTTGCGATTCAAAGTGCTTTCCTATTGGGAGCAGAGCGGGTGATCGCAATCGATCGGATTCCAGAACGTTTGCAGTTAGCCAAAGAGAAATGCGGCGCAGAGGTAATCAACTATGAGGAAATTGATCCTGGTGAAGCGTTGAAGGAAATGACAGGAGGACGTGGCCCGGATGCTTGCATTGATGCCGTCGGGTTAGAAGCCCATGGGATGGGATTAGAAGGCTTCTACGATAAGGTGAAGCAATCGGTGCGTTTGGAAACCGATCGCCCTAACGTATTTCGTCAAGCCATTGTTGCTTGTCGGAAAGGTGGCACTGTTTCGCTGGCAGGTGTGTATGGTGGATTTCTAGATAAAATCCCGATGGGAGCCGCTTTCAATAAAGGCTTAACGTTCAAGATGGGGCAAACGCATGTCCACAAATATTTGCGTCCTTTACTGAATCGCATTCAAGCTGGTGAAATTGACCCATCGTTTATCATCACCCATCATCTACCACTGGAAGCAGCGCCACACGGTTATGATATTTTCAAAAACAAAAAAGAGGAATGTATTAAAGTCGTTCTGAAGCCTTGATTCTGATCCCAAAGTCTCGCTCGCAACTAGAAGCTAGAAGTATGGGAGCGTAGCTGGATAAAAGGATGAATTTGGAAGAGCCTCGACTTTTCAACCTGCATCACTTAGGATAATCTAGTTTGCTTTGCAGAGGTCGAGGCAAGGCTTCCACATCTGATCGCTGTAATCATCACCAGTGTGGATTTTCACCAGTATAGATTTGCTGTCAAGATCACCATCACAACTGTTAGGGTAATGCCATATCCTCCAGCCCCTTGGAATTTACAAGGATATTCTCTTCAAAGTCTCCACCTACTAGACATCGATTGCGTTCGCCCTTACATTCCTGCTGATCTACATATCTTTTCTGTATTTCCAGGAAAAACCTTGGGCGGCGTTTATATTTCCTCATATGGAATAGGTTCAACGCTTCAATATAACGAACTCATTGTTGTTAGTGCTCTGATTTGGGAAGCTGGTAAGATTGGAAGCTGGATCTCCCATATTTATGTCGATCATCCTGACTCTGTGGCAGGCGGACGAGAAATTTGGGGATTGCCGAAACAGGAAGCTGAATTTATTTGGAACATAGGCAATACGCCGACTGTGGAGGTCAGATATGGGACAGAATCGCTTTGTACCCTGAGCAGCTACGGACAACTCCCAGGCTGGCAACAGGCGGTAACTATACCAGCATTTGGGTTGCTGAATACTAAGCTGCTATTCTTTGAAGCAAAAGCAGATCTTAAGCTGCAATTCGCTAACGTGAAGCTGACTGTCCCAACTGAAAGTCGCTTATCTGATTTGAAACTGGGTCAGCCTTTATTGGGTGCTTATGCCAACTCCTTACAGCTTCTCGTTCAAGCTCCTACAGTTGCAAAAGAGATATCGCTTGTTAGTGAAAGTGTGATTTAAACGTCAGAAAATATTTAGTTTGAAATCGAATAACGTTCCAAGTTTGCAGAAACGGATAGGCTGAACCAGAATACAAGATTAACATTCTCCTGCATCTTTAGATAGATGAAGGAATAGATTGAAATTGTTACTTTTTCCTCAGCACATTTTGCGATCATTCCTATCAACTGGTAAAGACCAAGATTCATGTTAGAAATGTCTAACCATTTTGTTCAAATTGCTAGTGCGGTAACAAATACAATTGCCGAGCTACTTTATGCACCAGTTGTTGTGACGAATAATAGAGGGATTGTGATTAGCAGCAGTGAGCCGAATCAGATCGGAACTGCTTTTAATGATCCCGATCAGGTAGGGCTGAAGAATGTGTTTCGGATGCCGATATGCCATGAAACAGAAAAAGGTGAGGTGATTGTTGGAGAATCTCATAATGCTTCATCCATTTCGCCTCAGCTTGCCCATGCGCTAGTAGAGTTAGTCATCAATCAAACGACACTTCAAGGTCAATTAGCAAATCAGCATGTCCGAAAGAATCAGCTTATCAATGATTTATTGCATCACCAAATCGAAGATGAGTCGGTCGTTTTAAATCGCGCTAAACAGCTTGGTATAGATTTAACCCCTCCCAGAGCGGTGATTTTAATTGATGCAGCAGACTACATTTATGACAGGCATTCGCTGCTAGAAGGCGAGATGATCGATGTAGAGCAACGCCGTAGAATTACGAACGTTATCAGCAGTATCATCAGCTTTTTTCACCTACCCAACGACACAATTTGTGCCGATTTAGGACAAGGGAAAGTTTGCGTTTTAAAGGCAAGTGATACCAAAAATTTGGATTTGTGGGTTGGTGGGGATACGCCCAAGCGGTTAGATTCGTCGTGGGCAAACTTATCTGCTCTGAAACGGGCCGCCGATGCCCTGCGGTTACGCTTACAAGAGGATACAGGCAGTTCAATTAGCATTGGCATCGGTCGCTACCATCCGGGAATTAAGGGAATCGCTCGCTCCTATGAAGACGCCCGTACCGCCCTCGCTTTGGGCAGTCGCTTACAAAAACACAATCACGTTTACTGTTTAGCTGAGTTAGGAATTGCCGCCTTTGTTGGTGTTGCTGATGAGGGAGCAAAAATTGATTTAGCGAAATATTTGTTGAGTCCGCTAGATCACGAGACCGAGCTACTAACCACCATTAATGCGTTTTTTGCAGAGAACTGCTGTTCCTCTACTACGGCAAAGCGTCTTTACATTCACCGTAATACTCTCAGCTATCGGCTCGATAAAATCGAATCCCTGACGGGACTTGATCCTCGTAGATTTGACGATGCCGTTCAGATTCGCCTCTCATTGCTGTTACGCGCTCTGAATCAGGGCGATATTTAATCTGAGCACGATAGTGTTATAGGCTACATTAACGCTGGCTCATCAATCGCTGATAGGCTGCGGTGAAATCGTTGGTGGTAATTTGAATTGCACTCGGATCGGTGAGTCCCTGACTGCGATAGCGACGAATTGCTTCTAATGCAGCCTGATTGCTCAAGAGCGCCAAATCTGCTCCGTTCCAGTCTTCTGTTTGGGCTGCCCAAGCGTCTAAATCAACTTCAAATAACGGCCGATCGTGGTTGTGAACTTGAAGAATAGCAAATCGGCTGGGTTGATCTGGTAACTCGACTTTAATCTGCAAATCTAGCCGCCCTGCCCGCAGCAATGCCGGATCGAGCACTTCTGGGCGATTAGTAGCGCCAATCAGTAGGACGTTAGGGCAATCTTGCAAGCCGTCTAGCTCGGTGAGTAGCTGTCCGACGACTCGATCACTCACCCCTGAGTCGTTTTGAAACCGTCCTCGTGCGGGGGCAAGCGAATCAATTTCATCCATGAAACTACGCAAGGAGCCGCTTGGCGGGCTTTGGCAAACAGTTCTCGCACTGCCTGTTCTGAAGCACCGACCCATTTACTCAAAAGTTCTGGCCCATTCACGGCAATGAAATTAGCGCGGGCTTGGGAGGCGACCGCTTTTGCCAACAACGTTTTTCCAGTTCCGGGCGGCCCCCACAGTAAAATCCCGCGTGGTGCTTTTGCCTTCGTCTGCTGATAAAGTTCGGGATAGAGCAACGCCCCTTCCACAGCTTCCTGAAGCGATTGTTTGATCTCATCTAAGCCGCCGATTGCATCCCAGGAAACATGCGGCGATTCGACTTCTACCGAACGCAGCACCGAGGGTTTGACTTGCCGAATCGCTTGCAGAAAATCGGTTTGAGTCACCGTTGACCGAGCGGGAAGCGAACCGTCTAGGGAAGGGAGGAGTCGCCGCAGTGCCATGTAGGCAGCTTTCTGACAAAGGGCTTTTAAGTCGGCTCCAACCATGCCAACGGATAAATCAGCAATGCTGCCCAAATCAACCGAGCGATCAAGCGGCATTGGATGGGTGAGAATTTTCAGAATCTCTAGCCGTCCTACCCGATCGGGAACGCGAAACTGCACTTCTCGATCAAAGCGTCCGGGTCGTCGCAATGCCGGATCGAGATGGTCAGGTCGGTTCGTTGCCGCCAAAACGATTACCCCTTTAGTTCTGGCAAAACCATCCATCAACTCAACAGTTGAGCCACGACGCGCTTTTCCACCTCGCCTTCGACTTTGGTGCGATCCGGTGCAAGGCTATCAATTTCATCAATAAAAACCAGACAAGGGGCAGAACGAGCCGCTTTTTCAAAAATTTGGCGCAATCGGGCTTCGGCTTCCCCATAGTATTTGCCCATCACTTCCGGCCCAACAATGGCAATGTAGTTGACCTCCAGTGCATCGGCAAGCGCCCGCGCCGTCACAGTTTTGCCAGTTCCAGGTGGGCCAACCAAAAGCACGCCAGAGGTCGGTTCTAGCCCCAACAGCGTCAGCACATCGGGTCGTTTTAGCGGCAATTCCACTAGCTCCCGCAGTTCTCGCACCACTTCAGCCAGTCCGCCAATCTCCCGCAACGGTGCGGAGGTGTTCCCTGTGGGCGGTGTAACGATAACGCGGTCTGTCGTGCGGTCTGTCGTGCGGTCTGTCACGCGCCCTGAAGTTGCGTCTGAGGCGGTTTGACCTGCTTGATCTGAACTTACTCGACTCGCATCTGTTGAATCGGTTGGACGAGTGGAACTGGTACGGCGATTGACTCGAATATCAGTCCGAAAGTCTGACTCCGATCTCCCTTCCATCACTCTGACGAAATCTAGGAAGTTTTCATATCCCTGGTCTAGGAGTTCTTCAAATTCTCTGAATAAGTCACTCATACCGTTTCACTCTCGCAGTTTTACCTTTGCCGCTATACTCTCGTCTCAGCGCAAGCTCAATAGCTTCAGTATAGACATCTCGACTCACAGGAGATTTGGCAATGTATAGGAGTTGTTACATTTCTGGAAAGTATTCGCAAAAAGTATTCGCAAAAAATATTCGCAGAACAGTAGATGACAAGGGATTTTTTAAGCAATTATCTGAAAGCTATCTGAAAGCTATCTGAAAAGCTGCTACGCCCTGAGAGGCTGACTTGATTCCTGCGAGCCTCTCTGACGAAAAGGGCTATCGGTGTACACACAACTCCTCTCAGCCCCCTAAATCCCGCACCCGTGGGAGACTTTGAAGACACAATCGGCTCGGAGCAGTCCCCATTCTGGGGGATTTGGGGGGCGAAATCTGCACCGCAGCGAATCTCAACGGCTGTGGACACGGTAGGGTCAGGAGAAGGGATCGCAATCTTCGACCCGTAGGACTTTGCAGACATCCTCTCACTTAAACGCATCAAATGTAATTTCAGAGTCTAACTAAAGATGCTGTTCTCCGACTGAAAAAATTTTTAGGCTAGGGAGAGTTTAGACCAATGAAACCCAATGTTTAGGGCGCGAACTTTGCTGATGTGAAGTGATATGGCTGTCATGATTGCAGTCATTTCTTTCATCAGGTTGACAGGATTTCGCCCTGTACTTGATCACATTCTGTACTTGATCACATTCTGTACTTGATCACATTCTGTACTTGATTACAACAAAGGAGGCTCATCATGACAAGCACTACCCCTATATTGCCGAAAAATATTAACGGTTCCCCTTGGATTGGGGCATTATTAATTGTTCTAGGCGTAATAGCCATTGCGTTGCCTGTTGTTTCTACCATTTTTGTGGAAACTTGGGCGGCGGTAATTTTGATTTCGGCTGGAGCCGCTAAGCTAGTCTATGCGTTTCAAAGCCGTGAAGCGGGCGGATTTCTCTGGAAAGTTTTGCTTAGCATTTTGTATATTGCTACAGGCATTATGTTATTCATTTATCCATCTACAGGAATCTTGACGTTAACATTATTGCTGGGTAGTTTCTTGTTAACGGAAGGAGTGTTTGAACTAATTCTTGCCTTCCGGTTACGCCCCCAATCCAACTGGACTTGGGTACTAGGAGATGGGATTATTACGCTGGTGTTGGGTGCGATGATTTGGTTTCAATGGCCATTTAACGCACCTTGGGTGCTGGGGACATTGGTAGGAGCCAGCGTCCTGTTTACTGGCGTTTCTCGCGTCATGCTGACTGTGAAGCGCAAAATTGATCAGAACGCTAACCAGAGTGATCAAGCGGCTTCAGCTTAATGGCGAAAAAGCCTCTAACGTTAGCAGGCTCCACTTGGATGTACACGGTAGCCCTTTCTAATGGGGATTTGGGGGGATCGCAACATGGATTTACAAACAGTCTCTCATTCAATCAAATCCACAATTTCCCTAATTAAATCGACGGGTTCAATTGGCTTCGTGAGATGGGCATGGAAACCAGCTTTTAGGGCTTGCTCACGGTCTTGCGGTTTTGCATAGGCCGTGAGAGCAACGACAGGCACAGTTTTTAGGTGTTCCATCGTGCGGATACGCTTGAGCAACATATAGCCATCCTCTTCTGGCATTCCAATATCGCTGAGTAAAACATCTGGCTGAAATTGGCGCAATCTAGCAATAGCCGCTTGTGCAGAATCAGCCGAACATACGGTTGCCCCCGCCGATTCCAGCACAAACGCCAAGTACTCGCGGGTATCTAGCTCATCATCCACAACTAAAATGTGCACATTTTGCAACGGTGGGTGTGATGATTTCGCGAGTGTGTTTTCAGATGAAATCATTCTGACTTCTTCTTGCAAAAGCGGTAGACGAATGGTAAAAGTGGCTCCCATTCCTTCTCCTGCACTAGCGGCAGTGACAGTGCCTTGATGGAGTTCCACCAGATGTCGGACAATTGCCAATCCTAACCCCAAACCATCTTTCGAGCGAGTGGTTGAGCTATCAACCCGACGAAACCGCTCAAAAACATGGGGTAAGAAATCGGCGCTGATGCCTTTACCCGTGTCAATAACCTGAATTTGAGCTTGCGTGCCGATTTGTTTCAAGGTAATAGAAACCCGGCCAGCCGATGGTGTAAATTTGATTGCATTCGAGAGTAAGTTGCTGACAATTTGCTGTAAGCGGTTGAGATCACCTAATACTTGAGTTGCTGTCGCATCGGCTGTAAAAGTTAGATGAATCTGCTTAGCCTCAGCCGCAAATCGCACGCTGTTGACGGTGGTTTCAATCATGCGATTCAAGTTGACCGGAGCGATAGCAAGTCGTAATTGCCCTTGCAGCATCCGTGAAATGTCTAGCAAATCTTCAATGAGTTGAACTTGGGTTTGGGTGTTGCGTTCAATGGTTTCCAGCGCTCGCTCAATGGTTGCAGGATCAAGCTGACGAGTGCGCAGTAGTTTTGCCCAACCTAGGATTGCATTCAGCGGTGAGCGCAGTTCATGAGAAACAATCGCCAAAAATTCATCTTTCGTGCGGTTAGCGATTTCCGCTGCTTCACGGGCAGTTTGTTCTCTGGCTAACAGCAATTCGCGTTCTTGCTTGAGTCGTTTTTGGTCGCGAATGTCCAGCACAAAAGCAATGCCTCGCTCAGATGAGTTTGGCAGGAACGCGCACCCTAACAGAATCGGAATTCGGCTCCCGTCCTTACAGATATATTCTTTCTCAAATGGGGGGAAAGCCCCTGTTGCTTGCATAATTTCAAACTTTTTCGCATCGTATTCTCGATATTCGGGCGGCGTGATTTCAGTCCATTCCACCTGTCCTGAAATGAGTTCTTCGCGGCTATAACCCACCATTTGCACAAAGGCATCGTTGACATCTGTAATCTGACCGTCGATATGCCAAAACAAAATTCCCATCAAATTAGACTCAAACACGCCTCTAAACCGAGCTTCATTTTGTAAAAGTGATGCTTCTGTTTGTTTGCGTTCAGCTTCGTTGCGCTTGCGTTCAGTAATATCCTCAATCATTCCTAGTCCATAGCGAACTTCACCGCTGTAATCTCGGATGGCAGTAGAAGTTACAGAAACCCAAATAATGTCTTGATTTTTTTGATGTAGCGTTTTTCCAACTGATAGTGAAAGATTTCGCCCCGGATAGCTTGCTCAGCGAAGCCAACGTCCGTCTCCACATCATCAGGATGGGTGATTTCCACAAAGGTTTTCTGCGTAAGTTCTTCATGGCTATAGCCAAGCATTTTGCAGAATGTATCATTAGTGTCCACAATGCGGTAGTCGATGCTAACCAAAGCCATGCCAATCGGGGCGTCATAAAAGAGTTTGCGAAATCGTTCTTCACTCTCTCTCAAAGATTGTTCTGCTTGTCGTCGGGCTGAAAGGTCAACAACAATACTCACACCCTGATTTTCTACGTCTTCAAAAGTAACGCCACCCAATAAAACCGGGACGCGATGCCCTTGTTTGTGAATGTAGTCTTTCTCTAGCACGGCGCTGCCCAAACGCCGCATTTCTTCAATTGATTGGTTGCTCCACTCCAGTTGTTCTGAAGGAGAGATTTGCCGCCAGTTTATCAACCCCGCTTGGAGGTCTTGCCGACTGTAGCCAATGATGTTTAAGAAGGCATCATTTGCATCCAGCACGCGCCCGTCAGAATGCCAAAACATGACCCCAAAGGTTAGATTCTGCGAGTCGCCGGAAGCGAGTTTCGCTCTGCCGCAAAGCTTCCTCAGCTCGTTTGCGATCATCAATATCAGTCGTGCTGCCAACAATCCGAATCAGTTGACCCGCCCCATCGCGCACCAGAACTCCCTGATCCTGCACCCAGAGGTAATGTCCGTTTTTGTGACGCACTCGATATTCGTAAAAGTAGCGATCACCAGTTGCTAAGTTAGCCGTGGCTTCGTTCTGCATGACCAGCAAATCTTCTGGGTGAATTTGTTCGTTCCACCATTGCAAAGAATTTCCGACTTCTTCAGGTGTGTATCCTAGAAGTTGAGTTAACCCACGCGAGCGTTCAACCGTTTGAGTTGGAAAATCCCAGTCATAAATCAAACAATCAACCGCAGTAGCCGCTAGTTCCAGCAATTCCTGGCTTTTTTGCAACACGGCTTCCGCTTGCTTTCGAGGAGTAATATCTCTGCCAACTGCCTGCACCACCGCCAACTGCCCGTTGCCGTCAAAAGTGCCGCGATATACCCAATGCTGCCACTGTTGCCCGTCGGGAGTTAGAACTGCATACTCGTAATCGACAAGGGGCTGGGCTGGTGTGAGGCAAGATAGCGCTTCTAGCCGCTGGTTCATTAAAGCTTGATCGGCAGTCAACAAAGAGAAGAAATGACGCCCAACTAATGCGGCTGAAGATAAGTCAAAACACCGACAGCAAGCTTGATTCACGAAAGTTATCTGTCCGTTTGGCAAAAACCGACAAATCAAATCGGTTTGCGCTTCAACAATGGTGCGGTAAAGATCTGTCTCAGCGGTTTGTGCAAAATTTTGTTGGGCGGTTTCCTCAATCGCGTTCTCTAGAGCAGTTTGCAACTCGTGAGGAGTCGGTTGGTTGAGAAAATCTGTGGCTCCGTTTTTAATGGCTTGCACTACAATTTTTTCGTTGCCATAATCAGCCACCACCACAATCGGCGGACAGGCCGCGCCAAACTCGGTTTTCAAGGCGGTGATGGATGCCAAATCAGTTGGCTCAGGCAGTTCAAAACTGAGGATGATGGCATCTGGAAGCTGTCGGCGACAAGCAGAAATCCCCTCTTCAATCGACTGTGGCAAAACAGTGCATTCCCCTTCTAAACCTGTGAACAGAGCTTCCCAATGCAAAATCTGTTCAGAGAAGGAATGAATCAGTAGAAAAGTTCGGTGCCGCTTCGTCATCCGGTGCCAACAGTCAACGCCTTGAGGGATTAGCATCTAAGTTTATCAGGCACAGGCCTAAGAGTCGATTGCTGAAAGCTAGTAAAATAAACAGCCTTTTCTGTAGAGTATTCCCTACATCAGAGCAATGCAATTCCATACTCTCACCCTTGAATAGAACGAAATTGACTATAGGCTTGTGAAAAATAAGGCAAGCGAGGCTGAACGAAAATCCCAATAGTTCAATACTAATTAATTAAGCCACTAAAAATCAATAAAAGGGTAGAGCGCAAGAACATCACTGACGGGGCTTCAACCCATCCCAATCCATATTACGGCAAACCAGCGCTTAATATATAAGAAAGTTAACGTTATCATCATGGCGTCACCTCTACCTTAAGAGGGATGTTATCGGCTTTCTGGCTTCAACGAGATTGAGACTCATCGGAATTGTGGCGTCGTGATTGTGGGTGTGGGGTTTGACCCTTCGCAGCCTTTTCAAGAACAAAACCGCACATTTTATACAAGCGTATCGATGGGAAAATCTCGAACGCTGAATTGATTGAGATTGAAAAGTTACAATGGAAGCAAGGATCTATACCAAAGGCTACAGAGAAGCCCTAACTCTGTAAAGGTGTTTGTAGTGTAGGTGAAACCACAACCTAAATAGGGTGAAAACCGCTCTAGATAAAACTTCTAAGCAATTTTCTAAGAGCTAAAATAGAAAGAGTAAAGACCTATATCAGTGCTCAATGAAAATACACTCATCCGTGTTGGTGCACCTTGGATTTGGTAAGTATGTGCGTTCAGATCAGGTTACTGCTTTGATACCCGTTGAGGAAGAGCGCGGCCCTGGCAGAAGGACATTTGTCTATGTTCAAGGACAAACCGATCCCGTTGTTGCCGCTCGGACAGAAGACACCATCGTTCGAGATCTAGTTCAAGAGCCGCGTGAAGTGATTCAAGCGCGACAGCAACAAGAAATTCTGCGAGATCTTTTGCAGGATCTGGATAAGGTGAATACAACCGTGCGGCGGATCAGTCGAGATGAAGGCGGGCTTGATCTTGACCAACTAGAACGTCGGATTCATCGTGTCCTAGAAGACGAGGCGAAATAGGGCTGCTAGGCGGCTGATAAACACTCCAATCCCCTGCCCGGTTTTGGACTGACGCTACCAGCATCTAATATGTTTAGTTAAAAACCCCAGATCCTTGATCGATCTGGGGTTTATGGTTTCAGGTTAGATATCAAGCTGGAGAGCAGTGTGTCACCAACTAGACTGTTAGCTTACTGGAGTCAGGGTGGCTGTGATGATCAGGTCGTTGAAGTCTAAGTCACCACCGAAGGGGAGGTCTTCAAAAGCGAAGGTGTTGCCGCTGCCCTGAATGTGATCAACGCCACCTGGATTCAGTTCTGAGAAGGTAAAGTAGACTTGCTCGAAGCTATCAGGGCGACCGTTGGCAATTAGGAAAGGCGCATAGAGCGCACCACCCATCACTTCTACTGCAAGCGTTTCAGTTCCTCCATTCTCAGCGACTACGAGGCTAACGTTGGGTTCGCGGTTGGCAATGGCCGCTTCGGTGTAGCCTGCATCACCCGGCAGAAGATCTGCTGTTCCGTCACCGTTGGTATCAATGCCGCCTTCTGCATCCACGACTTTGTAGAAGCCTGCGAAGTTATCGAAAGCAGCCTCCCGGCTCAGCATGAATTCTGCGTTAACTGCGCCGGAAAACCCGCGTAGATCCAGCAGTTCCACGCCGTCTCCAGGAGCACCACTATCCGCAAGAACGGTATCTTCGCGGAAGTCGAGGTTTTGGATGCGCTCGTCTAACTCAGGTTCTACATCTGCATCCATGAAGGGCATTTCGTCAAATTCTGCCGCCAAATATTCAGCCAGGGCATCCTGTTCAGAACCGTCTGGCGCGAAGGTGGCGACTCCGGTACGGCTCGGTGGCTCGGTGCTATCAGAATCCTCTGTGACTAAGTCGATGCGATCGCGGTCAGGGAAAGTATAGCCATCTCCTCCATCCGCTAGGAAGCTCAGCGTCACCAAACGGAACGTGCGAGAGGCATCACCGACCACTTCGCCGTTTTCCACAACCGCGTCGATCAGATTGCCGTCTTCGTCTTTTACTGCTAAGGACTGCACCCGATCGCCAGGAGGCAGATCATCGTCAAAGCTGAAGGCAATGCCGCCAACTTGAGGAAAGCGTCCGGGCGAAGCTCCATCTTCGGTGGCTGAAACTCCATACTCAACAATTTCTAGGAGTTCTTCGGCAGTTACCGTTAACACCGTCAAGCCGTTGTTGAACCGCAAAGCGTTGGAAATATCAAGCTGAGAAATGTCGCCTGCTTCTTTGCCCGCAACCGGATTCGCTTCCGTTGGGCCAGTGATAGCATCTTCTGGATTGGTCGAACCAGGCGGAAAAGTAAACACGCCAATGTTGTCGCGGATACCACCACCGTTCTTAATGGAAATCACAACCGATTCATCAACCTGTTTTGCAGCCGCTAAATTTGCATCTGCGGATAAGTTACCCAGGTTAGTTTCTTGCGTTCGCACATCGCCCCGTGAGCCGTTCAGGAAAACGCTGCTGTTGCCAAAAATGTTGCCGTCCTGAGCCGCAATTACAACTTCTAGAGCCTCGGTGATTGCCAAAATTTCTGGATCAGGCGTTCCATTGACGGCCGCGACTCCAGCCTCATCGGTGGCATAGGCTCCGCTCACGGCTGCATCAACGCTGTCAGGAATAATCACACCGCTATCGTCAAAGTCCACTACCAAGCGACCCACATATCTGTAGTTGCCATCGGTGTTCACCACAGCCACCGGATTGCCGTCTGCACCCGTTTTCAGGATGGGATAGGGCCCTTCTACTGCGTCACCAGCCCGGAGGCGATCCGTCTCATCCGCCAGGATGGTGTTTGATCCGCCCGCAATCACGATATCCACATTGGTCAGCAATTCTGCCAACTGTTGCTCAATTGCGATCTGCTGCATGTGAGCCAGCAAAATCACCTTGTTGATGTCGGGATTCGCTGCCAACAGGGTGTCTACCGATGCCTGGATTTCAGCCGCCAAAGCTGCCACATCTGCCGGGTCGCTGCCATCGAAGTCTTCAGGCAATATGGTGACGCCGCCAGGAGACGAAATCGAGCGGAGGGTTGGCGTCGTTGCACCCACAATGCCAAACTTCTCGCCGTTGACCGTAATGATGGTGTTGCCAGCAATGCTGTTGGGAATGTCGCTGGCTTCTTGTCCATCTTCGACCACCAGATCGGCTAGGGCTGAGTCTGTGCTGAAGTCTAAGTTGGAACTGAGGTAGGGAAACTGAGCGCCAGGATAGCCCGTTTCGGCATCAGCTTGAAGCAAATCGGCAATCAGACCCGTTCCGAGGTCAAATTCATGGTTTCCGAAGGCGATAGCCTGAAATCCAAGTTCGTTTTGAATCAGAATATCGCCCCGTCCTTGCCCATCGAACGCTTGCTCACTGGCAAACAGAAAAGGGCTAGGAATGTAGGCATCGCCCGACGACAGCACGAGCGTATTTGCGTAATCCAGATTGCCATCACTATCTGCGTCTTCATTTTTAAGCGCATTCAGAACGGCAGAAAAATTAGGCGCATCCTCTAGCGCAGGAACACCGGCCTCTTGATCTGCTGCATGTAAAAGCTGGAGTTTGAAAGCCATGGTTAAGTGTTACGGAGTAACAAAGAGCAACATGACGGAAGCCCGCCACTCCACACAATTCCACAGCGACATTAAGTGCCTTATAAGACTTTGTTAAGGGAACCGCAATTGTACGGTGTCTTTACAGGAACTTTAAATAACATCTCCCACCCCCATACAGAGGAGCTTGAGCGATCTACCTAGGGGCAGGCGGAATCCTGGCTAATACGCGAGTTTTCAGGAGTTCTGGTCGATCAAAGTACGAGAGAACCCCATCGGATTGAGCGTGGTACTGCTGGGCACAATTTAATACAGCCGATGCCGTTTCTTCAAGGCAGGAATCATCCGTTGGGAGGTTGCCAAACAAATACGTGCGTTTACCTGCTGCAATGAAAGCAATTGCACAGTCCCGTTCACAAACGCCCATACACTTAATTGGCTGAAGCGCAAAATTTTCTCGCAATTCCCAATTCTGATGTAATGTTTGCAATTGCTCTATCAACCTTTCACCATCGCGTTTATTTGCTTCGTCTGACTTCGTTTTCTTTTTCTGCTCACCGCAGGTTATACAAACGTACAAAATATGTTGTTCATTCATAGCCAATTTACCAAGAGTAAAATCTACACGATTAATTCAGCATTTTTCACTTCGCGTTTCAATCTCTAAAAGAAGGTATTCACAATCCTTTCTCTTAACTGTTGAATTGACACCTGCCCATCCGCAGGATTTGGAGATTGAAACTGCTTGAGAGTAGACAACACCTCAGCCACCAAGGGCACTTCTAGCCGAAGTTCTGTTAGCTGCGATTGCTGCGCGAACACGGTTTGGGGCGTCCCTTCCAGCACTAATCTGCCTTGATCCATCACAAACACCCAATCTGCCCAACGATAAACCAGATCGAGATCGTGAGTTGCGAGCAGAATAGTTGTGCCGGCAGCATGGATCGATTGCAGCAGCGCCATGAATTGCCGCGTATGCCCGTGATCGAGATAGGCAGTTGGCTCGTCTAGTAACAGTAATTGGGGCTGCAAAACCATCACATCAGCAAGGGAAACCCGCTTCTTTTGCCCTAAACTCAGATGTTGTACAGGTGTCGTAGCAAGATCAAGCAAGTTAAACTGGATCAGGATTTGTTCAACTCGTTCCGCAATCAGAGGTTCAGGCAACCCTAAATTGCACAGCCCGTAGGAAATATCCTGTTCAACGGTAGCCGCAACCACCTGCTGTTCTGGGTTTTGAAACACGAGTCCAACTGCCTGCCGAAGCTGCATGAGAGAACGCCCATCATAGCGAACCGGAACACCCTGATAGTAAATTTTGCCGCGTTGGGGTCGATACAATCCATTAGCTAATTGAAACAGCGTCGTTTTGCCACAGCCATTTTGACCGATCAAAGCGCTGCGTTTACTCGTGGGCAACCGTAATGTTAGCGCCTGTAACGCCGGACGATCGCTTCCCGGATAGGTGTAATCCACAGATTCAAATTCTAACTGCCATTGCCCCATAAAATACGCCGTTGATATGTGTGAGAATTCATAAATCACCTTAAAGCTGAGAATTTAACCCCACCAAGACAACGCATCCGGCAATTGCCTCCAGCATGTATCGCCGAGAGACATGGTAGTGCTGCGATGACCAAACATAGAATGTTCCACTGAATCCTCGTGCTGCGGTAGACAGAGCAAATTGGCGATAGTGATGCATTGAACGGTACAACAGTTGGGTAATCAACAGACTGAGGCTGTGTAAAGACTGTTTCCAACTGGAATAACCATTGCGAGATTGTTGGGCGGTGCGAACTTCGGATGCAGTTGCCAACAAAATAAAAATAAAGCGATAGGTAAGTAACAACAGTTCTTGTAAAATCAGCGGCAATCCTATTCGCTTCAGCACTCGCAATAGGGCGATGAATGGAGTTGTGAGCATGACGAAATATAGGCAAGCTGATGTTGCGAGTGCCCGCGCCAGCATTTGCCCTGATAGCACCATGCCACTCTGACTCCAGTAGAGATATAGGGAGCCAAGCGTTACCCCAAACCCTGAATCGGCGTCAATCTGGGAGATTTCTTGTACCGGAATTGCATTGATTAATAAAGCTGGAATGCTAGCTAACCAAAACATGGCTACGACCATCAGAAGGCGAAAGTAAACACCAAGGGGGATTTTGGCATAACCAACTGTCCAAACGCTCAACCAAAGGGTAATCACCAACTGAACGAGCGGATGGGCACAAAGAGCGATGATCAGTACGGTCAACACAAAGGCTAACTTGTGTTCGGGAGGCACATCGCGTAACTGATTGGTATAAGCTAATGTGTCTAATTGCAATCTCACAATTAACCTCGATCTCGATTGCGTTTATGTTGCGTTGAACGCCCTTTATAAAATCCAATCGCGTATCCAATCATTCCTGCTCCTAGTGCTGCTTGAGATGCAAACAGCAGGCTAGCAATCTCGCTGCTCGCAGGCTGGATCAAAGGCTGGAACCAAGGTTGATAGTTTGGTTCAATTTCAGCAACAGCAGTGATGGCTTCGGCATCTGCGCCAGCAAATTCTGCATTGCGCACGAACACCAGCGGCCCAACGATTAGTCCAATCACTCCAATGATTAGCCACCAATTTTGCTGCCCAGAAGGTTGTTGAGTCATGATTCACCTTGCCGCATTAGCTTTAAAGTTCTGAGTTCTTCACGGTTATAGGTTTGTAGCCAATTCCAAACTAAAACAGTCAGCAATCCTTCGCTCAGAGCTAATGGAATTTGAGTTAAGGCAAAAATGCTTGCGAACTTGAGGAAGGAAGCCATAAACCCACCTGTTACAGACGGAAAAGCCAGGGCTAGCTGTGCCGCCGTTACAACGTAGGTGAGCAAGTTTGCCAGGGCTGATGCTAAAAAAATGGCTGCTTTTTGATTGCCGCTGCGGATCGCCAGATGGTAAATAAAATAGGCGGTGAAAGGCCCCACAACTGCCATTGAAAACAGATTTGCGCCTAGTGTTGTCAAACCTCCGTGAGCTAACAGCAGCGCTTGAAACAGCAACACTATGCTGCCTAAAACCGTCATCACCGATGGCCCAAATAGAATCGCGCCCAAGCCAGTCCCTGTTGGGTGAGAGCAGCTTCCTGTCACCGAAGGTAACTTTAACGCCGAGAGCACAAAGGTAAACGCTCCTGCCAAAGACAGCAGCAGCTTCAGTTCGGGATTTTGACGAGTGACCTGCACCAGCGACCGCAACCCCAATAGAAAAAACGGAACTGCTACAATCCACCAAAAAATTGCCCACTGCACAGGCAGAAAACCTTCAGCAATGTGCATAGCCGACACCGGTACGGGGGCAACCACCAAATAAAAACTCAAACTTGCCATCAACGCTAAATCGATGGTTCTCTGATGTCTCATCATCCATACCTCGCAGATGGGGTGACGTGTAGTGAACATCGGCGGGCATTCTGACTTGCCGTTTTAGAGGTGCGGTTTTGGATGAAATTCAGGTAAAAAACTCAAATCAACCGATTAACCAGAACCCTAAAGCTGCTTCACAGTTGCGGGACAGCGGCAGATTTGCACTGCTCTTTCCCCTTTACTTCCAACGGCTGCTCCCCATTGGAACCGACTAGCCTTAAACTATAGCACTGAACGACCTATTCGACTCTGCTCCAGTTGCAAAAGCTCAACAAATTGTAGCGGTCGTCAAACAGGTCGTCAAACATTATCGGTTGCGCAGTAGAACCACCAAAGTTTGTAGCAGTTCTTGAGTGGTGAAGGGTTTGGGCAAGAAGCCTTGAAGACCCATTCTTTCAGTTTGAGCTACAATTTCGGTTGAATTGAGTCCGCTCATGGCAATAATGGGCACGGTTGGATTCAGTTGTCGCAATACGGTGATGGTGGTTAATCCATCTAGAGAAGGCATCATCATATCTAGCAAAACGCCGCAAAGTTGATCTTTGTGTTCTGCAAAACGAGCGATTGCTTCAATTCCGTCAGTGGCCACAATGACCTGATAATCGTGTGTTTCTAACGTCAATCGAATAATTTCACAGATGGCAACCTCGTCATCCACGACTAAGATTAGTTCTTGTTTCCCCTTAGATAGCATCTGCTCTTGTTCGGGCGGCATCGCTGAAGATTGGCTAGCGGGCAAATAAACTTTGAATTGGCTGCCCTGATTCACCTCACTTCGCACATCCACAAAGCCACCGTGACTTTTGACAATTCCTAAAACGGCAGACAGCCCCAACCCAGTGCCCTGACCAATTTCCTTTGTGGTAAAGAACGGATCAAAGATGCGGTGTAGAACGTCTGGAGCCATGCCAATTCCAGTATCGGCAACGGTGACGACAACATAGGCTCCAGCCCGCGCATCGATGTGAATCCGGGCATCTTGCTGATTGAGCAGCCGATTTTCGGCGGTAATTTGTAATGTGCCGCCTTGAGGCATGGCATCGCGGGCATTAACGCAAAGATTCATCAACACCTGATGCAGTTGGGTGGCGTCTCCCGAAACTGTCCAGAGATCATGGGACAGATCGGTTTCAATTTCAATCGATTTTGGCAGCGTTTGCTGAATAATTCGGCGAATTTCTACGATGAGATGATTGATCTGAAGGCTAACTCGCTTCCCCTCAACGCCTCGTGCGAAAGAGAGGATTTGCTTAATCAGTTCGGCTCCTCGCTTAGCGCTAGCTTCCATCATGGTCAACATGCGCTGGGATTGGTCGTCGATCTGCGGTAGGCGGAGGGGCAGCAATTGAACGCCTGCCAGAATCGGTGTGAGAATGTTGTTGAGATCGTGAGCAATACCACTTGCCAACGTTCCTAAGCTTTCGAGACGCTGGGCCCGCAAAAATTGCGCTTCTAGCTGCTTCTTTTCGGTAATGTCCATGTGAATGCCGATCAGCCGAGTCGATTGATCGACCGGATTGTGAAACAGGCTGCTTTTCACCGCAATCCAACGCACTTCGCCCGACAGGTTAAAAATCCGAAATTCGATGTCGAGTCCTCGCCCCTGCTCGACGGTTTGCCAAAGTTCTTGCTCAACGTTCGGGCGATCGTCTGGGTGGAGGGTTTGCATCCATGCTGCGTAGCTGCCTTCAAAACTGCCAGGAGCTAGCCCATACAAGGCTTCTAACTCTACTGTCCAGGTGATGTGATCAGACTGAATCTGCCATTCAAACGTGCCAATTTTGCCTGCCTGCTGAGCCAGGGTGAGCCGTTCTTGGATCTGTTCGCGCCAAGCAATTTCTTGTTTTAAAAGCTGGTTGGCCGTTTCCAGTTCGACGGTACGCGCCTGCACCCGCAGTTCCAAAATTTCGTTGGCTTCGCGCAGTGCTTCTGCCGCCTGCTTTCGTTCGATCGCATACCGCAACGAACGCACCAACACTTCCTGATTAATCTGCCGTTTGATCAGATAATCTTGAGCGCCATGACGAACGGCTTCGACTGCGAGTTCTTCATCGTTGGTGTTCGTCAGCACTACAATCGGCAAACTCGGAGCTTGCCGAATCAGCAGATCAAGCGATGCTAGCCCTGTGCTGTCGGGCAATGTGAGATCGAGCAGAATCACGTCAGGCGGCGAGTCGGCAGATGTTTCTAGCAGCGTAATTGCTTCCGCCAACCGTTTGACGTGAGTTAAATGCAGCCGATTGAACCTGCTTCCCTTCAGCACCTCCTGGAGAAAACGCGCTTCTGCTACATTGTCTTCCACCAGCAGAATGGTGACGCACTCTAATTGGATGGTAGGGTGGCGGTTTCCAACCAAAATTCCTCGATCCCCCGCACAATTTTGAACAATTCTGGCAGATTCCGTGACTTCGAGATGTAACAGTTCACATGCAGATCATAGCTCTTAGAAATATCTTCCTCATTGCGTGACGTGGTTAAAACAATGACGGGAATATGTTGAGAGCCGGATCTGCCTTAATTTCCGCCAACACTTCCCGTCCATCTTTTCTCGGCATGTTCAGATCCAGCAGGATCAGGTCTGGGCGCACCGCATTCGCAAAGTCCCCATCCTGCCGCAAATAGGCCATTGCCTCCATGCCGTCACGAGCAATGGCCACCTGACACTGAACGGCCGTGTTTTTCAGCGCTTCCTGAATCAGTCGGATATCACCCCGATTATCTTCGATCAGCAAGATAGTTTTGCTTGCGTCCGTTGCCATGATGTCGATCGCGCCCCCCAACTGGAATCGTGAAATAGAAGGTTGCCCCTTTGCCCAATTCCGACTCGACCCAAATCTGGCCGCGATGACACTCGACAATCTTTTTACAAATGGCCAGCCCCATCCCAGAACCAGGATATTCGTCGCGGGTGTGCAACCGCTGGAAGATTACAAAAATCCGGTCAGCAAACTGGGGGTCGATGCCAATGCCGTTGTCGCGCACCGAGAACAGCCACGCTTCTTCTTGCCGCTGAACGCCGACATGAATTTGCGGAGCCACATCTGCCCGGCGAAACTTAATTGCGTTGCCAATCAGGTTTTGGAAAAGCTGCATAAGCTGAGTGCCGTCTGCCACGATAGTTGGCATTGCGTCGATGGTGACGGTGGCTTCGGTTTCGTTGATTCGCCCTTGCAGGTTGCCCAACGCCCGATTCAGGGAAGTTTCAACTTCAGTGAGTTCCCATTCAATGCCTTGCAAATCGACTTTAGAGTAGGCTAGCACGTCGTCGATCAGGGTTTGCATTAGGCTCACCCCACCCACCGCAAAATCGATAAAGTCAGTGGCATCTTGATCCAACTGATCGTGATAGCGCATCTCCAAAAGCTGCACGTAGTTTGCCACCTGATTCAGCGGCTCTTGCAGGTCATGGGAGGCAATGTAAGCAAACTTTTTCAGTTCAGCATTCGAGCGTTCCAAATCTTGAGCCAACAGCGCCAACTCTTCCGCCTGCCGCAGCACAATGTTAACGATGGCTTTCCTCAGTTCCAGCGTTGCCTTGATTTCAACCGGCTTCCACGGCAACGATTTCAGGCGCACCGTCTCCTTCCATCGCTCAAACGACTTGCGCGGACAGAGTTTCAAATCATTGCCCGCCTGCTGCACCTCGTAGGCATGGTTGGGATCGCCGCCCCAGTTCACGGTTTGGATCACCTCTGGACGGAACCACAGCACATAGCTGCGTTTGGAAATCGGGATGGCGAGCAGACCGCTGGCCACATCTTTGAACCGCTGGGCGTCCGAGTAGATCAACGGCAGCGAATCGGTGTAGAACACGTCCTGATCGACCGTTTTGGCGAGCCACTGCACCAGATAGTTGAGTTCCTCTTCGGCAGGCGTTGTGCCGATCGTTGTCCAGCGTCCACTCAAGCAAATGGCGGCTCCGGTGGCGTCGGTTAAATCGAGCAGGTTCGGCTGGCGCTGCACCAACCCATCGACAAAATGGTCTGCCTGCGACATCGATTCGATTAACGCCGACTGCACGTTTGCCAGCTTAATCCGGTAGCTGTGGTCGGCGGCTTCTTCTCGCGTCGAAATTTCTGAGAAAATCACTTGCCCCAAAAACTCGCAGGCTTTCCGCAACTCGTAGGGCACTTGCTTGGGCGTGCGATGATGACAGGCAATCAGCCCCCAAAGCTTCTGATCTTTCATCAGCGAAATCGTCAGCGAGGCTCCAACGCCCATGTTGTGCAGGTATTCCAGATGGCACGAATAGGCGCTCCGCAAAATTGAGAGCGTCAGATCGGTGGGCTGATTCGTGAGCGGGTTGGTGGCTGGCAACAGCGGCACAGGCTGGGCGTGGGCATCGGGGATGACGCGAATCCAGTTGGAGAGAAACATTTTGCGAGCAGGCTGAGGAATATCCGATTCAGGATAATGCAAGCCGAGGTAGGGTTCCATTTCCGCCAGCTTGTCTTCCGCCACCACTTCACCATGGCCGTCTTGGTCAAACTTGTAGAGCATCACCCGATCAAAGCCCGTTACATTGCGAACTTCTCGCACAATCACCTGACAAAAATCTTGCAGGCTAGAGGTGGCTTCAAGCTGATGGATGGACGCTTTAGCAAGGTGATAGAAGCTCAAGAAAGGGATGTTTTCTTGAGTTAAAGCAGGCTCTAATTCCAGCACCAAAAATCCGTCTGCGCTGCGATGAAAGACTGCATCAAATACAGAGTAATCGTCTCCGTTACGCCGCACCCAAACCTTGGTGGGATTGATGAAATCGAGGTTTTCGGCCGTGAGTCCCGCTTTAAAACGATCGACTTGAAACGAATCAAGTACCTCATCCAAAGCCTTGCCAAGCACTTCTTCTGGCGCAATTCCAAAAGTGGTTGATGTGTTGCAACTCGCCTGCACAATGATTAGCTCTGGCTCCTGTAAAACCAACAGCACGCCATGCGGTTGAACTTGCGTCAGGTGATGAATCGAGGGCTGCTTTAAACTGGCTAAATTAAGCTCCTGCGTCTTCAGTCCAATATCCATTGCGGTCATATTTTGCTCTCCACGGGTCATCGAGTAATGCGGATGGGTAATGCGTAATGCGATGGGGCAACTTCGGCGGTTTCTCAACGCGATCTAGATCGAAAGATCAAACTAGAAGCTCAATCAATCTATTGTGTTTGCGGCGCTGATAGCAGGTTTAACGCTAAGAACCTGTTGGAAAAGGGGCTGCTATCGGTTTAGCCTCTCATTGATCCCCCCGACCTAAACTGATTTGAAGTCTCTCTTTTTCTAGACGCGAAGCGGCTTCCCACAGGGTAGGGGGATTGAGGGGGATCTCCAACTGCTTCGCGTCAATCGCCAGACTTTTCAGACAGGTTCTAAACCAACCAAGTTAC
>JAAUQT010000043.1 GCA_012033495.1 Cyanobacteria bacterium RM1_2_2 | reverse complement strand
CTGCTTTTCAGTTTCTGCTGAGGTAGGCTTCATCACAAATCGAGGTCGCGCTGATGTAACGTAGCTTTCCGGGAGCTGTAAGCCCTGCTGTGCGGCAGAAACGCCCTCTCGTAGATGTAGCGGCGGCTTCTCAACTCGATAGGCTGCAATCATGGCATCAAAGGGTTCGCGGATCAGAGCCGTTGCTTCTGGATCTTGTTTGAAATACTGCAACGATCGCCAGCGCATTTCCTGGATTGCTACAACAGTTGCCTCTGTAACATCCTCTGGAATGACACCTCGTAATCCTCGCGTATTCACCGTAATGATACTGCAATCTCCTGCTGCAATGGCATAAACCGCATACCGCAAGAACCAATCGAGATCGCGCATAGACCGTTTCATGCGGGCAGGGCCATACCGCTTGATATTAATCGGTCGAAACCCACCGGGTAATGGATCACGGTCTTGGCTCAACTGCGTTTGCAGAAATTCTGACAATCCTCGAAACGGATTGCCATAGCTCGGCAGTTGCAGTTTGAGTGGCTCTTTGTCGCGCATTGTCATCCGTCTGGGTGGCAACGTGTATCCGGGCAAGTTTTCTCGATTGGGTGGAGGTTCCAGATAAGCCATCGCAGAACCGTTGTAAAAGATGCGGTTTGCTGCTGCTGCAATGATGCTTTGCGACTGTTGACCCAACTTCTCCGCAATCTGCAATCGTTTGCTGCTAGACCGAAAAAGTCAGAAAATATCTTTAATTCGCTAGTATTCAGCCATCGATCCTGCTGTTCAACATGCGTCAGGATCGCTGTAGGAAGGGTGTGGTATCGCTGCGGATAAACGACTGGACTACCGCTATTTGTGTGAACCGTCATAGAAGTTGAAGAATGAAGAACTGAATGCAAATTTAAGCACAGAGCACAGAGCTTTGGGATAGAGGCAGTGATGGTAGTTTCTCCGCCTCGTATAGCAGATACTGTATACCTTGAAGAATGACAGCCTCTACTTGGAGATGCTCTTCCAGAGCACTAGGAGATGAACGAAAAGAAATTATATCTTTGTCTGTTCTGTCGATTTCTCGAATGCGGCAGCAAACATTTGAGAGTGCATAAACGACAAGCGTTCGGCGAAGTTCTGCTAACGGAAGCAGATAGATCTGAGTACAGTAGGGTTCGGATTCTAGGATGGAATCAATTTCTTCTAGAATCACGGGCATCGTTAAGTTGATGATACTCTTTGCCACGGAATTTACCTGTTGATGAGTACATAAACTGAGTGAAGTCAATCAGCAAATTTGATCCTGTCCTCACAGCTTTCATCAAAATTCTTCTGGAGCTATTGTGTATATAAAGTTTGGTTTGCCCCCTAAATCCCCATCAACGGAAGACTTTGAATCGGAGAAATCGGTTCAGAGAAATCCCCCAGCCTGGGAGATTGAGAGGGCTGACAGACTCTAAAAAACACCAGATCTAATGGGACACTTGAACTGCGGAAAATGCTACTTCATGCCTTGAATGATGTAGTCAAAGTAGGAGGCAACTTCAAGTCCATCATCATAGGGAAGCATCTCCAAAGCAGCTTCTTTTAAGCAGCCCATACATTTCACCAGGTTTTCCAACGGTACGCCTAGTGAGGTGTACATCGCTTTTGCACCTCGAATTCCGCTGGTTTCGATCGGCTCCACATTACCCACGACAACTGCGTAAGTCACTAGCCGAAGATACCAGGACTGATCCCGCAAACAAGATGCCTGATAGACTGGATTTCCGCAGTTACTCGGTGTAATCGGACAACGTTCCCAGAATTTACGACTTCCCTTTTCAACAATCTGCGACTCGTGAACAGACAGGATTGCCGCAATGCGAAGTCGCTCACTTCCAGACTGATAGAAATCGTGAATTGCGCTCAATTCGCCAGGATTCAGATAGCGTACTTCGCGGTCAGCGTTCGCAATCGATTGGGTGATAATGCTCATGACACTTGTTCCTAGCTCAACCCAGTGCAAATGTAGTCAAAGTAAACTGCCATTTCTTTTCCGGCTTCTGCTCCAATCAAGTCAGTGGTTACTTCTTTCATGGATTGCACAGCGCGGATGGTCGCTCCAATTGGCACACCAAGCGCGTTGTAAGTTTCTCGCAAACCGTTGAGAATCCGCTCATCCAAAATCGAAACATCTCCTGCTAGCATCGCGTAGGTGGCATAGCGCAAGAAGTAGTCCATGTCTCGAATGCAGGCAGCGTAGCGGCGACAGGTGTACATGTTACCACCAGGGGCAGTAATGTCGGTGTACATCAACGATTTGGCAACTGCCTGAGTCACCAGCGGGGAAGCGTTGGCACTAATCGCAATTGCTGCTCTGGCTCGCATTTCACCGCTTTGATAATAGGTACGCAACTTGTCTACACCTGAGTTATCTAAGTAGCGTCCTTGAACATCCGAAGAGTTGATCAGTGCTGTAATTGCATCTTGCATTGCCATTTCTCCATGTGATTTCAGCGTTCGATTGACAAAAGATTCCAGGTTGTGATTCATAGCATTCACGATAACGCTCGAATAATGTAATCGAAATAGGGTGCAACTTCGACTGCATCCTCTGGGTTGAGCAGTGAGACTGCCTCATCTTTGACACACCGCATCGCTTCTACCAGGTTTCGCAAGGGGATTTCTAGCGAGTTATACATTTCCTTAATACCAACCGTGCCAATTTCCGTCAGCGGCTTTTCGCTGCCTGCCAAGATGCAGTAGGCTACCAGCCGCACATACCAGCCTTGATCACGCTGACAGGATGCAGTTTTGCGAGGATTGCCGCTGTTGCTTGGTGTAACCGGACACCGTTCCCAAAATTTAGCACTCGCGTTTTGAACAATCCGCTGCTCGTTTTCTGCCAGAATTGCGGCAATCCGGATGCGCTGATCGCCTGTCCTGATAAAGTCTTGAAAAATTCGGATTTCTTTAGGCGCAGGGTAGCGAGCTTCACTATCTGCATTCAAAATCAGTTCTGTCACCAAACTCATGAGTATCTCCTTGGAAGTGTTAACTGAATTGAGAATGAGTGAATAAAGAAATCCCTACTGCAAAACGTGAGAGTACAGTAGGGAAGACTGCCGTCAAGACACAACAATAGCCGGAGCCTGCATCACGACGGGAATTTCTTCACCGCCTGCTAGATCCAACGGAAAGTTGTGGGCATTGCGTTCGTGCATCACCTCGAATCCTAAGTTAGCTCGATTTAGAACATCTGCCCATGTATTCACAACACGTCCCTGTGAATCTAGAACTGAATGATTGAAGTTAAAGCCATTTAGGTTAAACGCCATCACACAAATACCTAGCGCCGTACACCAAATACAAACCACGGGAAACGCTGCTAGGAAAAAGTGAAGTGAACGACTGTTGTTAAAGCTAGCGTACTGGAAAATGAGCCGTCCAAAGTAGCCATGAGCCGCTACAATATTGTAGGTTTCCTCTGGTTGACCAAACTTGTAGCCGTAATTTTGTGATTCGGCTTCGGTTGTTTCTCGCACCAAACTAGAAGTCACCAGACTGCCATGCATTGCACAGAACAGCGAGCCACCAAACACACCTGCTACGCCCAACATATGCAGAGGATGCATTAAGATATTGTGCTCTGCCTGAAAGACGAACATAAAGTTGAATGTACCGCTGATGCCCATTGGCAACCCATCAGAGAAGCTACCTTGTCCGATTGGGTAGATCAAAAACACAGAAGCGGTTGCCGCTAGCGGAGCCGAATAAGCGACCGCAATCCAGGGACGCATTCCCAACCGATAGCTGAGTTCCCATTCCCGCCCCATGTAGCAACAGAGAGCCGGAATGTAATGTGCGCCGATCATTTGATAGGGCCCACCGTTGTATAACCATTCATCCATGCTGGCAGCTTCCCAAATAGGGTAAAAGTGCAGTCCAATCGCATTAGAACTGGGAACAACTGCTGCCGTAATAATATTGTTGCCATACAAAAGTGAGCCTGCAACCGGCTCGCGGATGCCATCAATATCGACGGGTGGAGCCGCGATAAAGGCAATTGTGAATACAATGGCAGATACGGAAAGTAGCGGAATCATTAATACACCAAACCAGCCAATGTATAACCGATTCTCAGTACTTGTAATCCAATTACAAAACTGATCCCACCGATCCCGAACGCCACGCTGTCGCAGAATCGTAATCATAGGCCTTGAAATCTGTTTTAACGGGTTAAGCAAAGCAACCAAGCACAGCAACCACCAGGGTGAATATAGAAGACACGAGGGAATAAGTCGCCTTCTGGGTGTACAAACCCTCTACATCTGCTTTAACCTGAAGGTTGGCAGCTACAAGGTTGATAAGTATGCAGAATAATCAAAAAATCTGAAGAACTGATAAAGAGAGCCAGCCCATTTGCAACTTCAACTATCTTTTAAAGGCTCTTGTTGACTTGTCCTATGCTTTGAAACCTGCTGCCCTGGGGGAAGGCTGCGTTGCAGAGACTTCAAATCAGACTATTTTGGATTTTGGATTTTGGAAGCTTCGCGCCGCCATGGTTTCAATTTGCGAACTGCCGCGTCCTCTGTTTAAATCGGTATCACTTTCAGATATGGCAACGATTTTGACAAAGAAGCAGCGTTGTTTTTGTCAATGACGTTATATGAATCACCTGCCAAAATGCCCACTCGTGCGATCTTCCTGGCAGTCTCAGACCTATTTACAGTACTGATGTATCGCAACCTAAACGAGCGGTTTAACTCTCTGGCTCCCCATCCACTAGAACATCAGCACTGGGGAGCGTCCTATTTCTTATTTCTTAAAGGATGGAGAATAATCGCTATTTCTAGGAGTCTTGCTGGAAATAGCGCTCAAATCAAGCTTTTTTCCCTGTCCTGTACGAAATACCACTACCCAGGACATTGATCAGCTTGCCAAGAATTCTTTGCGGCGTTGCTGAACATGGTATGAATTTGTTGCTCAAAGTCGCCCACAATGGGAAATTTAAGGGCAATCAGAGAAATAGCATCTCAAGAATTCATACTTCTATTCCGCAACGCCCTCTTTCAAGCAGCGCTTTTAAATTCAGAGCAGCAGCAAGCTCGAATCGTAGAACTCAACCAGTATGTCGCTGCCCACTCACATTCGGCTAGCAAATAGCGACATCTTAATCAGGAGACTCGCTCTTAAATCTGAGACGATAAGGCACACTTTCGCCACCCGATTCTACTTTGATAAAGTAAGTTCCTTTACTTAAGGTGCGCTCAATCTCTTCCTGATTATTTCCCCTGACCTCACGGGATTTGATTTTTCCGCCATTGTTTTTAAGCAGTCTGAAATCTAGAGAAGGCCCTAGGAAAAATTCTCGGTTCTCGACAGAAATTTCAATTTCTCGCTTTCTCGATAATTTGAAGCGGTAGTAATCATTTCCTTCATCTTCTCCAACTCGGTCAGACCGTTTATAGGAACTCCTACCATCAATTTTAAACGGATCAGATCGAGAATCGCCCGTTGCTCGAAGCGTCCGCCCATCGCTACTTTTACTGAACTTCAAAGGAGTAAGCGCAGCCTGATCAAAGCGATTGCTCAGCGACTCTCTAGATAAGGCGGAGAATTTAGATGTGTTATTTTCAGAAAATTTGTTAAACATAGAAAACGCTTGCCTAAGGAATTGCAAAAATCTCTTGTGAGAAGTGCCAATGAGTGATGAAGGTGAAACCTTTCTTACATTGGATCGATGTAGCTAGAATAGCGGTGGATAAATTTGAAGTCAAGAATTCGGCGTGACTAAAATAAACTCACCCCGCTGCTTGCTGCGGGGTATTCCGGTTCACATGAGTCAAATACGAGCGCCCCAAGGGGCGGGGAATTTAACCCGAAATAGATTAAAAAGGCAACAACGCCAGAAATATACCATAAGTAACGCACCTCGTCACGTTCGGACAAATCTGCAATCAAACCTGTAGTAATCACGACTACTTGCGTGCTCATCAAAAAGCCAATCAGCGTCCAATCCTTTTTGATAAATTGCATAGCTGTCCAAGACAATGCCAGCAACAGCAGCGGAATGGTGATAATCCAATCAATATAGCGAGCATAGTGTGCTATCTGTCCAGATGCTTCAACTTTGCCCTGATCAAGTGCCATTGCCGTATAAGCTAACCCTGACCAGATAGGAATAAATATCGCCACTAAGTACTCATATTGCGGTACACCTTTCGGGTCACGGCTAAGCGCCCAAAAATAGAGTGCTCCGATTGCCATCCCTGCTACATATGTCTAGTGCAATAATGCTTGCAAGTCCATAATTTACCTCAGCAGAACTAGAATATTGACCACAGGAACATCCATTTTGAAATATCTCAACCGTTCAAGTAAACCATACAGTAAAGCTTCAGAAGTTGATTCACTTCTTCATCTACTCCCTTGAGGAAGGCAAAACCTATGAGATATAATTGCGGACAGTTGGCTGCTCGTTTCTAGCTTAGTCAGCAAAGATAATCAAAAAGTGACGATCACTTAGAAGGTAAATCCACTAAAGCTGTGAAAAATCTGTGGAAGGCTCGAACTTTAAAGACATGCAGTCCTTATGACTTCACGTTTTCCAAACCCAGGTTCTCCAAACTCACGGTCTGCTTCTCACTCTGAATTACAGCAGTTAGTACAACGACAACTGCAAGCTTTATTGGAACAGGAGAATTTCCAAGGTGCTAAAACGCTGTTGGTTTCAGTATTACCTGCGGATATTGCAGAGGTCATTGCCGAACTACCAGAAGAAATGCAGACAATTGCTTTTCGATTACTTTCTAAAGATGAAGCAATTGAAGTATTTGAATATTTAGACTCTGATGTTCAACAGTCTTTGCTGGCAGGTTTTAACAAGTAGTCCAAACTACTCAGCGATTGAGTTGATTCATCAAGTGATCGCCCACGCGCAAAGCATTAGCAATCACCGTCAGACCGGGGCTGACACTCGCATGAGCGGGGAAGAAACTGCTGTCTACCACATAGAGATTATGTACATCATGGGTACGGCAGTCTAAATTGAGAACAGCAGTTTCTGGGTTTTCCCCAAATCGGCAGGTTCCGCATTGGTGAGCCATCACTTGTATCGGCATATCACTGCGAGGGTGGGTCGTGCGATTGAATATAGTAGGTTGGTTGACTTCTACATCCTTCAGTACATCAACCCAACGATACACCAAGCGATCATGTGCTTCTACATTATTGGGCGTATAATCAACTCTCAGCTTATCTCCTACATAATGAACGCGATTATTGACATTCGGCAAGTCTTCGGTCTTCAGCCACCAACCAATGGAATGGGTTGCCAACTGACGTAAACCAAAGTTTGGCATCACTTTAGACAACGCTGATAAAATGGGGGGTGCCTCTGCAAAAATCACATCTTGAAAAATGCCGCCAGAGTTTTGGACATGACCCAGTGGATAGGAAAAATCTTTGTCTCCCCAATAAAAATCATTTAGCCCTAATGTACGCGAGAACGTTCCAGAATTCGCCGTAGATGTTAGTTGCACCACAACAGACAGCAATTGTTTCATCAAGTTTCGCCCCACCTGCCCAGAGCGATTCGCAAGACCATTCGGGTGTTTTTCGTTTGCAGAACGCAACAGCAACGCTGCCGAATTCACAGCGCCACAGGCAAGCACTACAACATCACCCAGAAACAAATAGGACTGCTCTCCAATTTTTGCTTCAACTGCTTTGATCTCTAAACCGGATGGATTGGTGTGCAGAACAACCGCCTGAGCGGAGGTTTTGAGCGTCACATTCTCATTATTCAAAATCGGGGTAATTCCGGTATCTTCCGCATCCGTTCTGCCATGCTCCCCCAATCCTAGCGGTAGATGAACGGGATGTAATCCTTGCTGAGTCAAATGTCAGCAATGCTTTCCAGCATTGGCTCGTGGGCAATTTCGGGAAAAGGGTAGGCTTCACTATGGAACGGCTCTGTCGGATCATTTTCGACTTTACCGTGAACTTGATACAGTTTCTCCGCTTCGGTGTAGTAAGGCTCAAAGTCCTGATATTTTAAGGGCCAAGCCGGAGACAGCCCATCTTGATGCTGCACTTGCTCAAAGTCACGTTCGCGCATTCGCTGCAAAACGCCGCTCCAGATCTTAGTATTACCGCCAACTGAGTAATAGGTTTGCGGATAGAAAGGTTCTCCATCATTGTCATACCACGCATCTTTAGCGTGATATTGCTCTTTCTTAAAAACCTCCGTATCCATCAGCTCTGAACTTTCGCGGTAGATCAATTCGCCTTGTTCCAGCAACAAAATCTTTTTGCCAGTCGGTGCTAATTTACGAGCCAAAGTCCCGCCACCTGCCCCTGTGCCAATGATAATTACATCATAGTGTTGGTCGTCAATGATCATATGAGTCTCCTATTGCCAGACATAAATCAACCCATACAAAATAATCCAAATCACGTCAACAAAGTGCCAGAATAAGGACGTTGCTTCCACGCCGAAAAAGCCATTTTCATAATTACCAGGGACAAATGATCTTCCTAGCATGAAAGCTTGCAGTAGAATCCCAGAGAGGACATGCAAGCCGTGAAATCCAGTTAACAGAAAGAACGTACCGCCGAACGTTCCAGAGGTATAGCTAAAAGGTAAACTGCTCCATTCTACAGCTTGCCCGAATAGGAAGTAGCTTCCCATTGCCATAGTTGCTAACAAGAAGATCCGAAAACCCCATAATTTCTGATCGTGCAGATAGCGTTCAGCAACATAAATGACGAAACTGCTAGAAATCAGCACAATCGTATTAATCAATGGCTCTTTGGTTTCCAGTCCAGTCACGCCCGGTGGATACCAATCAGCCACGGTTGTCTTGTAAGCAATGTAGCCGGCAAAGAAGCTTAGGAAGATCACACTTTCTGACAGCAAAAACACAATAAAGCCAAACTTGCTGTTGCCTGCTTCGTCGTGCTCTTGCTGCTGCCGAATTTGCGCTTCAATGGCTTGGGAAATGGCCCGTTCTGCTGTCATGACGTTGTTTCCTGCATTAGGGATTTAGGAAGGGATTCAGGAAATTCAGTTAAGCCGGGATTCGGGATGTTTGACACCAACGGTTGGTTTTTACCGTAACCATAAGGGCCCGAAATGACCAGTGGAAGTTGCTCATAGTTTTCTACCGATGGCGGTGAGGAGGTGAGCCACTCTAAACCATAGGCTCGCCAAGGATTGTTGCCTACTTTTTCGCCGCGAATCCAGGCGCTTACCATATTGAGAATGAATGGCAGCGTTGATAGACCTAGCAGGAAACCACCAATGCTAGCAACTACGTTCCAGTAGGCAAATTCTGGATCATAAGACGCAACTCGACGGGGCATTCCCATCAACCCTAACGGATGCATTGGTAAGAAGATCAGCGCTGTGCCCACATAGGTGAGAACAAAATGCAGTTTACCTAACCCTTCGTAATACATCCGTCCTGTCATCTTAGGAAACCAGTGATAGATTGCAGCATAAATCCCCATCACAATTGCACCATACAGCACGTAATGGAAATGACCAACGACAAAGTATGTATTGTGAACGTGAAGATCAATCGGCACTGATCCTAAAAAAATGCCTGTGATGCCGGCAAATAACCAGTTACTAATACCACCCAGCGCAAACAGCATGGGCGTTGTAAACCGAATTTTGCCACCCCACACCGTCGCTACCCAGCCAAATACTTTAATGCCAGAGGGAACGGCAACCAACATCGTTGTCACCATAAAAAACATCCGCATCCAGGGAGGTGTAGCGCTAGCATACATATGATGTACCCACACCGTACCGCTGATAATCGTGATCAGAATTGACGACGCAGCGATCACCCGGTAGCCAAACAACGGTTTACGCGCATGAACTGGCAACACCTCTGAGAAGATGCCAAAGGCAGGCAACACCATCACATACACGGCAGGATGAGAATAAAACCAGAAAAAATGCTGATATAAAATTGGATTACCGCCGCGTTCAGGAGCAAAAAAACTCGTGCCGATCGTTAAATCTAGCAGCAGCATAATCGCGCCGCCCGTCAGTGCAGGCAGTCCATAAAGCTGAATCAACTGCGCTCCTAACACGGCCCAAACAAAAGCAGGCGTCTTAAACCAAGTCATTCCCGGTGTCCGCATCCTAAAAATGGTCGTGACGAAATTCACCGCTCCCATAATTGAAGACACACCCGAAATCGCAACTGCCAGAATCCAGAGCACCTGCCCGTTGATTAAATTCCCGGTCGGATTTTGCAAACTCACCGGCGGATAAGCCCACCAACCAGACTGCGACGGCCCGCCCGGAACCAGGAAACTCGTCATCATCAGCACTCCCGCAACGGGAATCATCCAAAACGAAACCGCATTGAGTCGAGGAAACGCCATGTCTCGCGCCCCAATCATCAGCGGCACTAAATAGTTTCCCAACCCGACCAACACCGGAAACGTCCAGAAAAACAGCATCACCGAGCCATGCATCGTAAACAGTGCGTTATACACCGTGCGGTCGATTAAATCCGCTTCAGGAGTAATCAACTCGCCGCGCATAATCATGGCAAACAGTCCACCAACCAAAAAAAAGAAAAAAGACGTAACGATATACTGAATGCCAATGACCTTGTGATCAGTGCTAAACGTAAAAAACCGCTTCCAGTTGTCAGGCGCACCAGGGTACGGTTGTCCACGCACAATATCGATGGGTTCAAGAGAAATGTTGGTCATGGTTTGTTAGGGGTAGAAAAAGGCAGCAGGCAGAGGAAGAGAAGGGAGAAATTATGAGCAGGGGCATTGATTGAGATTAAGGGAATGAAAGTAAGAGAAGAAATGAAGAGAGTATCAAAGAGAATTACTTAGGAAATATCTCAAAGGCTGGCGCGCGTCTGCCTTTATCAAGCTGGCGGACTCACAGGCTCATGCTTCGGCGCATAGTTGACGACAGGTGGAGGAGCAGGGGGAATGGTTGCCCAGCCGCGAACGGCAACCTTATCTTTGGTAGAGCCTGCTCCCGGCTCAGAGGTTTGGCCGTATTCGTAGGCGGCTTGGTTAAAGGCTGGACTGGGGGTTTGGGTGGCTGCATCGGCTAACCACCGTTGATATTCATCTGGGGTTTGCACAACAACATCAGTTTGATTTGCTGCAAAGTAAGTGCCGCTGTACATGGAGTCTCGCAGGCGATAGGTTCCGGTTTTCACAGGGGTCAGTTCAAAGTCGATTTCCTGATTTGGAACCAAATATTGATCTAAGCGAAAGGCGGGAATGTAAAATCCGTGCAGCACATCCTCAGAACGTAAGGTGAACCGAATTCGGCGATCGACCGGCAAATGTAATTCGGTACTGGTGACATCCTGTTCGGGATAGTGAAACACCCACGCCCACTGCCTTGCCGTCACATCAATCTGTTCTACAGAAGCACTCTGCGCTGCATTCTGGATTTCTTGCTGGGGTGTGCTGTCAAACGGTTCAGCGTAAGCAGACTCCACCACCTGAGGCAGATGCAGATGCACTAGCTCCATCGGGCCACGAATCGACATCTTTTCGTAAGTCCGATAGCTGACAAAAGCAAGCGTCAAAACAAGAGCCAAAGGAATCGCTGTCCAAATGATCTCCAGCCAGGTATTTCCTTCAATCGGTGGCGCATCGCTCAGATCGTATTTACTAGCTCGATGGAAAATCAACGAGTAAAGGAACGGGCCAATGACGCCCAAATAAATAAATGTCCCTAGCCCTGTAAAAAGGCTGAACAAATCATCCAGCAACTTCCCCTCTGCCGACGCTTCTGGCGGGAACCAGGAGTAAGATTGTTTTGCCATCCAAAAGCTAGCAAACGTCACTAGGATGGCATAGACCGACATTGTTAGAATTGCGCGCAGTTTCATCATGACATCATCGCCTTTTACCTTTTACCTTTCTACCTTCTGTCCCCGACCCGCTGCCCTGACTACAGTTGATTAGGACTCTCACCCATATGCAGCAATTGGTCTGCCGTCACATGCACGCCAAACTCACCGCCGAGGTGGGCACCCAGCGTTCCTTGAACAAACATCAGCGCAAAGATCAACAAACCAGCCGCCAGATAGCCCCACTGCACCTGTCTTGCCATATCTTTGCGCCAGCGATAGCGTTGAAAGCCTCGCCAAACCGTCATTGCCACAATTAGGGTCAAAATCAGCACACCGCCCACACCATGCAAAATCATCGTTTCTAGGGCGTGAAATCCCCAGGCACTGGTGACATCGGCTAACGGCACGGCTAAGGAAACCTCAAACAAACCCGCCATCACCGTAAAAAAAGTAATGACGGCTGACGCGAGGAGGTTATACCAACCTACGTCAAATAGGGCTGAACGGGTGACGGGAATGGCAAGATACTTGAAGGCAGCCTTATCCAGGGGAAATAAAGCGCCTACAATGTCGAAGGCAATGGACACGATGAATAATCCCAGAGTGAGATGCACTAAATTTGGGTGAATTGGCACGGGGTAGGGCAAGCCGTTCGGCCCCAAAATATGCCACTGATTCAGCAGATCTGGATTCATGTCAGACCTCCTTTAATCGCCTCTACAACCGGAACTGTATGCAAGCCATAGACCCAAACCAGCACACTGCCGAGGTAAGACTGAACAAACACCAGCCCAACAAGCAGCACGCTAGCAGCCAAATAAGGCATGGGCAACTGCGGTTTTTCTTGTAACCGAATCACGTAGCGCCATCCAGTCACAAGGGCCAAAATTGCTGAGAGCGACCAACCCAAAATGGTGTGTGCGTTTAGGGTTGAGACAGAGGCAGCATAAGGCTCTGCCAGCCCTGCTTCAATCTGCCCAAAAATGATCGCAATGAAGATCGAAATCGTGGCGAAGGCCAAATTCCACCAACTCACCTCATACAATTTAGAATTCTTTGTGAAATATCCAACAATATCGCAAAATACCGCAAAGAGAACCATTGCAATGACGAAATGTACCACGATTGGATGCAGTGTATCGGGGTAGGGAAGATTATGCTCATTGAGCGGAGGAAGATACTTAAACACAGGCTTCTAGAAGATTAGGATAGAGCAAAAATAATGCTGGCAAATGTTTTTAGAAATTTGCGCCTCAATAGATATGAGGCAATAACTTCAACAACATAAGCAACTCCCTCTTGGAGGATATCTTTAATCTTTTGATTTAAAGATCAACCTAAAGAGAGAAAAGCTGATGTCGTTGTTACGATAGCGTGGTAACTTGACAAAACTTCTGAAAAGCTCAAAGTACGGATTGAGTGATTCAATTCGGGCTTTCATGTCGGAGAGGTACACGCGGCAGTCTGTTCCTCTACATTAACTGGGAAGGGCTGTCGTAAGATTGAGCCAGATGGTCAACAAATCGCCTCCTTTCTACCATCACTCGAATGCTGATCGAGCCTGTTTCCCAAATCTTTTACGGTGGGTTCGTTGCCAAATAGGGCAGTCATGAGTAATCGAGGTGAACTATTAACCTGTGATTCCCCTTGCAAGAACAAATAACCAGAGAGATGCCCTTTTGCTAAGCCACTGTCAGCTTTGACAGCAAGTTTCCTCAATAAACCGCGTATTTCACAAAATTTTCACAATTTTGCTTTATTCATGAATCAGCAGCACTGAGAGGTGGCGGCTTTCTAGAGCGATTAAACCGCTTGGTCGTGTTTTGGCATTGCTGATAGGGAGAGAGATGGCAAGGCGGTATAGATCCTCGATTGCCTCTCTAAATTGATGAGGACTGGGTTTACACAGGTCGTAAAGCCGCGTATCTTGCAGCTTCATCCTCCAATTCAGCAACACTTGTGTTTCTATGACTCTGTTTTGATGACTCTGTTTTGATGACTCTGTTTTGATGACTCTGTTTTGATAACTCTGTTTTGATAACTCTGTAAGTGTAGTCGTGTGCCATTTTTTCCTCCAGGAGCAATCATTACAGAAGCCCAATCCCCTGGGCTAAAGCCCTTGCGATTTAAGCAGGGCGCACTAGAGCCGATCACTTAAATTAGCCAACATTGGCTCTAGCGAAGGAGATCTGAACGTGACTAACCCTGCCAACTATGAAGCATTTCGCAACGTGGCGGTTGATGTTTTTAAAGCTCAGAATTTAGCTGCTATTCAATCGCTAAAGAAATTTCTCGCTGCTCTACCCAGTCCCAGCTACATTAGAAGAGTGTTGCTAGAGGCGATTGAGCAACTTGCGGACGAAGATCCAGTGGTCTGTCGCTGGGTTGTTCAGCATCACCGTGCGCTACAGCCAGAACTTGATTTAGTTCTTATCGCGCAGAGCATGGTGCAGCAGCGGCTACAGAATCAAGGCTTGACGCTGAATCAAGATTTTGGCTTCACTGCTGAGGGGCAGTTGCAAGCAAGTGATGCGATTAAAGCGCTATTGCTGGAAGAAAGGTCAGTGTTGGAAGAAATGTCAGCAGTCGATCGGTTGTTACTGGAAGAGATCTTGCTGATTTGATTGCAGGCAGAGTTTGAATTAGAGCATATTTTTATTTCACAGGCGTTCACAACTCATTCAACTGAGTAAGCGATTGTAGCAAATGCATTGCCCGATTGGTCTGAACTAGCGGGATAAACAGATGGTCATGATAGTAAGCAGAAATGGGATTCACGCTGATTTGGTGTTCCGCTAAGAGCGTAGTAATAGCTGCTAAAAAGCCAACTGCTTCCAGACTGGAGTGAACGGCTAGTGTAATCATGCAGAAAATAGTTGTGTAAGGCAATTCAGCAGCATCGGCTTGTTGACGCGACAGAATCACGGTTAAACCTTCAGCTTCTTGAAATAGCCCAATCGGAGCAAGCCCATCCAAAGCAGCATTGTATGAGCCTATTTCAGCTTTTACCGTGCAAAAAACATATTCTCCTTCACGTAAAGTAGGCTGCATCGATTGCAACAACACAGCTAAGTTCGTTTCTCCAGTCATATCTTTTCTCCTCAAGGTAAGTAGAAGAACCCAATGAAACGGACTTAAAATTTGGGTTTCGACTGCGCTCAACCCACTGTTCGACTGCGCTCAACCCACTGTTCGACTGCGCTCAACCCACTGAATGCTGAAGATTAGCGCGTTGAGTGGAGCCGAAACGCATCTGACAATTCGTTTTTCAGTATTTTAGGACGAATCACAGTGTTCGTGTGGTCGCTAAGAATAGTTTCTAAAAAACGGGCTGAGAAGATCCCTCTAATTTGCAAAGGTTCGACTTTTGGCTACTACAAAATCGGCTGTTCCCAGCCTACGCTTAAAGTGTACCCAATTTAGATACTACTGTATGCGTTCAGCTTCCGGTTTATCGACTGAGCAGATTACATCTTTTGCCAATCTCATCATCAGCGATCCAAAATTACTAGAACAATTGTCGCAAAGAGTATACAGCTTGTTACAAGAAAACCTGATCTACAGTTATGAGAGAACAGAGTATGAAAAACGGAACTGATCATGCACTCAAATATGTAACAAATAATCACTTCTACGTTGAAGTTGACGGTACGATAGCTGCATCTTTTTCCGAATGTTCTGGATTAAGCGCCCAGATCAAGAAAGAAGTATATTTTGAAGGTGGTGTTAATGAACAGCAGCGAATACGGTTAGGACATGCAGAATTTGCTGATGTGACGCTCAAACGAGGACTCACCGATGATGTTGGTTTTTGGACATGGGCGAGTCAGGTCTTTACTAAGGGAAAGAGTCGTCAAAATGTTAACCTGCTGGTGTTCAATCAGGCAGGTGAGATTATGCAAAGCTGGACGCTGATTGGCGCGATTCCTGTTGCCTGGAAAATACCAGCCCTACAAGCGAATGGTAATGCTGTCGTGATTGAAGAACTCATATTGGCGTATGAAGGCTTGCGCGTCGGCAAAGACTCTGGCGGCGGTTTGAGTCAAGGTGCATCACGTGATCGGAAGGGCTATTTTGCGAGTTCATAATTTCAGGCAAATAGGTGGATGTATGCAATCGCAAGTTCTGTTTGACGCACGAATGCCTTTAGTCAGCGCCAGCATAGGAGCATCTAGATTTTGGTTATATCGTGCCTCACGTTTATCGAGATCGCCTTTGCTGAGCTTGCAGTTATCTGTACCGCTGGCAACGGCTAATCAGCTAACGTTGGGTGCGCGAACCAGAATTTCGCTTTTGCGGGGTTTAGGAAATAAGCGATTTCTCAGCGATTGGGAACTTGAGTTTCCTTTCACGGAAGAGGTGCAGGATCTTGCAGAAGCGTTCGCTCCGAATGAACCAAACACGGGTGCTCAGCAGCAAGAATTGCCGGCTGGGGAACCTTCACCAGTAGAGCTAGCAACGCCAGAACCAGCCCCAACTCAACGACCTCAGCAGAAATCAGTCTCGACAACATTACGCCAATTCCAAATACCAGAATTTGGCAGGAAACAAGCCGATTTGTTTCAGCAGAATGATGAGCCGATTCAGTTATTTCCCACTCAAGTTAAACAGCCGCAGATACAGGATGATAGTCAGTTTGGAGAACAAATAGAGAATGCTCAAACAGGATTAGAAGTTTTAGAGCAAGATGATCAACGAGAACAGTCTCAATTTAACTATGCTGATCAATTTGACAATGAGAATCAGTTAGATCAGCAGATTGAGAGTTGTTTTCTAAAAGATGATCCTAGTGTAGGTTCCGGGCTGGATTCGGAGATGGGTCTATTAGACAATTCTATAGAATCTGATATTCGTCTATCCTCTCATTCAAGTCAGCCCGATGCAAAGCAAACTCAACAACAGCAAGAGCAGCAATTAGAACCAGTTTCAATTAAACAAAAAAGCAATCAAAAAAAGCAAAAGAACAAACAGTTTCCTGAACCCAAGAAGGAATTGAGATCTACACAAAAGGAGAAGCTGACGGCAAGGAAAAAACTTTTTACTGAAAGTCAGAGTTTATTAGATATAGCTGCGTCAGAAAGCTACGTGACTGTAGCAGAAACAGATTTTACTGGTGATCAATTAGGCAATCCAGTACAGGAAGCAAACTTACACTATCAGTTTTCAAATCAAAATAATATTGAAATTATCGATAATCCGATACCTGATTTAAAAGAACTGGCTATATCCGATCAGCTTCAACGAAGCGAATTCCCAGAAGAGTTAAAGCCCTCTCAATCTGAGTCAATCTTTCAGCACGCTGAAGCTGTGAAATTAGAAAATCAGGCTCCTACAGATGCAACGCTCATCAATTGCGTCGATCAAACGGCTAAACCCAAAACTGATCAATCTCAGTCATCTTTAGAGACATCCACACTCACACCTACTCCGCCGTTCAAGACATCATTCGTGCCACCGCAAGGCTTTTCAGTTGGAGGGCAAGTTTTAGCATCACGCACGGTTGCCAAGCCAATTGATGCTTCTGATATTGTGCCTGCCATGCTGACTCCTGGAGAGTTTGTTGTTAATGCAACTGATGCTCAAAAACATTTGCCGCTGCTACATCACATAAATCAGGGTGGACATTTAGAGGTGAGCGCAGATCAAGGATCAGAGGCTAACACTCCACAAATGATGGAGCAATCTTCTCAAAAAAAACCCTTGGAGGTCTCTGCCTTATCTAATCAGAAATGGTCTTCCAACTTCAGAATTTATCCTCAGTTACTTCCTACAAATCAACCGCTTCAATCAGGTGCTTTTGCAGAGCCACACATCCACCAGTCTGACAGCTTTTACAAAGCTCCCGATTTGATCTTTCGCTCTCAGCAACCTTCTTTGCCTTCATCTTCACCACCCAATCATTCCTCGGTTACATTACCAACTACATGGAATAGTATTGAAGACTTGTTGCAAGTGACTGCTAATGAACCACATTCCCGCCCTGTTGATGACTCAAAACCATCTCATCATCATTCCAATCTAACCTTATCGAATGCGCCATTTCATGAATTAGCAACAAGTGAAACTATCTCAAATCTATCCCCATCGAATACATTACAGACGAATATTGAAACCATTGGAGAACCAGGCAACAAGACTCAAAAACCAAACGATGCAAAAACATTAGAAGCAGCCTTAGAAATATTGGCACAAGAAATTTATGCTCGTTTGCAACAATGCCTCACCATTGAACGCGAACGACAAGGTATTTATTCTGGAAGATTACCTTGGTAATGCAATACTTGATGTGAAAAAAACGAGGAGAAATGATGGTAAATGTAGCTTCAACCACTCTCGGCCCGCTAGAAAAAGCTGAACTTGTACCCTTACCCAACGAACTCGCAGAACCCGTTGAGTTTATGTTCAACCCAATGCTGCTGACCTTCGCTCGCACGGTCAAATGGCAAAGCGAACAGGGAAATCGCGGCAATAGCGCTTTACCAAAAGTCAACTTCTCAGGGGTTGATCCTTTCAAATTAACGTTAAGCCAAGTCGTGTTCGACACCTACGAGAAACGGGAATGTGTCGTTGAGCAATATATCAAAAAACTGAAAAAAGCTGTCGAGTCACCCGATGGACAAAACAAACGCCCACCGGTTTATTGGCTGGTGTGGGGACAGCGGAAATCCTTTCCTTGTGTGATGACCACATTAAGCTACAAGCTAGATATGTTTTTACCCGACGGAACACCTGTTCGAGCACTGGTAGACATGACGCTACAAGAAGTCGAGAAGGAAAACCTACCGGGAGATCGGCAGCCCAACACTGGTGACTCAGCCCGTTCTGGCTCCGAATCGAGAGCAGCCAGAGAGCAGCGCAGCCAACCTCAACCGTCAGCACCGCAAACACTTCCGCCGAGCAGTTTACAGCCCAGTTACTAAACCTCCGATTTGAGGATCGCACCATGCCATCTCATGCCTCTTACCTGTTGTCACAGCCGTTCCTTACTATTGATGGTCGCCCTGCTCCCGCAGAATTCACCAAAGATATTCTTAAGATTGTGATTGAGGAGAGTTTACATCTTCCAGCTATGTTCACTATCGTATTACACAACAATTATCTTCCAGCAAGTACTGATGCTTTAAATCAACCGTGGCGACATCAACCCTATTTAGAAATTGGCAAGAAAGTTGAGATCGGATTTGGTAATAGCACGACCCAAGATCCAAACTTCAGAGATGAAAAGCAGAACCGTCTCATCACAGGTGAAATTACCGCCATTGATGTTAACTTCACGCGCCGTTCAGAATCTCATCTAATCCTACGAGGTTACGATCTGTCCCATCGTCTGCATCGCGGTCGGCATAACCGTTCGTTTCAGAATTTAACAGACAGCGATATTGTTCAAAAGATTGCTCAAGAAATTGGACTTAATGTTCAGAGTGATGATACTGGAACTGCCCGCGATTATGTATTTCAGGAAAACCAAACGAATATGGAATTTCTGCGGGAACTGTCAGCGCGTCACGGTTTTGAGCTATTTGTACAGGATAATATTCTGTATTTTCGCAAGCCACAGAGCCAATCCACTCTAGAGTTACGTTGGCTTAGAGACATCAATCGTTTTAACGTGCGGATGTCAAGTGCTCAGCAGGTGAGTGCCGTGGAAGTCCGAGGTTGGGACTACGAAAATAAACAGTCTATTGTTGAAACAGCTAGCACTGAAGTAGTCATAACGGAAACAGAAAACGGTAAGGGGAGTGAAGTTGCCAATCAATTTCAGTCTGAACCTAAAATGATAGTAGTTGATCAGCCAATATTCACCGCAGATCAAGCAAAACGAATGGCTCAGTCTCTCTGCGATGAATTGGGTGGTGAATTTATCGAAGCAGAAGCGCAAACGGACGGTAACGGCAATCCTGAAATTCGAGTCGGGCGAGTGGTTGACCTCAAGGATTTGGGCAACTACAGCGGTCAATATTACATCACTGAAACAAAACATCACTATCACGAGAAAGTGTACAGCACTGACTTTACTGTGCGGGGTTTACGAGATGGCAGTTTGCTCTCTCTGCTATCGCCTAAAACTCGCCTCCAACCTGGTCAAACGCTGATGGTTGGAATTGTCACAAATAACAAAGATCCAAAAGGTTGGGGACGAGTCAAAGTACGTTTACCGACATTAACAGAAGATCATGAAAGTAACTGGGCTAGAATTGTAGCGCTAGGGGCGGGGCAGACTCGTGGATTCGATTGGTTGCCAGAAGTAGAAGATGAGGTATTAGTTGGATTTGAACATGGAGATATACATCGACCATACGTGATCGGCGGGGTATGGAACGGTAAGGATAATCCACCAGAGAACATAAACCAGTCTGTTCAGGGTGGTAAAGTTCGGTTGAGGACGATTAAAACGCGCACAGGACACATGATTCAATTTGCTGACGAAGCCCAGTCCGCAGCGAACGAGGGTATCCTAATTCAAACAGCAAGCGGGCACAAAATTCAGTTGAACGACAGCGACCGCAGCATTAAGATTACGACGAGTGGTGGGCAAAGTTTGAGCCTAGATGATCAAGGACAATCGATCACCATACAATCAGCGCTGAATCTGACGCTAGACGCTCAAGCGACAATTGTGCTGAAAGCCCCCACAATTCAGATGATCGGCACAGTCATTTAGGCTATCGTCCAATTCAGGACACTTCGTTAGCAACAAGTTCGACCTTTGGCGAATAGGCGAGTCTGAACAAGTTCGATATTCTGGCAATTAGAGCAACCGCAAATTAGAGCAACCGCAAATTAACAATTCAGCAGCGAGGTTCATCCTGGATATGTCAGATGAATTCGAGTCACGGCAACCGCATTTAGGCAAAGGTTGGGCTTTCCCTTTACGAACCAGCGTTCAGGGCGGCATCCAGCTTATTGAAGAAGCTCAAAAGGTACGCGAATCGATCTGGATTATCTTACGGACTGGGCTAGGAGAGCGTGTTTATCGTCCTACTTTTGGTTCCCGCCTTTCAGAACTGAACTTTGCGCCCTTGAATAATAAGACTCTGCTATTAATTCGGCTACACGTTCAAGAAGCATTAACTGCCTGGGAGCCTCGAATTATCCTAGATGATATTCTAACTGACCCTGACCCCGTTCAAGGCAAAATCGATATCATCATTCAATATCGGCTCAAACAATATCCCGATTCGTTTAACTTTGTTTACCCTTTCTATTTAGCATCAGTGGAGTAGTTGTGGAATTTGATTTTCTACCCAAATTACCTAGCTCAAATCTAGATGACCGAACGTTTGCTGATTTAGTCGATGAGTGCATGTTACGCATTCCGCGATACTGCCCCGAATGGACAGATCACAACCTTAGCGATCCAGGGATTACATTAATTGAGCTATTTGCTTGGTTAACTGATCAAATGTTGCTGCGCTTTAACCAAGTGCCTCGCAAAAACTATGTTGCGTTTTTAGAACTGCTGGGCATTCGCTTACAGCCTCCCAGACCTGCCCAAACCGATCTCACATTCTATCTCGCCTCCGATCTTTCCGAAACTTACACCGTGCCCGCCGGCACAGAAGTTGCCACCATTCGCACTGAGCAGCAAGCAACAATTGTGTTCAGCACCGATCACGATCTGGTCATTAGCATTCCTCAGATCAAACACCTACTGACGGCAGAAACTGCTGACATCGCTCCTCAACGGCTGTGTGATCCAATGGTTCATCGCTGGAATTGTTCTCGTGATAGAGAATGGAATGGGCCACAGCAGCATTTGTTTAATGAAAGACCGCAAGTTGGGAATTGTTTTTATCTCGTATTTGATGCGGATCATCCAATTGAAGGTAACGTTCTAGCAATTGCTTTTAAGGGTGCAGCCGGAACACCAACGGGAATCGATCCAGATCATCCGCCTCGACGCTGGGAAGCATGGGATGGTGAAGTTTGGCGCTCAGTTCTACTCCAAGAAGCTGATGATGCTACAAGAGGATTTAGCTTTCACGGCTTGCCAAATGCCAATCAACCCCAGAAGGCAGATATAATCCTGCATTTGCCAAAATCTTGGCAGCCGACGACATTTACTACTTATCATGGGCGATGGCTACGCTGTGTGCTGAGTGAACCGAGCAGTGAGCAACAACCCTACACGCATTCCCCTTGGATTACAGGACTGTCCGCCCGCTCGATGGGTGGTACAGTTGCAGCAAGTCAGTGTAAGGTGGTCGTCAATGAGCGGCTTGGGATTAGCAGTGGCAAACCAGGGCAAACTTTTCAGCTTCAAAGTATCCCTGTTCTTGATCGAGATGAAAATGAGTATATCTTGGTAGCACCGCCGAATGGAATGGTGCAACGATGGGAAGAAGTAGCGGATTTTGCCGACTCTACGCCTCAATCGCGCCACTACAGGCTGGATTCCCTCACAGGCATCGTTCAATTTGGCCCCCTGATTCGAGAACCGAATAGCCTACGATATCAAACTCAAGTACGCGCACGTATTCAACAACTCAATCAAAAAAGCTATCTATCTGATACGACAGATAGCACAATCAATCATACAATCAGTGATACATCAAGCTATACTACAGTTCGCAATCGAGCTGAAGGATTAGAACATCAGTATGGCGCAATTCCGCCGGTCGGTTCAGAAATTAGAATAGTGCGCTATCGAACTGGAGGAGGGCGGCAAGGCAACGTTCAGGCTCATACACTCCAATTTTTGCAGGCTGCTGTTCCCTTTGTTGAACGGGTGACAAACCATCAGGCTGCCCGGCACGGCACGGACGCTGAATCGTTGGATCAAGCTGTACTGAGAGTGCCACAGTTTTACGAACCCGCGATCGGGCTGTCACTGCTGAAGACTTTGAAACCTTGACGCAACAGGCTGGAGCCGTAGCGAGAGTCCGCTGCCTGACACCCCCAGAAAGCGGCAGTGCAGGAACGGTGCGCCTGTTGGTTGTGCCTCAGGTCAACTTGGATGAAATTGAACAAGGCATTCACCCTAGCCAGCTTGAGTTGAATCCACCCCTCCGCCAGCGCATTCTCAAAGAGCTAGATGAACGGCGTTTATTAGGGATTCAGGTACAGCTTGCAGAACCAACTTACGTCGGCGTTTCAGTCCAAGTCCAGGTTGGGTTAGAGCCTGTTTACAACCATCCCCAAGCCCAGCAAGCAATCCTAGCCCAAATCCGTACAAGTCTCTATCGATTCCTCAACCCCATCACAGGCGGCACAGAAGGCAAAGGTTGGCCGTTCGGGCGTCCACTCTATCCTTCCGATCTGGTGGCGTTGCTGCAACAAATTTCTGGTATCCGATTTATTGGTCCTATCGTTCTCTATGCCTTTCACAAACAGGTGAATGGTTGGGAGCGTGATCCATCTCTAATATCATCTCCCGTTTCGTTCATTGACCCAGGCACACTAGGGTTGATTTGCTCTTGGGCAGATGCAAAATTGCGGACAGGGCATGTGGTCAGCCTGATTAACGAACAGGAGCCGTCCAGATGAAAACCAGCAACGACTGCTTCAAGCTCTCCGTGACGCCGCTACAAATCAGCGATCAGGTCAGCGATGGATTAATCGTGTATCCGGGGGAGCCGAGCCAAGTCTCTCTGCAAGTCAAGAACTTGCGACAAAAACAGCCGTTACAGCTCAACTGCAAAGTCGAAGGTAACTTTCCGCCTAATTGGTGTCTGCTCAGCACCGAAGGCAACGAAATTTCTCCCGCTGCTCAAATGGACGCTGTACTGTACTTTCACATTCCAGAAAACTTCTTTGAAGACCAGCAGGTAATTCATCCAGGTAAATCTCTTCAACTTAAATATCATGTTCTAATTACAGTTAACAATCTTGAGCCAGAAAATTCTCAGAGCGAGCAAGTTGAATTCAATCTTTATGTTCGTCCTCGTAGCCTCTATTTAGACTTTCTACCCAATCTTTACCGAGAGGCTGACCGAGATGAATCCTTCACAAGACACTCCACTGACATTGATTTGATTGGGCGATTCCTGAAGATCTTTGAACAGGCTTTTGAACCGGCTGTCTATAGCCTTGATGCCATGTGGGCTAACCTCAACCCGCTCACCTCTCCCGAAGCAATGCTGCCTTTCCTCGCCCATTGGGTTGGCTGGACAATCACTCCCGGCTGGGAACTGGACTCACAGCGACGCCTGATGAGTCAAGCGCTTGAACTCTACCGTTGGCGAGGCACTCGTCGCGGACTGCGGCTGTATCTTCACGCTTATACTGGGCTGCCTCTCGATGATTCACTCTCTAATGAGTCTGAGAAACAGATTAGCATTACTGAAGCGTTTGGATCTGGATTTATTGTAGGAGAAGCCATTCTAGGAGAAGCTATTCTAGGAAGCGGATGCCCTTATCACTTCAACGTTCATTTACGCATTAACGTAGACCATCCTATCGAACGCATTGATGAATCTATCCTTCACCAAATCATTCAACAAGAGAAACCTGCTTTCTGCACTTATCATTTGACAATTGAAAGGATGGATAACAATTACAAAACCATTATGCCATCATAAACTTTTGCGTAAGATTAGTTTATCAATTTAACTTCGATTATTTCTTTATTTTAATTTACGTTTACACCCTTCCAATTCATTAAATAATTTCCTTCATTTATTCTACACATCATGACACACCCGTATCCTACTCCACCTATCCAACCCTTCAATCGGCTGAACGTCAGTGACGGACTTTTGATCACGGCTGAACGCTGGAAGCGAGCGCAGGACTACCACAGGCAACGCCAGAATATACACTATCAGTCGGTGAATCAGCCCGGAATTGTGTGTGGGCTAGGAGTGAGTGTGATTCCGGCTCCGGCTCATCAACAAGCGCGCGATCGAGACGAACGTTGGGTACAGGTTCAGCCTGGAATTGCGATTGATCTAGAAGGTAATTTGATCATCGTGCCGAAACCGTTCGATTACCACATTGATACAGAGTTGAAAGAATCAGAGCCAATTACCGTGTATCTTGTGGTGAGTTATCGTGATCCGGATCATCTACAGCCCCAGACAAGCGAAATGGTTCAGGAAACCTATCGTTTAGAAGAAACCACTAGCCCGCCTCGCAGCTTAGATGTTGAACTCTGTCGGATACTGCTTCAAGCAGGTACGGTGGCGATTCGCGCTCCAGAAGATGTGTTTTTCCCTGGATACAATCAGCTTGATTTGCGTCACCGAATGCAGGCTCAGGCACGCCCACAGGCACTTGTACGGGTGGCACAGTTGAATCGAACTGACCCCGACGCGACGCGCAATTTTTTCCATCTGCAAGCTTTGCTGCAATCGGTGGAAACGCTCTATCCTGTCCTTAAAGGTGCAGAGGAAGTAGGTCAGGTCGGGCTAAGTGACGGCATTGCTGCTTTACAACCCTACGATTTGCTCTACTTAACTGGACGACAAAAGCTAGCACTCAACTCAGCCGAACTCGCAACTCTAAAAGACTATTTGGAACTGGGCGGCATTTTGCTGGTTGATTGTTTGCCCAATGCGACTAAACTGAGTGAATCGATTCAAGCACTAGCGCAAAAAATAGCACAGCCGATGCAATCCCTAGCCACGATGAGGCACCATCCGATTCGGACTCGACCATTTCTGTTTTCGGCATTACCGCTGGTTCATCAACAGCCAATTCAGGTTTCCATAAGTGGCGGAATCGTGATGATTCAAGGAGATATTGCTTCTGCCTGGGGCTTGGATGACAACATGAACACGTCGCGGATTGTTTTGCGTACAGCACAGGAATTTGGCGTAAATTTGCTCCACTATGCTTGGCGGCGACGGCAACTCATAGGTTTACAGCAGCAAGACGTTTCAGGACAATGGTGAGGTGTCAATATGAAAAGCCTAATTGCGGTTGATTTACCTGTCCGCAGAATCACATTTTGTCCCGATCAAGGCTCTGTCTCCTTTCCGGTAATTGTCCGTAATGATAGCCGCCGCATGGTTCAGTTTCGCTTAGAAGTCATTGCGGCTGGTGCCGATCCAAATTCACAGATTGATTGGTGTCAACCTTCACCCGAAGTCTCTGCGGCGATTCCTTACGGCGATGAAACAACCTTCAAAATTGAAATCTTTAACACTCCCATTCCCAATTTCACCGGAGATATCCGTCTGACGATTAAAGTATTCTCACCTGAGCTTTCGGGTGAAGTACGGCGCGATCTCACCTTAACGATTGAACCGAGCGCAAATCAAGACCTATTTAGTATCCGGCTTCTATCTCCCTTCGTTCAGGTTTATCCTTGTAATCCAACTGATCTTTGGGTTCAAGTGCATAATTTTTCCACTCACCCAATTGAGGTACTGTTACGTCTCTCTGGCATTCCTAATGCTTGGCTGCCCCATCACGCAGAGCGTCGCCAATTGCTTGATCCGCAAGCTACAGTCGAGGTGAGCTTTCAGTGTCAGCCTCCAGCCGTAAAGCAGGCTCTGAGTCAGATTTACCCATTTCGAGTCGATGGCTTCAGCAGCGATCAGAAAACCAGTTGGGCGGAGGGTAGTTTGCAAGTTCTACCCATTGGCTTCATTAAATTTGCAATCACTCCACAGCAGCAGTCAATTCCAATCCGGTGGCAAGATTGGCAAAGCCGTTCGGCACAGTTTCAAGCTACGTTTGAGAATGTTAGCAACTTGGTGCAGTTCGTTACATTCTCGCTGAAGGGTCGAGATTATCAGCGCTGCATCTGCGAGGTTCCTGAAGCCACAGAACTAGGGTTAGCAGCCTTTTCTCACCTGCCGTTTGAGATCAGAGCCAAACGTCCGTGGGTTGGTTTGGCAAAAACGCTGCACCTAGAGGCCGTTGCTGAGTCTCAGTCGTTTCATGCCGTTGATATTGAACCGATTTCCCAACCCATTCAGCTTCGAGTGTCACCCGTCATTCCACTCTGGCTACTGTTAGCGTTGCTATCTTTACTTGCTGCATTGTTTGCCTTACTGTTGCAACCTTCACCGATCGGACACACGGACTTTGTTAATGTCGTTCGCTTCAGTAGCGATGGGCTGTCAGCGGTCAGCGGCTCTGATGACTGCACCATTCGTCGCTGGACAGTCCAAGCAAATCGGCTGCAACCGGAGGGGACGTTCGCCAACCCGCCGGCCATGACCTGTAATGACGAACCCCTACAGCCCCCGGGTGTCCTCACCTTCACGAACCAGACTGTGTTTTCCCTAGAATTTCTGCCCGAATTCAACGACCGGATTGCCGCCGGACTCGCAAATGGCACCATTCAAATTTGGGATTTGCCAACCCGCCAACGCATCGTCGAACTACGCGATGCCCAAGACCAGACCGAAGATCGGGTCTTTGATCTTGCCTTCACCAAAGACGCCCGTACCCTATTCAGCAGTCACGGCAGCGGCAAAATTCGCATCTGGCAACGCTCATCCGGCGAATCCTTTAGTCCTGATCCGACGCACATCCTCAAGTTATCAGAAACTCAGCAGCAATTCGTCAAATATCAGGTACGTGCCATTGCCCTTAGTCCTGATGATCAGCAACTCGTGAGTGCCGGATCAAAAAATACCCTTGCCCTCTGGAATTGGCGCACCGCCGACCCAATTCCCCGTCTGCTGTTGCCTCAAGCCAGCGAAGAAGACTACATCTGGGATGCCACCTTTGCTCCCGACTCCAAAACTCTAGCCACCTCAGATTCCCAGGGTTTCATCACGCTCTGGGATCTGGAAGGATGCCCAATCAGTGATTCACCCGATATTGCGCCAAAGCTTGACTCGGCCATGTCAGCTTGTCCGTGGCGACGCTGGCGAGCCGTACAGAAGGAAGGTAGTATCGCCGTGCGGAGCATCAAATTTAATGCAGATGGTAACTATATTGTGAGTGCAGATGATGACGGCAAGGTAACGCTTTGGAATATAGAAGATATTCACTCTACTGCTGAATTTTCTACAGTGGCTTTAACCGGAAAAACACTTATTACCAGTTCAGAAAAGATCAGCACAGTGGATCTGCTGGATACCGATAAAGATCTATTGGTATTAAGTGGAGGGGACGATCGGCAGGTGAGATTGGAGCAGATTTGAGATTCTTGAATCGGCGTTGAAGCTGAAAGATTCTAGCTGCTTCATTGGTGTAACTCAGCAGTGATCAAGTCTCTCAAGCAGCCGAGAATCTATACCGTTTCTTCGTCCCTCTGATCAGCAACGCCCAACATTCTTCATCCACTTATCCACTATGAAAACCAGTTCCACGTCTCCGTTCTCTTCTCCACGCCATTCACCCCTTACTGTTATTGTCAATCCTCCTAAAATTCTCTCAGGTTTACCCGGAGATCAACTTCAGATCGCCGTTGTCATACAAAACTTAGGCGATCAGAGTGCAATCATTGATGTGTTTTTGGAAGCAGACACTGCTATTTTACAATGGTGTCGCTCGACGCATCAGCGGCTAGGGCTTGGCAGCGAACAAAATGGAGAGGTGATATTTGAATTTGATCTGCCTAGCACCGCGCTTCCAGGTAATTTTGACTACACAATTGTGGTCGATGCACCCAATCATTACCCAAACGATACGCCAATGCAGTCCGACCATAGGCTGCAAGTGTTGTCAAGAGAGCAAACGGCGGTTGGCATTGATGATCCTACCTTTTTTCTCACGCCAGCCACCAATTCTCAGCAACCGGCTCGTCTCAAGCCTGGCGAAATTTTACCGTTTGAAGTCCAGGTCGAAAATCGCTCTAGTCAAACCGATCAGTTTCAATTGGTGAGTGAGGATGCCGAAGAGGATTGGCTGACCATTCGTTATCCCAGCCTCGATAAAAACGCCCCAGGACGTTTACAGGAAGACCCCTGCCTCAATCTCAACCCTGGTGAACGAGGGACGATTCGCCTGGAAGTTCATCCGCCAATGGATACATTAGCAGGGCTGTATTCTCCAGCGTTACGGCTGCACTCCACCAACCATCCTGACCTGAAACGGCTCGATTTCATCTACATTGATATTGAGCCAATCGAAACTTGCAGCATTGAACTAGAAGCCATGTTGGATCGGGTCAGCCACCGCTCAGGAGAATATCAAATTCGGTTAGCCAATCGCGGCAATGTATTTCGCCAGTTGAGTTTCAGCGCCAGCAGCCGTGAAGAAGAGGAATGGCTCACCTACGACTTTGAGCCGGATCAGATGCGGTTGCCTCCCGGTCGAGAAGCGCAGGTGCAACTTCGGGTCACACCTTTTCGGAAGCGGCGGCGTCCTTGGTGGCGGCAACGAACATTCCCTTTTCAGGTGAACCTTCAGGATGCACAGGGCTATCAGCTTGCAGACCAGTATCTTCAGGCATCACTGATCTGGCAGGCTCGCCCTTGGTGGCAGTTGGCGTTAGGTATATTACTGGCTCTGAGTTTAGTGAGCGGCAGCGGATTTTTAATCTGGTGGTTTTTCTTCAAACCGCCTGCTCCAATGAGCATCGAGGAGTTCAGAACAAATAGTCTAGAATATACTGAAGGAGATTCTGTTAATCTAAACTGGCGCATTCTCAATCCAAATCAAATTCAGTCTCTCACGTTGACCACACGAGTTCAAGAGACAGATCCAGAGGCAAAGCCCATCCAACCGAAAACCTTTGAATTCCCTGAATCTGCCCCTCCTGGTGACTTACCAGATACTTGCCCTGAGCCTGAACGATTGTGTCAGCAGTATGATATTGGCAAACTAGCCGCAGGTCGCTATGAATTTGAACTGCACCCTTCTGTTCGTTCAGGCAGTGCGGCTGAACCGGGCAAACTGACCGTTTCTGTAGCAGCAAAACCCGATCCTCAGATCACACAATTTGCACCCACGCAGGTCGAATATCAGTCAGGAGCCAATGTCGGACTCAATTGGGTGATCGAGAATGCGAGCCAGCTTGCCGCCTTGACCGTCACTGCCACCGATCAAAACACGAATCGCACCAGCCAAACCCAGTACTCGTTTAGTCAGGGAATTCCTAAAGCTTTGCCGTCATGTCAACGCAAAGGAGAGACATTGAACTGCTCCGCAGTCCCAATTTCAGGATTACAAGCGGGCGCATACACCTTTGAACTTCAGGCTACAACCGTGAAGGGGAATCGAATCGAATCTGCACCAACTCCCAGCGTTAATATTAAACCAAAACCGCTAAGCATTGTTTCCTTTGTTGTGAATGGTCGAACAGGCGGCGGGAATGTCAAACTTACGCTCAATCAGTCCCTCAAGATTAGCTGGCGAGGTTGAGGGCGGAGAAGGAG
>JAAUQT010000291.1 GCA_012033495.1 Cyanobacteria bacterium RM1_2_2 | reverse complement strand
CTTGTAACGTTGTTTCATCTGTCAAAGCGGGCGTGCTAGATAATGAGGGGGGGTAGTTTGTCATGGCTCTTTTTCAATCTGTTTGCCTTGACACTACCCCTTTCTTTGCCAATTTGCGATCTACTGACACTGCATGGTGAATAATCTCATCAGATGCATATCGCCTCTAGATACCATAGATCATCCTACATACAGTCGCTGCACAGAACCATGAGTAGGCTGGCACAATCGTAGTCGTCCCATTAGAAATGGGCAAGATAGCCACCATCAACCGCTAGAACTTGACCTGTAATATAAGATGCGGCTGGAGAAGCCAAGAATGCAACCGCACCTGCAACTTCTTGTGGGTCTCCCCAACGACCGAGAGAAGTGCGACGTTGCAACCATTCTGTAATTTTTGGATCAGCCACTGCATCCGCATTACTCTCTGTTGCAAAAAAGCCTGGAGCAACTGCATTGACTGTAATTCCAAAAACTCCAAGTTCAGCAGCAAGGGCACGGGTTAGAGCTTCCAGTCCTCCTTTGGCTATTGTATAAATTGCGTCACCTGTGTCGGCAAGCTGTCCTGCAATTGACGTAATGTTGATAATTCGACCCTCACCCTTCTGCATCATCAATCGCACAGCTTCTCGTGACAAATTAAACGGCGCAATTAAATCAGCCTCGATTAGCCGACGCACTGCACCCATTTCAAACTCGAACAACCCACGACGGTCGCGCATTCCAACATTATTGACGAGAATATCTAAACCACTGTGCTTTTCTCGGATCTCAGCAAGCGCGATTTGAACTGCAACTTCGTCGGTTACATCAAACGGTAATGAAACAACTGACCTGCCGCTTGCATCAATTACTGCAACTGCTTGATTAAGCCGTTCCAGGTTGCGCCCATTGACGATGACATATGCACCAGCTTTGGCAAGCAACTTGGCAATTTCCAGCCCCAATCCGCGTTCAGATCCAGTGACTAGAGCAACTTTTCCAGCTAGTGAGAACCCTGATAATGTCATACCATTTTGGATGTTAGATTTGCGTTCGCGCAGCGTTGCGCTAGCAACTTTTGGCTTGGGGAAGCTTCGCGCAGCCATGGTTTTAGTCTGCGAACTGCCGTGTCCTCTGTTTAAATCGGGTTAAATCGGTGTCACAACAATTGCTTTCCGAGATGATTCTCGAAAATGATTGCCTCACCACAGACCCATTGATAACACTCTCTCCACGACCGAAGGGAGCGCGAAGACTCTATTGCCGCTCTAATAGGCGGATTGGGCTGCTCGACTAGAGGCGTAGCTGAGAGCCTGATCGAGCCATCTGCATCGCAATATTGCGACAGCCCGCGCAGTCACAGCCAAGTTGCTCGATAGCAAGGTCGCCCAGCGCATCATCGTTGTTAAGATCTATTCCAGTCAGATCGAGGGAGTCTACCTTCTGGCAGCTACAGCCTGATTGTCTTGTGGTTGTTGCAATGGGTGTAGGAGCAGGATTAACGTAGTCGGCATACATTGGGTTGTTGGGGATCACAGCAGCAGGGACACGATTTGCCTGGGCGCTTTGGCTCAGCAACACGACCGCCGAGAAACTAGAACACCCCAGTAAGGTGAGTGCAGTTTGCTTCATCGTTTCATTCCTAGTTTTGTTTCTGGAAAGTGCAAAGTTTAATTTCGCCTGCCCGGAGACCCAACCCACATGGCTTGCAAGTCGTACCTTAGCTGCTAAGCTTAGCGCAACTTTCAGCAATGAGAACAACTTATCAACGTTGAACCCAGTGTTCCCGATTGGGCTACCTCTCGCTGTCATTCATCGCTCATCGTCAACCCTTTTGCGACAGCGGGAAACTTGCGCAAGGCTAGCTTCTAGCTGGAGTGCGGAATGGTGGTTTCTTATGTTGATTCTTTCTATTACGCGGTGAATATTGAATATTACTGAACTAACATTACTAAATCCAAGAGTTGTTCCTATGAGTGATACCGTTGATCGATCAACGCAATCCCTGTCCAAGGCAGATACGCCTTCAACGCCAGCCATTTCCGATGATCCGATCATCACCGTGCGTCCTGCGGTTACGAATATGACTCGTCAGCAACTTCCTTATTTTTTGGTATTTCTGAAGCAACCGCAGGCAGTCAAGGCATTTCGATGAATTTGGTGGTAATTCCGCCCGGCGGCAGCGCCACCCCCCACATCCACCAACACTATGAAACGGCAATTTACTTGCTGAAAGGACGAGTAGAAACACGCTATGGCAAAGGTTTAACCCAATCTGTTGTGAATGAGGCAGGAGATTTTCTGTTTATTCCGCCCGGAGTGCCGCATCAGCCGTTTAACTTAAGCCAAACCGAAACAGCAGAGGCAATCGTTGCTCGTAATGATCCTAACGAGCAAGAGAATGTGGTGATCTATGATCCGCAAATAGAGACTTAAAGGGTTGATTGCCCGTTGGGTTTGGCAGCCGAGTCTGATTCTGGCGGCGAACTGGGTGGTAAAACAGTGGGGGCTGGGGAGGTCGCCGTTGACGTTGAGCGAAGTCCTGTGCGGTCGGTTGCCACTTCGATTTCTAAGTCTTCTGTGGGTAGCTCTCCTGAATCCATTGAGAGTTCTAAAATCTCTTCTGGAGAGGCTTTGGGCGAGAGGGTTTCAACATCCACAATATCGGTTTTGCCATCCTTCACTTTTCGGATTGGCAAATTTGCGATCAAGGCAGTCGTGCGCTGATCACTTTCTAGGGCAAATTCCGATTCTTCTGGGTCAATTTCCACATAACGCGACACCACTTCCAAAATCTCTTGCCGCATTTTCTCTACAATCGCTGGAGAGAGATCAGTGCGATCGTGAGCTAAAACAAGCTGCAATCGACGCTTAGCCGAGGCGCGACTACTCTCTTTCTTGTTTCGGGCAAAAATTCGTTCGAGCAGTTCAGTTAACATGGAGCATCGTTGAAGAAAAGGCATGGGGTAGCGTTCAGATCTAAATTCACCCTGATAAGAGAATTATGGCTTGCGTCCTTGGAAAAAGCGACGAATCCAGGCAAAAAAGTCGTCTTGTGGAACTGATAAGTCCATAAAGGGGACGCTTTCTCCTTCAAGCCGCCGCACAATATTGCTGTATGCGATTGTCGCCATGGAAGGAGTATCCGACAAAATCAGCGGTTCGCCTTTGTTGGTTGAAATAATCACCCGTTCGTCATCCGGCACCACGCCCAACAGCGGAATTGCCAGAATATCTTGCACATCTTTCACCGACATCATCATTTCCTGCTCTACCATTGCCGGCTTAAGTCGGTTGATCACCAAATACATGCGCTTGACATCGTTGGCTTCTAGCAGCCCCACCACTCGGTCAGCATCTCGGACAGCCGCAACTTCTGGAGTGGTGACAATAATTGCTTCTCGTGCAGCCGCAATTGCGTTTTGAAAGCCCATTTCGATGCCCGCCGGACAGTCGATCAAAATATAGTGAAAGGCTTTAGTGAGCGCCCCGATTAGCTTTTTCATTTGGTCAGGCGTGACGGATCCTTCGTGCGATTTTGAGCCGCAGGCAGCAGCGCAAGGTTGGGTTGGCGCTTATCCCGCACGAGCGCCTGATCGAGGCGACATTCGCCTGCCAGCACTTCAACTGCCGTATACACAATCCGATTTTCCAGCCCTAGCAGCAGGTCGAGATTCCTTAAGCCAAAGTCAGCGTCTACCACCGCAACTTTATGACCTCGTTGGGCGAGCGCCATGCCCAAATTCGCGGTTGTGGTGGTTTTGCCCACTCCCCCCTTACCCGATGTAATTACAAGAATGCGACTCATGAGGCTGCAATAAATAAAAAATGGTGTAGACGAGTTTGTTTTAAGGGTTCAGTATAAGGGAATAAATGACTTTATAGAGAAGCAAAGGCAATCTATTCCTAAAACCAGCTTATACCGTTTTGATTTGAAGCTGCACGGAATCGAATCGGTGCAGAGCGTCGTTTTTGCGCAAGGGTTCTACCTGAGAGGCTGGCGGGAAGGGGGGAGATCAACTAGTCTTGCAGGGTTAGCTAGGGCTGGCTTAGGGCTGGTTAGGACGAGGAGCAGGGGTGGGGCTTTTGGCTGGGGGCACAGCCTTCCAGTTGCCTAATCTCATCCCCAACTATCTCGATGGTGGCTCTATTGCTTCGCTTCCTTGCCCCTCTAGCAGGCTAAAAAATCATTCGAGTGAAAGCAACCGTTCTTTAGAAAACTCGGCGGCTCTGGCAATGCGAATGCCATTTGACGTCACATAAGCAACTTCGGGCGTGTATTGATGTGGTGGCGTTTCCGGCGCTCGCGCCATAAAATCAGCAATCCGAATTTGGGTTGGCTCCATTCTCAGCGCCATAATCAAACAGCGATTATTGCCTGCGGCTCCCGCTTGAACGACTCCTCGCAATGCGCCCCAAACCAGCACATCTCCGTCAGCAATAATGCTACTGCCCGGATTCACATCGCCCAGCACCACAACCGTCCCTGGATGCCGCACCTCGACTCCTGAACGGACGGTGGTTTCAATGTAAAGCGGATCGGCTAGCGCCTGCCCCGATGCTTCCTGATTAAAATGAGCGACCGGTAGCTGTTGCTCAACTGAAAAGCCTACGGTCGTTGCGGCAACGGCAGTTTGGCGACGGCTGGTGTAAACCCGCTTCAGATAAAGCTGAGCTTCAGTCAGCGCATCGGCAATTGACTGTAACTGCCGCGCATCCAGCAGTCGATCTCGCGCAATCAGGTAAACGGGTGTGCTGGGTTGCCAAAACCGCTCTGAGGCGTTCATGCGCTGCTTTAGCTGCTGCCAAAGGTCTGTCCAACTGGTAGCGGACGTTGCCATTTCACTTTCCGCAGGCAATAGCAGTAGGAGGCGTCCCTCTTCCCCTTTGAACCGAACTTGAGGAACAGCAGATTTCTCTACCGCTGCCGGAGAAATGGAAACAGGAGTTTGAGCAGAAGAGT
>JAAUQT010000290.1 GCA_012033495.1 Cyanobacteria bacterium RM1_2_2 | reverse complement strand
GTCGCCATTCCACCAGCTTCTGTAGCTCTCGCATCTGTGGGCTGCTAGGTGTCCATGCTGTGAGCTTGTCTCGGTGCTTCACTAACAACTCCAAGAGAATGCAAGCATCAGTTAGATCATCTTTAGCACGAGAAGGAGTAAATGCCCGACGATACTTTGCCACAGTTTGTGGATTGACTGGAAACAAAACAATGAAGTCGTATTGACAAAGGGCATAAATCAGAGCACCCTGCTTCTGTTCAGTGCACAGGGCAACCTTCTGACCCTTAAAACGTTGCCTCAGTTGGGCAACCCAAACATGGATGGTTTCTGGAGTATGAGACACCACACTCAACTCGGTCTCATTACAATCGGCTGCTTGCAGGGCAATGTCATGTTTTTTGTCTGACCAATCGACCCCGATCCAGGCAGCGTAGTTTTCCACAGGCATCGTTGTTATCACTCCTGTTAAAGCTGCGCCAGAATTGGACTAGGTTCAACTTGAGGTCAAGCGAAGCCATTATGGAGGACATGAACCGTCGCTCCCTGAGAATTCGTCAATTGACTTCAAGCGGTTTAGGTGGGTGTGGCGTTATGTTATTAGGCATCAACCTGCCACCCGTTGGAGAGTCGTCACCCACTGCTCCATCATCGCTGTTCTCGAGTCCATCACTCATCTAACAGTTCTGTCACCCCATAATCCGTTGGAGCGGACTGCCGAGAGATCTTGGTATTGTAGCAAAGGTTACTTGCAGCCGCTCAGCTGGAACATTATGTGGCTTACCCCCTTGGTAAAGGCAATACGGTCAGGTTTGTTAGCGTCTAGAATTCAAATACGATGCTGGAAACAGGGCTTTGGGAGGGTTCATCGATATAGACTTCTTTCCCGAAAAGAAGGAGTTTGATGCTCTTGCTAGGAAACTTTTTGAAGAGCCAATTCTCTCTGCTCAGGAATGCTACGGTGTACACACAACTCCTCTCAGCCCCCTGAATCCCCCACCCGTGGGAGACTTTGAAGACCCAATCGGCTTGGAGAAGCCCCTCAGAATGGGGAATTTGGGGGGGCGAAATCTGCAACGAAGCAAATCTCAACTGGGGTGTACACCGTAGGCTCAGGAATGGGAAGGATCTGATGTCGTCATGACATCACAGCTACCTCAGAGGCAAGGTGGAGGTTTAACTCATGGAGCAAACTAACCAGCAAATGTAAACAATGCCATAGCAGAATCAAATCGCTAGATGCAGCCGTTCTGCCCCAATGAAGGTTATCTTTAAACTCAGGGACATAGGAGGTAAGGCGGATGGCAGACGTTAAGCAGCTAGAAACTCAGCAATTAGAAACTAAACAGCCAGAACCAAAACAGCGAGATGTACAGGTTGCAGAAATTGCCGCAGATACGCTGGTGTTTCGTTCGCGGAGTTGGACACGCTTGCGGTTTGAGGTAGAGTATGCTCGACAGCGAGGCACAACCGCCAATTCTTACTTGATTCAGTCTTCTGAGGTGGCGCTGATTGATCCACCGGGCGAATCCTTTACGGATATTTTTCTGGAAGAACTGCAACAACATCAGTATTACCAGCGCATTGACTACATTATTCTCAGTCACGTGAACCCAAACCGGATTGCTACCCTCAAACTGCTGCTCCGGCTGGCTCCCTACGCAACGGTGATCTGTTCTAAACCGGCGGCGAATGTGCTGCGGTCTGCCTTTGCGAATCAGCCCCTTGATCCACGAGCCGTTCCAGAAGATGAAGCGCTAGATTTTGGGATTGAATATGATGCTGATTGCCTGTTCAAACTGCATGTGGTGCGCGATGAAGACACGCTGGATTTAGGCAACGGGCATCAGCTTCAGTTTCGCTTTGTGCCTACGCCTCGCCATCCTGATGAACTCTGCACCTATGATCTGGCCACGGGCATTCTTTACACAGACAAACTGTTTGGGGCGCATGTTTGCAGCGATGAAGTGTTGGATGCTCACTGGCGCAGCCTCAGCGAAGATCGTCGCTACTATTTTGACTGCCTCCATGCGGCCCAAGCTCCGCAGGTGGAAGCTGCTTTAGAGAAGCTCGCTCTTTTTACTGCAAAACAATATGCGCCGGCGCACGGCCCGATTGTGCGTCATAGCCTCAGCCGCCTGACATTGGACTACCGCGATTGGTGTCAGCAGCAGCAAAACCGAGAACTTAACGTGGCGTTGCTTTACACCTCCGCTTACGGCAACACAGGCACGTTGGCCAAAGCGATTGCTCAGGGCATCACGCAATCTGGCGTAGCAGTCCGCACGATCAACTGCGAATTTGCTGGATCTGTAGAAATCGACCGTGTAATTGACGAATGTGATGGGTTTATTATTGGCTCTCCGACGCTGGGTGGTCATGCTCCGGTGCAGATTCAAACGGCGTTGGGAATTGCCCTCTCCACGGCGACCAAAAATAAGCTGGCGGGTGTGTTTGGTTCCTATGGCTGGAGCGGGGAAGCGGTTGATTTGCTGCAAACCAAACTACAAGATGCGGGCTATCGGTTTGGGTTTGAGCCGATTCGAGTCAAGTTTAAGCCAACCGAAGCCGAGTTGCAGCAATGTGAAGCCGCAGGAGCAGAATTTGCCCAAACGTTGAAAAAAATCAAAAAAGTTTGGATGCCACGCCAACAGGTTGCCGATGCCCAAAGTGATCGCACTGCCCAAGCCGTCGGGCGAATCGCTGGATCGCTGTGTGTGATTACGACGCAGCAAGCTGATCGACCGCTGGCAATGCTGACATCTTGGGTGTCGCAGGCAACGTTTAGTCCACCTGGAATCACGGTTGCGGTCAGTAAAGATCAGGCAAATGCGTTGGCGGATTTAGGCAGTGTTTTTGTGCTGAATATCCTCAAAGAAGGGCGCAACATTCGGCGGCATTTCATGAGATCACTTGCACCGGGTGAGGATCGGTTTGCAGAGGTGGCGACGCATCCAGCCAGCAACGGCTGTTTGGTAATTGAAGAGGCTCTGTCTTATCTAGAATGTACGGTGGAAAGCCGGATGGAATGTGGCGATCATTGGTTAATCTACGCCAGAGTTGATAATGGCAAAGTTCTTGAATCGGTCGGTGTCACCGCAGTTCAGCACCGCAAGTCTGCCACCCATTATTAGGGGCGAAATTTGGGTGAATGGGTGGATACCGAACTGAGATGGAGTATGGTCTGATGATTTGGGGCTACAGCGGGTCTTGCATTTGGCCGTGAAGTAGCGTCAAGCTCTGAATAAGTTGATTGAGGCGGTTTTCTAGGCTTTGCTTTTTGGCGAACAGAATGCGGAGTTTTTGGTAGCGGGCAATCGCCAAACTGACGTAAGGAACTTGCTGTGAGGGGCAAGGGCGCGACCAAAGCTGTCCGTCGGCATCGAGTCCGCAAAGTCGGTAGCCGGTGCGGGAAGCTTCGTTCGGTTCGGTGGCGTGCGGCGTGCGGCAAATTTCTTCTACATAATCCATCAACCGATCGATTTCGGCATGGCGGAGGGTGGCGGCTCCGATGGGCTGCATGACTTGCGGTGAGCCGGAAGGGTGGGATTCTAACCAGCCGTCTACAATTGGCCCTTCCATGTAAAGGGCTTGAATTTCCAGTACGGTTTGCTCTAGCGTCAACTGCCAGCCAATCACAACGGTTTCCACTTCTTTCAACAGCCCAATCGCCAAATTGGGATTGACTGCATGACGATGACTGCTGAAGCTAGGCGGTTTCGAGCGCGGCAAAGCGGGCGTTTCGGAGCCGTTCTGTTGAGAGGGAAAGGGGCGCACAGGTTTGGCAGCAGGTTTGGCGGCAGGTTTGGCGGCGGCGGGTTTGGCGGCAGCAGGTGGCTTGGTTCGGGTGGGAACCGCTTTGCTATTGCGAGGTGGCTTGGTGGCTTGCATCTGTTGATTAACTGCCACGGGGGGAGCGGCAGCCGCTGCGGGGATCTGCTCAGGCTCAGGTGATTTGGGAACCGGAAAGGGCTGAATTGAAGCTCTGCTCACAGATTTTGGCGGGGTTTGAGCCTGAAGCTGAGGGGCAGCAGAGTCAGCCAGCATCGCCTGCAAAATTAAGGCTCGATCCGATAATGGCATCCTCTGCGCGTTTAAGGCGTTGATTTGGTCTAATGTGGCTTCAATTCGCTTCAGTTCAAATTTCATAGCGGCTCATTCCCTAGCAAGCATCGCCAGTGTATAAGATGACGGGTAAAAGATCGAGCAAAATAGATCGAGCAGATCGAGCAAAATACAGAGAAACACCCAGATTAGGGCTATTTTATGCTGTATGCTTCCGCCTGAACGGTTTTAAATTATGTCTTTTCATGACGAACTCATGGCATCGCCTGCACCGCCCATTGCACCGCTTATTTTAGTGACGGGGCCGGCTCGGTCGGGGAAAAGCGAGTGGGCAGAACAGCTAGCGGCTCAGTCTGAAAAGGCTGTGATTTATGTGGCAACGGCTCAACTTGATCCAGACGACGCAGAATGGCAAGCCCGGATTGCTCTACATCAACAGCGCCGGCCCGTCCTAATTGGAAAACGCTCAGCGTTCCGGTTGACTTAGCCGCGACCATACAAACCGCATCGGTGACAGAATGTTTGTTGATTGATTCGCTGGGAACTTGGCTGGCAAACTTGTTAGAGCAGGATGAGGCAACCTGGCAACAAACCTGTGAAACCTTGCTGGATAGCTTCAAGCAAACAACGGCTCAGATCATTGTGGTGGCAGAGGAAACAGGCTGGGGTGTAGTGCCGGCCTATCCGTTGGGGCGGACGTTTCGTGATCGACTCGGCAAACTAACACGGCAAATTGGCGCAATTGCAAATCCCGTGTTTTTGGTGACAGGTGGGCATGTGCTGAATTTGAGCCAACTCGGAACCCGCTTGCCGGTTTAGATGATTTCTGACAAGAAACTAGTGGGTTTCGGCTGCGCTCAACCCACCTCGGCTGCACTCAACCCACCTAGCTGCGTCTCCAACCC
>JAAUQT010000289.1 GCA_012033495.1 Cyanobacteria bacterium RM1_2_2 | reverse complement strand
TAACCAGGATGGTAAGCTGACTCAGGTAGAGATTGAGCGAATTAAAGCCGTTGTTTGGTCGGATAAGGCGGTTTCACCAGAAGAACTGGAAGTCATAACCAAAATGGTGAGAGAAAAAATCGCTAGCGGCGAACTGGCAGTTGAATGGTAGCGTCGGGCAACTATAAGCAACACTACCGGATTAACCTGCTGAATTGAGCCTGAATATGACAAGATGGGAAGAATGTTCACCGTCCCTGAGTTTTCAATGTCTTCTCTCGATTCTGCCTTTCAACGTCTACGTGATACACGCGCATTGCTGCTTCGACTGCATAAAGCATTACTCGATTCTGAACGGATTGTTTATGAACAATTTCACGGTCGAATTCCTTCCAGTGGTGAATTTTTTCGATTGGTGATTGAGCATGAGTGGTTTAGCTGGCTACGCCCAATGTCTCAATTGATTGTGCAAATTGATGATGTTCTGAGTCCTAAAGAGCCGATGACCCTAGGACAAGCCGAAGAACTGCTGGAAAAGCCCGCGCTTTATTGCAACCCTCGGCAGAAGGCAGCAGTGCAGAAAAGCGCTACTACCGAGCTATTCAACGCGATCCTGAAGTCGCGCTTCTCCACGCTGAAGCCATGCAGCTTCTCAATCCTAAATCTTGAGATATGAAACCAGCCTGACGGGTTGCGCTGAAACGAATAGGATTGAAACCAGTGGATATATCAGCGGTTCGAGCCAGCATCACTGTTCTTGAATGGCGGTTTGTGTAGCTGATTACGCAGCCGATCCAGCGTGAAATCCAGGTCTTGTAAGGTGACATCTACGCTAGATTCACCGTTGTATTGAAAAGGATTATCTAAATCCCGGATCAAAAGCAGCAAGTAAAAAATACCGGTTACGAGAATCACAGACAGCATTAAATTACGACCAAAGTGCTCACCTCCAACTAAAATCAAGGCAAGCACTGCCCCAACGGTATAAAGTTCCAGTAGCGTATATGCCGAGATTACAAAATCTGTGTCTCGAATGACCCGAATTCGCATCACAGCAAGTCGCAGTTTCGCTAACTCTGCCTGCACTTTGCTCATGAGGGGCGGCGGCGTGAAGCGGTTTAACGGTACTAGCTTCTGGTTTAGTTCAGTGATTTGGTCAAATACAATCGCTGTATCCCCACTTTGCAGCAGCCAGTGCCGAATGGTTTCTAGAGTGACAATCAGAGATTCCAGCAAAGGTTGGGGATTATAGTCTGATGTGCTGGCTGCGATGAGTGTATTTGTGTCATTCATGCCTTCAACAGCGCTACAAATTTCTAGCGGCAGGGCTTCGCTAGCTTTGAAGTCGCTTAACGTTCCGGCTAAAACAAACGCAATGACAAGGGTGATTGCTCCAAATACAGAACTGGTTTGAGGATCGAAGGTTCCGATTTCCCAGCCCATTCGGTGTACCAGAAACTTGGCTAAGCAGAACAGGAGCGCATAGGGTAAAACCTTTAGCAGAATCTGCCATTTTAACCCAACAGCCATTTTAATCATCAGCCTACCTTAGTTGACCAGCCTTCATCCCTCAACCTAGATACCGCAAAAGGTCAGTTTTGGTCAAATGACTGGATTCTCTCAGGCATACCAGATGCTGCTGTCAACCCGCTGAGTTTCTTATATCGGCTGCTCTTCCCCTACGATTTAATGCGGTTAGCTGTTCACGGTTTCATATCAAACGCATTTGCTTTGGAGCATACACTTCATCATTGTTCACCATTGAGGAGCAGCTAAACCGAGGTCGAAGCCGGCTGTTTTTCCAACATCAGCTTCGAGCGCTTCACCATCTCTGGAACTGGAATTGGGTAGTCTCCCGTAAAACAGGCTGAGCAAAAACTATTTGGATCTTCCTGAGTCGCCAGCAGCATTCCTTCCCAACTGAGGTAAGCCAACGAATCGACATTGATCTGCTGCGCAATTTCTTCTACCGATTTGGTTGCCGCAATTAATTGATCCTGGCTATCAGTATCGATGCCATAGAAGCAAGGATGGGTAACGGGCGGCGAGGAAATTCGCATATGCACTTCAGTTGCGCCTGCTTCTCGGAGGGCTTTGACAATTTTGCGGCTGGTGGTGCCGCGCACCAAAGAGTCATCAACAATCAAAATCCGTTTGCCGACCAAGACATCCTTCAACGGGTTGAGCTTCATCCGAATGCCCGATTCCCGCATCGATTGAGTAGGCTGAATAAAGGTGCGCCCCACATAGCGGTTTTTGATCAGCCCTTCTGCATAAGGAATGCCCGATTGTTGCGAAAACCCAATCGCAGCCGGAATGCCAGAGTCGGGCACGCCCATGACTAAATCCACATCCGTAGGAGATTCGATCGCCAACTGTTTGCCAATCCGCATCCGGTAGCTGTAAAGGCTTTCCTCATGCATGATGCTATCTGGGCGCGCAAAGTAGATCATCTCAAAAATGCAGAGTTTACGCTGCGGCTGGGTAGCCCAATGAAAAGAAGCCAACCCCGCTTCCGTGATCCAAACCAATTCTCCGGGTTCCACATCTCTCAAATATTCTGCGCCAATAATATCGAGAGCACAGGTTTCAGAAGCCAACACATACTGAGTGGGCGTATTCGGCGCTTCGGTTTCTAAAATGCCAATCACCAACGGACGCACACCATTCGGGTCACGCACTCCCATCAGTCCATCGGGTGTGCCAATCACCAAACTAAAAGCACCTTCGCAGCGGTGAAACGCACTAATCGCCGCATCTAACCAAGCCTTTCCAGCGTTGACGGCTTCCGCAACCGCAATTGCAATCATTTCTGAGTCAGTGGTGGTGACAAGCTGAACGTTAGATTTAAGCAGTTCTTCTCGCAGTTGGGGCGTGTTGACCAAGTTACCATGTGCGCCAGTGCCAGCGTGCCGAGGCGAGTTTTTGCGATTGCTGGCTGAGCGTTCACAACCCGACTAGACCCTGTGGTTGAATAGCGCGTATGCCCAACCGCCATCTCACCGCCCAAGGTTTGCAAAATCTGTTCACTAAAAACCTGCGAAACCAAGCCCATATCTTTATGAAGCTGAACTTCTCCATCTCGAAAGGTGGCAATTCCAGCCGACTCTTGACCGCGATGTTGCAAGGCATACAGCCCAAAATAGGTTAGCTTCGCCACATCTTCACTCGGAGCATAAATCCCAAATACACCACAAGCTTCTTCTGGCTTATCTGGGCGAGCAACCCGGCCTAAATCCATCGGGTCAGCATTGGTAGTCTCGGTAGTGCAATCGTCAGAGTTTGGCATCATGGGAGCGTCGGTTTTTTGATGAGTTTGATGAAATAACTGGGAATGGTGGGCAAATCCGGCTCAGTTTCAATCCGGGTGGCACTACAAGCCCTAGTGATGATTTAATAATTCCTTAACAAATTCATCTCTTACAGTAGCGCATCCTTCAAGGCTGAAGCTAGTGATTAGGCAGAATCCCTCCAAAGCTGAAAAGTTGAGGGGTAAGAGCACTAGCCTAACGTATTTCAATCAGCCTGATGGGGTTACACCCAACCAAACGCCAATGGGTCGGTCAGGCAATTTTTCGACATGGGTTTCTTGGCGGTAAATTTGAAAGCCCCTAGCCTGATAATTTTTGAGGGCATGAGGCCCATCCAAACTGCAAGTATGCACCCAAACCCGCTGAGCGCCCATTTCCCAAGCTCGCTGAACTCCGACGCTCAGCAGATGTTTGCCTAATCCCTTACCCATAGCATGGCGCAGTAGCCCAAAGTAGGTAATCTCCACATTGCCTGCCGCCTGAGCCTCCAGCTCGATATAGCCTGCCGGAGTGCCTGAAATATGCGCGATCCAGGTTTCAACCTGCTGCCGATCGAGATACTGCATCCAGCGGTCATGGCTCCAAGTGAGGCGCTCGATCCAGTACCAATCGCCTCCCACGCTGGTATACAAAAACCGACTGAGTTCGGGCGAAGGAATTTTAGCCTGTTCAATTCGCAAGGTGTTTTGACTGAGCATCTCTGAGCTAGGCGCCGCAAATTGCAGTTGCCCTGGATCAAGCATCTCTAGAAACCACGTTGTTACTTCAGTTTGCATAGGTGGCGGACTGGCTTTACTCAGGCGGTTTTTGGGCTTTTTTGAATGCGAATAAGTGAAACTCACAGAAGACGCACAGCACGCTTAAAACTAGAACTTGGAGTTACCTTGGTTTGCGAAAAATTTGCAGAACTGTAAATTCTCGCAGCTATACGACCTTTGGGGAATAGTGAATTTTACGCGGTGAGGTCAAGCTATTACTAGCAAGATTGACAGGATTCGATTTCAGTTGTTGATTCTAGCCCCCTGCTGCCACTTATGAATGCTTTACGCACCCAAATTCAGTGCTGGGCTTTGAGGCATTTACCGCTTCTGCCCGAACTAAGACGACATCAACAGTCCCAGCATCTAGAAAAATGCTTAAGAATCACCACAGTTCGGGAGCCTCACCTTTAGGTTCCACTGAAGCGTTGCTGATTTACGAAGCGAATTTGCCCTCACCGCCAATTTGGAGACTTCAGGATCACTCAAAGTCTTCCAACCTGGAAGATTGAGGCACGATCGGAGCGATCGCATTTCAAAATTCATCCTTCCATTCAGCAACGCTCCACTGGCTCTTAGGATCAGGATTGAATCAATCCGTAACCTGTACGGGCGGGTTGAGCAGATCAATGGGCATCCTGCAAGGGACTTGACCGCAAAACCTGCCCCTGCCAACATATCGAACTGATTTAATTCCCATTCCTTAGCCACTACAATCTCAGCTACAGCGAGCGCACACTGAACCGCACTGAGGTATCTAGGCTGGTGTTAGGGGCGAGTTGAATTAAATCCTCTCCGGTGTTTAAGGCATTCCGAGGAGCGCTCCAAGGTTCCAGGCAGTAAAAATCTTTTCCTTTCACTGTCCAAAAAACCAGCGTGGAATAGGTAGGGTCATAGTCGAGGGTAAGGCAAATTTGCCGCTGATGGTCAATTGCCTGC
>JAAUQT010000042.1 GCA_012033495.1 Cyanobacteria bacterium RM1_2_2 | reverse complement strand
GATCTAGAGGTTAGAGGTGGGGTGGTAGGGTAGACTAGCTGGGGGCGTAGCCCCCACACCCCCTATGTCCTAAGCTCAATACGTAACGCTATAACAGGGGACGCGGCAGTTTGCAGACTGGAACCATGGCGGCGCAAGGCTTGCACTATCCAAAAGTTGCTAGCGCAACGCTGCGCGAACGCTAATCCAAAATCCAAAATGGTATTAAAAGTTCAACTGTCGGTCGCAAACCGTCTTAGCGTCCCCCAAATTCCCCTACCCTGCGGATTGATTAAATTCACGATTTTTAGCAGCCCTATTGCCAATTCCCCAGCAAAACAAATGCTGCCCAAAAACGGGGATGGCGATACTGTCCCCGCAGCAGATCTAGCTGGGCCTGTCGCAAAGCAGCGGCTTTACTGAGTCCGGTTTTTAGCTCCTGATAGAACTCGGTCATCAATACTGGGGTTGATTCATCATCAATCAACCAGAGGGAGGCCAGTGTACTGCGAGCACCTGACTGTACAGCAATGCCAGCTAGTCCCAAGGCGGCGCGTTTATCTCCAATGGCAGTTTCACAGGCGCTGAGCACGAGGAGTTCGAGGGTGTTAGGCTGCTCTTCTCTCGCTTGCAGCAGTTGGCTAAACCGACTCACTGTAATGGGCTGATCCCAAGCTAGGATGAAGGTCTGATCGGACTGAGAGCTAAACTGACCGTGGGTAGCGATGTGTAGAATTGGGGCAGGCGAGGTGTTCAACGTCGTAGACAGGGTGGCGCTAGTAAAGTCTCGATCAAGCAACAGGTCACTAGGAATTTCAGAGCGAATTTGGGCGAGTTCAGTTTCAACGAATTCTAGCGGCTCGAAGCTATGACGCGATTGGGTTAAGCCTGCCGTCACGGCTGCCCAAGGAACTTGATCCAGCGGTTTTGGCTCAAATAGCCGCAATCCGGGAGTGAGGGCAATGCTGTAGGTTTCGATCAAGTAGCGCTCACCGTCGTAAAGAGCCGCCATTGGAATCGATTGCAGCGCTCCATCCTGAATAAAAACGAGGGTTTCGATCTGGTTTTCGCTCAGCGCGGCGGCAACGGGTTGAATGATCCAGCCATAAAGCTGTTGGGCCAGCGATTGAATTTCCCGGTTGGAGGTGTAGGGCAAAATCAAACGGCGGCGAAAGGCTTCAACGACGCTTTCTACTTCGAGTTGCGATACGGGTGTGGTTTGATAGCGCAACGGTTGACCGGGCAGCGAGACAATGACCAAAAGCTGATTGGGCAGCAAAATCGGATAGAAAATAGCGGCGGTGGGGTCAATGGTGTCAATTTGCTGAGTGGGTTCGATGCAGGCAGAGCGAAAGAAGTTTTCCAGTTCTGCAACTCGCAGGGCTTCGATCGCTTCGCGGGCCAATTGCAGATCAGAAGGGGGGCGCGTTGGGCTGCACCAAGAGTTCGACTAACTCGCGGTAGAGTGGCTCGACATCACTGCGAAACGAGACCTGAAATTCGGGGTGAGTAGACAGCAAATCTCGACGGATCAAGTCTAGGGTTTTGAGCGCTTCGCTGTAGGTGGCTTTGGCGGCGGTGGGGTCACGCTGTTTGAGAATCCGTCCGAGCTGCCACTGCCAGCGGTAGGCAATATCATCTGCATTAATGGATTGCGCCAATAGTAGCGCCCGTTGACTGAGCGATTGGGCCGTTTCCCACTGCTGGGTTTGCTCATAAAGATGGGCCAGTTGCCCCACGGCATAAGATTCGGCTCGCACATCGGAGAGGCTTTGCGCTTGCTGAATCGTGCGGGTTAATAATTGAGCGGCGGTCTGAATGGTGGCGGTTTGGATAGCATCGGTTTGGATGGCATCGGTTTGGGGCGTCTGGGCGGCGAGCTTGCTCAACTGGGTGGCAAAGTTGACCTGAAGGTAGGCGGCATCGCGGCTAGGGGCAAGCTGATTGAACTGGGGCTGAAGCTGAGCGGCGAGCGTTTGAGCTTGGGCATCTTGTTGGGTGTCAAGCAACAAACTGAAGCGATTGAGTTGGGCTTGCAGGTGTCCCAATGGAGTTAGAGCGGTATTGGCAGCCTGCTGGTAAAGCTGTAAGGCGGCGTCTGTGGACTGTAAACTGCGCAAGGTATTCGCCAGATTAAACTGAATCTCACTGATCTGCGATCGCAAGTTCAACTGTTCGGCAATGGCTAAACTCTGCTGCAATACCTGCTGTGACTCGGTTAAATTGCCCGCGACCTGCAACACAGTGCCCAAGCTACTCAGCCCCAGCGCCTTGAGTTGGGCATCGGGTTGGGCTTGCAAGCTGCGGTTAATCGCCTCTAGCAAACTCTGGGCGCGGCGATATAGTCCTAGCGTCTGTAGGGCTTGCGCCTGATTGATCTGGCTACCTAGCTGTCCCTGGAGGTCATCAGCAGCGGTGTAGTAGGTTTCTGCTTGTTGCCAGCTTGCCAGGGCTGCTTCTGGCTGTCCCCTGCCCAACTGAACCTGCCCCTGTATGTTGAATGCCTGTGCTAGAAGCGGCGAGCTAGGACGATCTGCCAACCGCTGGAAACTTTGAGCAATCGCCTGTTCTGCCTGCTGCCAGTCTGCCAGCTTGAGATAAGCCAAGGCCAGATAGTTGAAACACAAAGCCTGCTGGAGTGGAGCCGCTTCGACTAGCGCTTGCTGCCAGAAGGTGATGGCTTCTGGGTATTGTCCAGCCTGGTAATGTTGTCGTCCCTGCTCGATCAGCGAGTTTTCTGATACTGACCGCTGAGCAACTAAGAGCGGAGACTTCGCAGGATGGATCGGGTTTGCAGATAAGAGCGCGTGATTTGAAAAAGGTTGTAACGTGAAAATGAACGTAAAAACTGCTAGAATCGCCAAGCTGTTGCGTCGTTGTCGATCGCGTTTTTTGTAACGATTCTGGTAATATTGCTTATGGCATTTACTAAGCAACTGCTGTAGCCGTTTTAGAATATTCATATCGGCTTATCCTGCATCTGCACAGTTTGCTTTAATTTGAGGCTGAATTTGAGGCTGAATTTGAGGCTGAATGCGAGTTTGTGCCACTAGAACAACTTGCCCCATTTCGTTGATTTTCCAGCCTTGCGCTTCTACTAACCTATTCTCGTTTGGGTCAAATTGAAGCACTCCATTCGTTCTGCTTCCTATCTCATCATCTCCCACTTCAGATATCCGCAGATCTTCCCAAATTGATTCACCTTGTAGTAACTGAACTGGTGCTTCCGGCAGTCCGCCTCGTCCACTCACGACAAAAGTGTTACCCTCGGTTTGACCACAAACAGCAGCGATTTGATTGCTAGCGTCGATTAAGTTGTTGGGTAATTGCACGAGTCCCTGGTCAGGGTCAACTTCTTGGGCGTCAATCTGAACTGTGCCGCTGAACTGAGCGCCCAACGCTGAAGAAGCCGTGATGTCGCTATCAGAAGTTAACTGAGCGCGCACCTGCGTTCCCAAAACTGACTCAGCCCGAATCGATACTTGTCCGCCAAAGTTATTTTGGGCATTAGCAGTAATGTCGCTATTCTCGGCTGCTATCAAACTATCTGTATCAATCGTGATATTACCGCCGCGCGCGTCCCCTGTTGCATTCGTTGTGATAGTGCTTTGCCGGCGAAGCAAAATGTTATTCGATTGCAGCCTAATGTTTCCTTGATCGCCTGCGGCAGAATCCGCCGTCAGTATTGCTTCGTTATCCAGCACGATTTGATCTGCATTCACTGCTAAATTACCGACACCGCCCTGTCCGGGAGGACGACTCGGATCAGCGCTGGAGAAATTGCTGACGCTAATCACGGCTCCGTCGGTGACAGTCAAGCGCTCGGCCGTCACGGTTAAATCACCGCCTGCACCTGCTCCAAGAGCGCTCGCAAACAGCCCGCTGCTGCCGAAGGCAGTCGTGCCAGAAAGTTCCACGGAGTCAGAGGCGTTGATAGTCAAATTGCCTGCATTGCCACTGCCTGCGGTTGCTGCGGTAATCTGCCCGCCGTCTGTCACCCGGAGTTGCTGGGTTGTGATCAGTAAACTGCCGCCGTCACCTGCACCCCTGGAGGCTGCCGCGATACTGCTTGGACTCCGAACCGTACCGCCGCTGATTTCGATTTGCTCTGCCTGCATCGTCACATCGCCTGCGGCTCCACTGCCAAACGTCGTTGCTGAAATCTCGCTTCCCTGACGAATTCGCAAACGCTGAGCGCGGACAGTCAAATTGCCACCCCGACCCGTTGCCTCTGGCTCCACCGAAGTCAATAAACCGCTGGCAAACCCTCCCGATCTGCCAACTAATTCGATCTGATTAGCCTGCACCGCTAAATTTCCGGCATTGCCATCTCCAGCCGTTAAGGTCGTCACCTGCGCTCCATTGCGGATTTGCAATTGATCTGCAATCAGGGTAAGCGTATTGCCGTTGCCGCTTGCGCCTAGCTCAACAATTGCAAACAAACCACTGCCTCGTCCCTCTAGTTCAACTTGATCGGCTTGCACCGTCAGCATTCCGGCATTGCCTGCCCCAAATGTACTGGTGGCTACCTGCGCCCCGTCTGTAATGCGTAGCTGCTCGGTTGTGATAGTCAAACTGCCGCCATTGCCACTTGCCGCTGCTTCAACCGGGGCAAACAAACCACTCGGACCAACGAGTGAACCGCCGCTGATCTGCAACGCTGTGGTTTGAACGCGTAGACTGCCTGCATTGCCCTCACTGAACGTGCCGCTAGAAATCTGTCCGCCATTCCTGATCTGTAGCTGCGGAGTTGCAATCAATAAGTCTCCTCCTTGCCCGGTTGCGCCCGGAGCCACATCCGTAGACAAGCGGCTAACAAAGGGATTGCCAGTCGGGGACAGCCCAGAGCCAGACACCTCAATGCCATCCGTGGCTCTCAGCGTGAGCGAGCCGCCTGTCCCGTTTCCCAGGGTATCTGCCAACAGTGCTGATGTGTCAGCAATCTGAATGTTTCGCCCCTGCACCTGAATTGTGCCCCCTCGATTCCCGCTCGTTTCCACCGAAGCAGACCGCGTTAAACGAACATCTCCAAATCGTTCAACGGCTCCGTAGTCTAAGCGCCAGTTTTGTGGGTTCAACTGCACTTCACCGCCCGCCACGCTGCCTAGCTCAATCCGTCCTGCGGTTGCTGTTAGGTTGCCGCCCTCTAGCGTCAGTTCGCCGCCCACCAGCGCTAGGGTTTGTCCAGCTTTCACCTCCAGTCCAGTGGGGCGGTTGGTGCGGTTGACCGAAGGATTATCTGGCGAATTGAGAAACAAGCCATGGCCTCTTCCTTGCACTTGAATCGGCGCAGGATTGCCACCAAACTGTAAGCCAACTGGCAAACTCACCGTCAGCAACGGGGACACCTGCGGACTCACCGCGCTAAATGTTGCACCATCAGCAAAGCGAATGTGGTCAGCCGTACTGCCAATAAAAGTGCCGCCGATATCCAGTGAGGCGTTGCGCCCAAAAACAATGCCGTTGGGATTGAGCAGAAATAAATTAGCGCTGCCGTTGGCGCGAATAAGCCCATCAATTCGAGAGGCTGAGCCACCTGTAATGCGGCTAAAGATTGACTCAATCCCCACATCATTGTTGAAGAAAGCAGTGCCTCCTTCTAGGACTGAAAATCGTTCAAAGCTGTGAAATAGGTTGCGTCCCGCTCGTGTCCCGCCGTTAATTTCCTGGATGTTGCCGCTTGTTTCAACCCGACTCGATTGCGGCAATGTTCGGTCAGGCGTGATCTGCGCTACGACGAACTCTGTCCCTATTAGCTGTGCAGCAATTTGTACAGCAATTTGTACAGCGATTTGTATCGCTAACGGCATACCGCAGAACTGCACATCGTACAGTTCCCTCAAGGCGATGAACGTTCTGCCTGAGAAACCTTGACTTAAGCTTGTTTTGATTGATCGCAACAGGGACATGGGTATAGAGCTAGTGACGCTTTATGAAAATTGAAATCATCTATAGAGTATGCATAGTGATTCTTTTATTTGACATTAGCAATGACTATTGCTAAAAAACACTGGAAAGTCCCAGGTTAATTAACTCTGAGCCAATCAAATAATTAGGAGACAAGGCATCAATTGCATTTAAGCGAACGATAGAGTAACCCAATGAGTCAGTTGTGAATAGGGTTGAGTTGAGCGTTGAATCTGATATCTGTGAAGATAGAGGGCTGCTGCCCGTGTCCGTAGTGTCTTGAACAGTCCCCTGATTAGCAACGGATACAGTTTGCTGACTGCTGTTTGTCAGTTCATCAGTGCCGACTGAAACCTCCCAGCCGGTTGAGAGTTCGGTGTCTACACTGCTAGTTACTGCTGCCGGATTAATCTCATGCCACCAGCCGCTTGATCTGCCGCTGCGGCTCCGCCGCCATTCATAAATCTGGCTTTGCTCCACCATGAAGGCCACATCCTGGCTGCGATCTTGGGTGAGCTGTTGCACCAGTGTTGGAGTTGCCTCTAGCTGCTCCACAGTAACGTTCAGTCGATCCGCCAATGCCTGCTTCGCCTGCGCTTGAAGAGCATCCAGATTGACGCTGCCCGTGCCCAGATCCCAACCAATCACATCCAATGCTTGCTGATCAAGCCTAGTCACGCTGCGTCTGGTGCCTAAGTTAATATCTGGCTCCATGATGCCTAAGATGCCACCGCTCGACTTCCAATGGCTCGCTTGATAACCATCCCCTCCCAAATTGCGATCTACACCTGTTGCAAAATCTGCATCCTTGGTTGTGCCACCATTTTTTGAAAAGAAGGGGCTACCGCCGACAACCAAATCGAGTTTGCCTTCATTCGAGAAGCGCATCATGTCAAGACTGGTAGCGTTTTTTAGTATCCCTCTTGGGTCTAGCTCAACAGCGCCATTGATGTCGTCGTCGTCATCGTCATCGTCATCGTCATCGTCGAATTCGGCAATTGGAGTAATCTGCCAACCGGAAGCATCGACACCGCTATAGAAGCCAAGCACATGCCCAATTTCATGCACTGCCACACTCAAAAAGTCAACGCTGTTGGCAGGAGGAGTACCGTTCAGATTGTAGTTCCAGATCAGTCCCAGATCAGCTAACTGATCATTCATCAAGATGTAGCCGTCGAGTCCGCTATCTTGCCCATCTCGCATTCCTAGCGCTTTAGCGTTGGCACGGCTCAGGTTAAGCGTATTGCTGTTCTGCGCCACCTTGTTTGAAGTCATGCCGTTGGGGCCAATCTCATTCACCCATGCCGTAAAAGAATCCGGATTAGAAGGCATGGTTTGGAGAACGGTTTGATCGTCGGTTGATTTACCATCAGCAGCTAGACGCTCACGCCAAGTTGCGTAGGACTCATCCGCCTCAATGCCCATCAGTGCGCCACCGGCAACACCCGTCGGCAAAGTGCTGCTAGGTTCAATGTGGATATTGACCGTTACATCATCAGTCAGGTAAGTAGACCACAAGCGACCTGCCGTTTCAAAGGCGATCACCTGTTCCAGCGTTGTACCTGAACCATAAGTGAATGCAAAATTCATGATTAAGACTCTTAAAATTTTTAGGTGAGTAAAATCATCTCAAGCAGCAATTCAATGAATGAAGAAATCAACGACCTCAATTTGAATCGTCTTATGCTCTAGGTAGAGTAGAAGGTAGAGCACTGAACAGGCTGCACCGAAATAAACCCTGCATCAACTTTGAATTGATCTCTGTAAACGGCTGTACAGACTTTGTTGCTATGTCGCAGAATAGTCTAACCTATCCATACGCACGAAAGGCAGAACATGAGAAAACTCTCATCAAGCCAAATGGTCTGTGATGGCGATTTTAAGCAAGTTCTGACTGAGTTTTGATCCCCTGCTGCCTCAGCTTCATCTAAAACTAATTGTTGCTGAGACTACATTTTCCTTCTACACCACTTCAATGGCTCATCTCTTGAACTTACATTTCTGAACTTACATTTTTGATCACAGGTTTCTCATCAACTATTCAGGCAAAAGAACTGAAAGTAATCAACTTCTCTATAAAACTTCATAGCGTTAAGGAGATTTCTGGGAAACCCTCTACCCCGGTACGGGCAGGTTTTGCAGATCAATCCTCTGGGCGACGCGAGACTGAGTCCAAACCTGCCCCAACGTGACAACAATTTTTTCCTAGAAATCTCCTAAGCACTTTTCTTATGCATGAATTAGGATAGATTTGAAATGTTAAGTTTCTTTACAAAATTCGTTGATTGAGCAGGTGAAGGCGGAACCCCTAATAGGGAATATCAAGCAGGAGGGGAGGCGGCAGTTGATAAAGCGAGTGTAGCGCTGTTGTGGGCACCTATCATAGAAGCTGCTAGGTGCAGTTCAATTGAGTGACCCAAATATTCACAGTTTGCTGTCATCTTGAGGCAAATCTTGGCACAATAACCCATGACTTCAAAATGGCGGAGCAAGTTCAATGGTAGATAAACAGGAGGATAGTTGTGATTTAACTCAAACACCGTTAGAAGCGAGGCTGGCGAATCGGGTTCAGGAGATCCAGGCATTGGCATTTCACAGTTCCCAACGGCGGCAATTGCTGAATCAATTTGTGAACGAAATTCTCCAGTCAGGGAAGTTGGGGCATCCTCAGCAGTTTGCTTGGCCGCCTAATCTTTATGAAGATCTATATAATGAGGCGCTGCAAAAACCCTGATTATTATTTGCCAAACGGTTGATCAATACAATCCAGAATATCCAGTTATGGCATGGGTGAACTTCCGGTTGAATCGTCAATTTATTGAAGTGGTCAAAGACTACCAGAAGCAAGGCCTTACCCAAATGCCTGAAACAGAAAGTCAGTTCCCCATCAGGCTCCCTTCTCTGGAAGATTTGCCGCTGTTCTCTCCTGCCGGAGAGGTTGATCTACAACTTCAGCAATTTTTGCAGCAAGATCCAGAAGGGCTATTCAGGAAGCAGCGGTTGCGAGAGCACCCAGAAATCACGTTTCAGGTGTTAGCCATTGCTAAGTTTGTTGAAGGGAAGTCTTGGACAGAAGTTGCTACAAGTGTGGGGATTTCCGCCCAAACGCTTTGCAGTTTTTTTAATCGTCATCTCAAAGATCTCATTCCTTATTTCAAGAAGTATCTAGAGTAGCTTGAATAACGATTGCTAGGGGCTGTGATCCATTCCAGCTAAAACCCTGATGATGGCAGCGCGACAGCCCCCTAGCCTGTTTTGGGGAACGAGCGCGATCAGGCGGATACTGCAAGCGTTTGACCCTGAATGGATGACGCGCCCTAGGTTAATAGAATCATTCTTTTTTCATTGTTTTCATTGATTGTTTTCATTGATAGTGTGTTATCGATGCTTGAAAATACAGCGAGATCAGCTATGACTCAGATCGTGGAGCCACTTACATTCACTGTGCCGCTTTCGTTTGAAGCCCATGCCGTTGCTCAACAGCAGTCGCCCCAAACCCAGCAGACCTATTTGAAAGCATTAGCCGTTTACGCCGTTGAGTTCTACCTGCGCTGCTTGGGAGTCGAAACCAACCCTGACCAGAGTGACTGGCGCAATCCCTGGATCGGCAAATTTGTCGATGTAGCTGACCTTTGGCTTCCCTCCTACGGCAAGTTAGAATGCTGCGTTTTGCTGCCCGATGCCGAAGTGCTGACGGTTTCGCCGGATGCTTGGACGGAGCGAATTGGCTATGTGGCGGTACAGTTTGCCCCAACTCTGAAATCAGCAACCTTGCTTGGCTTCACTCCAACTCCTGTCGCAGATTTACCGCTGGTTCAACTGCAATCGCTAGAGCACTTGCTGACTTATTTGCAGTCGTTAGCGACAGCGACTTCTGATGCACCTATAGCAATTCGTGCATCTACTGCAATGAGCTTCCGTCCAACGGTGCATTTGCGAAAATGGCTAGAAGGGGTAGTCGAAGAAGGCTGGCAGCAGATTGAGTCTTTGCTGGGCAGTGGGCAGATGGTAGCGGTTCGCAGCCAGGGTCAGTATGAGATCACGGTGCGGCAAGCCAAACTCATTGATGTTGGCGTAGCGTTAGATGGAGAATCGGTTGTGCTGTCTCTCGCCATCACGCTGAATCCAGACACGAGTATGAATGTGCTGGTACAAACCTATCCGGCTGCCGGAAATAAGCATTTGCCGCCAAATCTTAAATTAACAATGCTGGGCGAAACGGGAGAGTTACTGCAAGAGGTTTGTTCTAGAGAACAGGACAGCTACATTCAACTGCGGCATTTTCGCGGCGAGGCAGGCGATAGTTTCGATATTCAGGTCAGTTTAAATCACGTCTGCGTTAGCGAGAGCTTCATTTTATAATTCCCTTTCAGCGTGTCTTCGGTTCTTTTTCTATAATTCTCCTCAATTGTAACTGATGGTGAGATGAGTTATTTAGTTGTCCTTAACTTAGGTACAGGAGATGTTCATGGCGGTTGTCCGAACATCATCGCTCAGGTTTCTAATCGAGCCGAAAATCAATATCCCACCCAATATATCGGCAGTTTGCCCCCGGCTCCTGAACTAGAGTATCTCTATCGCCGCTGGCAGTTGCTCTATCGGGAGTTTTACCGGGAGCGGAGGGGAAGCCAGGATTGGACAGCAACACGGGCAATCACCATTTCTGCCAGCGGGGTGACTCATTTTTCGGAAGTTGAGTTTAGCGATTTAGCGCAGCAGTTGCGGCAGCGGCTCAACAGTTGGCTGAATGCAGAATCCTTTCATCCTATCGATCGCAAATTGAGCCGCTTGTTTGAACCAACCGATGCGATTCAGGTGATCTTGCAAACCAACGATCCCCTGCTACGCCGGTTGCCTTGGCATCTCTGGAATTTTTTTGAGGACTTTCCGCAGGCAGAAGTCACCCTCAGCGTGGCGGAATATGAGCGAATTCTGGAACGACCGCAGTTTAAGGGCACGATGCGGATTCTGGCGGTGTTGGGTGACAGTGATCAAATCGACGTGCAGAGCGATCGGCAGGTGATCGAAGCCTTACCCAATGCAGCACCGCTGTTTCTCACGGAACCCAGCTATCAAGACCTGCACGAACACCTTTGGGATCAGCGCGGCTGGGATATTCTCTTTTTTGCTGGCCATAGCCAAACTGAAGATCTGTCTACCAGTGAAACGGGTCGGCTCTATCTCAACTCACACGAAAGTCTGACGCTGGATCAGTTGCGTCATGCGCTGAAGCGGGCAATTCGGCAAGGGCTAAAGCTAGCTATTTTCAACTCTTGCGATGGGCTGGGTTTGGCACAGGCTCTAGCAGATCTGCATATTCCTCAAGTGATTGTGATGCGGGAACTCGTGCCCGATGCGGTGGCGCAGTCCTTTTTTCGGGAGTTTCTCACCCAGTTCGCTAGAGGATGCACTCTCCATGCTGCCGTCCGCGAAGCTCGCGAAAAGCTGGAAAACTGGAAGGTGACTATCCTTGTGCCACTTGGCTACCGCTGATTTGCCAAAATCCGGCTGAAGAGCCAATTCGTTGGCGAGCCGTGCCACAGAAGGTTCCGCGTCAGAGCCTCAGTCAAAAACTGCGACCCCTGCTGCTGACCAGCCTGCTGGTGACGGTGGGCGTGATGAGTGTGCGCTATCTGGGCGGCTTCCAAGCTTTAGAGCTATGGGCATTCGATCAACTGCTGCGCCTTCGCCCTGCCGAACCGCCCGACCCCCGCCTGTTGCTTGTCACCATTACCGAGCAGGATGTGCAGCAGCAAAACGCTCAAGAACGGCGCGGTGCGTCCTTATCCGATCGGGCGCTGGCGCAATTGCTCGAAAAACTGCGTCCGCATCAACCGCGTGTTGTTGGACTCGACCTCTACCGCGATTTCCCCATTGATCCGGCTTCTGGGCTAGCGGCACAACTTCAGCAAACGCCGCAATTTGTCGCGGTCTGTGAGGTGGGCAATGAGCTAGGCGAAAGCGGTGGAACCAAACCCCTGGAGGGAATTCCCAGCGAGCGGCTCAGCTTCAGCGATTTACCCATCGACCCGGATGGCGTGGTGCGACGGCAAATTTTGGGCATGGCAGCGGCTCCGGATTCGTTTTGCGTCACCGATACTGCCTTGAGCTTCCGGTTGGCAGAGCGTTATTTGGCAATGCAAGGTGTCCAAACCACGCGCGATGCCACGGGAACAGTTCAGATGGGTGAGACGCGCTTTCCGCAACTGCGCCCCGACAGCGGCGGTTATCATCAACTTGATGCGCTGGGCTATCAAGTGATGCTCAACTATCGGAACGGCGATCCACCCGCCGATCAGGTGACGCTGGGCGAAATTTTGAGCGGTGCGCTTGATGCTCAATTAGCCCATTTGGTGCGCGATCGGATTGTCCTGATTGGCACGGTTGCCCCCAGTTTCAAAGACGATTTCCTCACCCCCTACAGCCAATCTGATCCGATGCAAAAAATGCCAGGGGTCGCTGTTCAAGCCCAGATGACTAGCCAACTGCTCAGCGCCGTCCTCGATCAGCGCCCGCTGCTGCGGAGTTTGCCTCGGTGGGGTGAGGCAGTTTGGGTCTGGGGTTGGGCGGTGGTGGGGGGTGGACTGGTGCTGATTTGCCGTTCGCCGTTGACCACAGGGCTAGCTGGAGTCGGGGCAGTGGTTGTTTTAGGCGGAATCAGCTATGGGCTGCTGTTGCAAGGTCTGTGGTTGCCCATCCTGCCTACCGCGTTTGTTGTGTTAATAAGCTGTAGTTTACTGGCGGTTTACCCATTACAGATCCGGAATTAATCTCTCCTAATCTGTAAAAAGACAAAGACATTCAAAAGACATTGAGTTCATTTCATCCATCAGCCTTTTGCTTATCAATCTCTTGCCCATCAATCTCTTGCCCATCACTCTTTTGTGTGTATGAGCTTAGAGCCTGAAGAATTCAAAAAACGGAACAAACCACACCAGATATTCTTTACATTCTCTATCCTCTTATGATTCACTTAACCTTCCTTTCAAAAAGGCTTCTGATTCAGACTAGCCTCCTTAGTTTAGTTCTCACTAGCTTTCCGCGGACTGTATTCGGCTCATCCACTAACCCATCCACTGTACAGCGCTCTCCAATGCCAACAGTTGCTCAGGCTGCTCCAGAATTTTCGGATGTTGGGAGACCCCGCCGCCGTCGGGGAGGAGGGAGTCGGGGTTCTTGTCTGATTGCCAATAAACCGCCACTCACCGCCCTTGTACCTGACAGCAGCACTGGCTTTACGCTAGCACCATCCCCCAGCCTCTGGTTCTATTTGCCCTATCGCCTGACGGAGCAACATTCGCTCGAATTCGTGCTCAAAGATAGCCAGGATGATTTGGTATATACCAAAACGCTTGCAGGTAACGAGACCGCGCCTGGTATTGTCAATTTTCGTCTGCCCCAGTCGGTGATTTTGGATACTGCTCAGAGCTATGAATGGTATTTGCTGGTGCAGTGCGATGCCGACAATCAAGAGCGATTTGTGTTTGTGAATGGGGCAATTCGGCGGCTAGAACGTCCAGAACTTCAGCAGCAATTAGCGACCCTACCAACGGCGGCGCGTTCCAACCTTTATGCCGGTGAAAGCATTTGGTATGATGCGCTCGACAGTATGGCAACTCAACTCCAGGATGCTCCTCAAAATGATCAGATCCGCACCGAATGGACGCAGTTATTGCAATCAATTGGCTTACCTGAACTGGCAACAGAACCGATTGGAACCTGCTGTATGTCCGAATAGCGAGACTGCCAGAGCTTTATCAGATGACACAAGGCTAGCCACCTATCGTAGAGCCTTCTCAACTGAGCACTCTGCACAAAGCTGCTTAAGCTAAAGAGAATCGGTGTAGATCATCGAGTGATATCGTAGCGATACTGTATTCAGTTCACCCAGTTGGTGAAATGGTTGCGCTGATGCCTAGGCATGAAGAGAGTTCTGAGCCTGTAATATGGCTTCAACTCGTCCTAGTAAATCGTTGAATCGGAAGGGTTTAGTGATGTAATCTCTCACTCCAAGCTGTATGCCCTGAACGTGATCGTGATCATCGGCTCTGGCTGTCAAAATAATGACTTCAGGAATTTTATCTTGGGTTTGCCGCAACTCTCTCAACACTGTCCATCCGTCTTTGAGCGGCAGCCCTAGATCAAGCAGGAGCAAATCAAAGATGCCCTTTTGAATCATCCGAAGCGCTTCTTCCCCGTCCATTGCAACGGCTGTTTCATAGCCATGTTTCCGCAAACCTTTCTCCAAGAAGGACACAATCCGAGGTTCGTCTTCGACAATTAAAATTTGAGACATCGTTGCAACCATTCACACACAATGGATTTTAAATGATTTGTCTTCAAAGATTCAATGAGCCTAAAGAAATTTCAAATCAGACTATTGCTCTCAATATATCCCTGATCACAACTATTAAAGTTCACAAAGTTTGTTGAAATCTGAAACTTTTCTGGATCTTTAAAGTTGATTGACTCAATCGAAAATGCACTTCATCAACTTTGCCCATACGAAAATGAGCAAGATGCAATGGCTCGCTAGCAGAACTTAGTAGTTGTAATCAATTAGCTGCGGGAAGAGCAAATTAATTGTAAAAATGGACACCTTTAGATTAGATTAGAGGCTTAAAAAGCAAATGAATGATAGATGAGAACATTCTCATCTTTTCTTCCCGCGATAGCCCATACCTCACACTATCTCAATCGCCTCACCGACAATTTGGTTGCGTAAATAGCCCATGTATGACGTTACGCATTGAGCTTAGGACATAGGGGGTATGGGCTACGCCCCCAGCTAGGGGTTCCACCCCTACACCCCGTCCTAACCTTAGGCAGTACTGCCATATTGTTCACTATACGCTTCGGCAATGGCGCTCAATTGCTAAACCGGCTAGAGGAAAGGAAGCCACAGCTACGGTCAATCTTTATTTTGTCAAGCTCATGCTCAAGCGATTTCAGCCTTGCTCACAGTAGAAACTTGATGGGATGCCATGTTGAATTTTGGATTGGCGTTCGCGCAGCGTTGTGCTAGCAACTTTTGGATGGTGGAAGCTTCGCGCCGCCATGATTTCAGTCTGCGAACTGCCGCGTCCTCTGTTTAAATTGGTGTGACATGCAGATGGGCAATCAATAGGGCGAGGATTATTGGAGGTTTAACTGATATTTAATGACCAGCCAAGCATCTTGCAGCATATCTCGTGTAAGGGGTACAGGTTCGTTGACTTGAAGTGCCCATAAACCAGTGAAATGCTGGTCTAAATCAATGGCTTCATATTGTTGTAATTGATCTATCCCTGCCCCAGGTTCCAACTGAACCATGAACTCTGCGTTATTAGCATCTAGAGTCTCTACTTGAGCAGACTTGAGAAGAGAGACGGTGAACCCGTTTATGGGCGGAACGAAAAGCATAGCGCTTTGTATCTTTAGCTCACTGACTTTCTGACTATTAGCAAAGAAGGGGAGACGTTCTTTTAGGCTACCCAGGACAAACACCTGATTTGTAACGCCCGGTTCGGGGTGCAAAAACCGATACCACTCGTCAGGAAATTCGTGTTTCAAGCTCAACATTCGGAATAGGCCTTCCCGTTTGCTAAGTTCGGAGGCATTTTTCACATAGTCCATCAAATGGTCTATGGCAGCGGTTTTGAGAGTGGCTCCACCTTCGCAGGAGGTATAGCGGAGATGGATAATCACATCGGATATTGTCTGATAATCAAACTGATAGAATTCTTGAGGCAGTTCTAAACGCCAACTGCTAATTGCCCCGGCTCCTTCAAATGGCATGTAGCGTTCATCCCGGAAGTTTAGTTCAAATACGCCGCTGTCATTCTGCCCCTGACTGACGGCGATGGCTGTAGTTGAAATCGGGTTATAAACGAAGCGTTCATCGGACTCTTCTAACTTCTTGGCATAATCAGCCGCATTCGCCGCAATTTTGCTATTTCTGTATTCATGTTTGAGCAGACGCAGAATACAGTTTAGGCTAGTATACGGCCCAACTATACAGGGAATAGAAACGGATACTGTTTTAATGCGTCGCTTGTAATGTCCGGAATAGTCTAGATCAAAGCTTTCTTCAGGGATATCAAATTCGCATACCCCTGTTTCTTTCAATTGAATCAATGCCAGAGGGTTAACCTGTTGGAGAGAAAAATGCTTGGTGATTTCGTAATCGTGTGGCTTGTTTGCTACATAGGCATTCTCCAAATGCTTCAAGGCTAAGTAAAGCTGCTCTCCAGCCAAAAAGCCGTCCTTGGCACTGTCCCAGTAACCAAATTTGATGAACTCAGAAGTGGAAAGCCCCATTTCAAACCGGAAGACTTTTTCTGCTTTTTTAGCTAAGTCATAGGCAAAGGAATAGGCTTGATAGTATAGGTCTTTGAGGCGATCGCCCATCCATTGGTAAAGCTGTTCATTCGAGTATTTATTTCGAGTAAAATCTTCCACCTCCTGGGTTTGTTCAATCTGGATCTGATGGTGATCAATTTCTAGCTGGGCAAGATCTCTTCTGATAATTTGAGCAGTAATCTGTTTGTCAATTTGCATCAACTCATGACCCGCGAGGTTTGCCTGAAGGATGCGGTCTTGCTGCTGGCGTGTGAAACCTGCTTTGCGAGCAGCGGCAGAAGATTGAAAGGAGGTATAGTTTACTCCAATTTGTAAAGCACGAGCAACGGCAATAGAACTATTCTGGAAATCATTTCCACCAATTGTAAAACCACCTCCAACCCCCAATGGCTTAACATCAACATCAAAACTTGGTATCAGGCTGAGAATACTTGCTAATGTTTCTACCGTTCCCACTGCAATTTGTAAGTCTGCTGAAAGCTTCGCCTTCTTGATCTCTTCTGCTTCAGGTGGAAGCAACTTCAATCCGCCATCCTGCTTGATCTCAGGGATTGGGTTTGGTAATTCGGTAAATGCCACGTCTACTGCGGGTACATCTACATTTGCATCAATGAGTTGCAAGTAATAGTTCAGTCGATGTTCAGGGGCTTTGCGGTTTTGTTCCAGGCTATCCAGACTGGCTTTGGCTTCCTCTAGCTGCTGGTTTCTCACCTCCATGATCAGATTCTGCATCCGGGTGTCGTGCTGCGCCCGTAAAATCGAAAGGCTTTCTCCATCTTTCTTCTCTAACGCCGAAAGCAGTGCCCCACCTAGAGATTTGACCTCGGACGTGACTTCTAATGCTCGCTGTAGCAGGTAGTTGAAGCGGTAATTGGGCATGGGGGTGCTGAGGTCATTCAGAACGCTGCTGATGCTCAGACCTTGGGCGGCCGCCTGAACCAATAAAGCTGGATCGATGGGTGAACCGTACAGATCCAACTCTCTGAATATGCCTTCGATATTGAGGCAATGACGAATTTTGAACAGGCGATCGGCTACCGTATCCCAGTATTCCAGCAGTTTTGGGTTGTCGGGAAGGCAGAAATAGAGCGTTGTAGCAAACCCATAGACGTTGATGTAGTGGGGTTTTCCGTCTGAGATGACTTGCGGGACAGCAATCTGATTGCTAAAGGGAAATATCAGCTCTAGATCGACCATCGCGTTGGAAAAGGCGTCCCATTGGTCTAGTAAAGAGTTGTAAGTTTGGGGCTGAATTTTGCCGCGTTTGGGAATGATTTCTGGGCGCGGCCCCAGAATGTGACCAGCCAGCACGTACAACTGGGTAGCCTGGTTGAGGGTTTCAATCGTGTCCTGACGGAAGAGGTAGTCTCCCCAGGTGATCAGGTTATCAATATATTTCATCACGACCCACTTCATGTAGGCCGTTGGACGAGAACGGGCAATCACGTGGGGCTGAAACGGCTTATCTCGCCATGCGGTAATTTCCTCGTTAGGGGTGTTGGGATCAAGACTGTTAAACAGTTGTTCTAAAATATTCTTGCTGTCTGTCACCCTAAATGGCAGGAATTTCCAGACGTTTCTGATATCGCCTTTGACATTGATCGGATCAAAAACATAATGCCACCATTGCATTGCCTCTTCAAAGCGTTGGGATTTGGTCAGGTGGTCTGCTAATAAAGCAACTGAATGGAAAAGAGCCTCCCAGTTATAGATGGCATAGGGACGTTTTAGCTCATGGTAATCAATCCCATTATTTGAACCATAGTGATCATCAGATAGGAGAACTAGCTGATCGAAGATTTTATTGACTTCTCCCTTTCTGAGCAAACCCAACATATCTTTAGTTTGATTGTGCTGAAAGGGGTAAGAATCATTAAATTCAGTATAGAATTTGCTATCACCATTCTGTTCCCAGAATTTAGGTGAAGTCATATCCCAAGGGTTGTTGTCAGAATGAACGGACTGTGCAGGCACTAATGTTGAGGTTGAGAGGTCTAATCCAACAAAGCGCTGGAAAAAATTCCAGCCAATCAGGAATGGAAACAAATTAGAAATTCTTCCTTCCAGTTTGCTGATTTGATTGCCATTGAATCCAAATGATTGCGAAAGTGCTCGCCATTCATTAATCTCAGAAAACTCTCTAGTGAATAAAGTTCTATCATTCGTCAATTCTTCTGTGACTTCCAAATAAGCATCGAAATAGTAGGGTTGGAAATAGACGGCACTCTCTCTGACAAAGGGAACAAACATATAGTTATCTCGTTCATTTAGGAGATGAAATGTATGTTTATTGCTCTGTCTGTTGAGCGACATGAGAGAATAAGTAGCCCGATTCGATACCTGTTTAGGGCTCCATTTTCCTTCTTTGTATTCACTCCAGGCCATTTTGATTTCCCAGTAGCTCAAGGGAGTGCTAGCTGAAGCAGTATTTTCAGCGCTGTCTACAACCTTCATTCTCTTTTGCAAAGGACTATCCCAATTCTTTTGCATGAATTGAGGGAAGAATATAAACAGTCGATTTTTCCAAACAACAGGTATAACAGACGCTCCATTATTGGCTAACGTGCCATCGTCTTCTTCTACATCAACACTAGGAATATCAACCTCAATTATTTTAGATGGAACGGGTAGAGTATCAGGACAAGCTTGATTAGAGATCTGAGCTAGTCTTGAATCTTAACACTGCTGTCTAGTCTCGATAATCAGCAGGCTAATTGAATGTTTAAGTTTGAATGGTTTAAGTAAGTAACGCCGTGTGCAACTATTTCTTGTCCCCCTATTTAAGGCTACGGTGTACACAGGGAGTATGTCACTTTTTACATAAGCAATTATGCTTAGCTTATTGGTAATGGCGAACCAATTAACCCATTGAGATAAGCACAACGATGAGCTAAAACCTGCGGGACATTTTCGCGGTTCTATTGTGCACCTGAAAGTTGCACTCGCCGACCAATCTGTTTGATAGCCGATTCAACCGCACCAGAACCAATCGAGTACAATTCTTCGGCTTGATAATACTCATAATTCACAATGCGATGTTGATGCTTCCGCAGATACTCACAAAAGGTCTTCGCTTGTTTTCGTTGGCAATTGCTAAACAATGCAATGGCTGCTTCAACTTGACCTTGCCAGAGCAACGTCTCTGCTTGATTGAGCCGTTTGATTGACCCGCCAACCTTGTGGAGACTTTCCACCAAATGATACCAGTCCAAAATCTCTAGCCGTTGCTCAGACGTGGCAATCTGGCTGATGATGTTCCAGATGCCATCATGACCATCTCCTAGACCAACGACAGGTTGAGACAAGGATTGCTCATTAGTCCAATCAATCAATTGAGCCTTATTTTGAAAGTTAGCAAGCATTCTTTGATCTGTCGCAATCGCTTTGTAATCTTTCCATTCGCATTCCTCACCTAAAGGCGTTCTCCCTCTGACTTTACCGCCATCGACACTCAATTCCTCAATCGGTTGCTCAATAGCGGGTAAGGCAAATGTCTGACGATGCACAAGGCGCTGTTGAGTTTTAGCAGGAACCCGGATTCCTGTCAGATAAGCCAGATCCTGCTCGGCTTGCTCATAGGAGACTGTTGCACTCAGACGCAAACAACAGTTCTCTAAGTGAGGACTGACCTGACGATGCGGCAAAACCTCCAGCTTTTCAGCTTGTTTGGTGGTAATTGTTAACGCTCCTAACGTGCCTTTCAATGTCCTGGATCGTCCGGCTATTGTTCCTGTAAGTGCTCCAATAAAAAATTTCCCAACTCTGGACTCACATGCGCTTGAATCTTCTGTCTGACAGTCATTTCAATCCCTTCCAGCGTTTGCATGGCGTCGGGGTCACTATCGTCATAAAGAATTTGGGCAATGGCTTCCAGATGGGCTTTCAGGGCTTGCTCTTGTTCCGGTTTCATCATGTTTGCCTGATTGGTTGCTTTGATTCTGACCAATATTGGCTAAATTTTCCACCACCCATAGCTCCTTGAGTATTTGTACTTATTGTAAAGGTGACATGCTCCCATTCAAAATTTCCTATACAAAGGGATTTAAGAAGATCGCTGATGACCCAATCTCCGCTGTTTGCAACCCTGTCTCTCAGCAAGAGCGTGCTAGTAATCCATTGATTCATCATCAAACTTTTTGCACATCTAGATTCTCGGAATCTTGATTCCAGGGATTTTGCGTTCACGAATCATTGAAGATTTGCCGATAGCCAATAGAGGGCTTCTGGATCACGCACAGTCCTCCTGCTGAAAGGTGTAGGAGGCTGTCGGAGCGATCACCGTTCCCATAATTCATGCTTGCCTCAGCAACGCTCTCATCATGCGAGGTGCTACAGATCAGGAAGCCGATTAGAACGCTAGAGAATTGAGATATTTCTTAAAATCGTCCACCAGGTTTATGATGATAAAACCTGGCGTGCAGAGTTAGTGAACCGAATCTACTGTGAAAATTCTATTGGTAGAAGACGACGCACCAACTGCCGCGGTACTTTCGGAAGTCATTACCGCGCAACACTATACGGTTGACGTTGCAACCGATGGTGAAATGGGGTTGCAGTTTGCCACCTCCTGGGAATATGACTTGATCTTGCTGGATTTGCTGATTCCAAAACTGGATGGGATGAGCCTTTGCCGTCAGCTTCGGGTGCATGGGTTTCAAAAACCGATTTTGCTGCTAACGGTAAAAGATTCTAGTACCGATGTGGTGAAAGGGTTAGATGCAGGCGCAGATGATTATGTCACCAAGCCCTATAATCTATCGGAACTGTTAGCCCGAATGCGAGCCTTGCTGCGGCGAAAAGAAGCCGATCTCGTGCCGCCTTTGCTAACTTGGGGGCAGCTTTGCGTCAATCCGGTTTCAGCAGAAGTCACCTACGGTCAACAACTGCTCTCCTTGTCTCCTAAAGAATATGGGCTGCTAGGGCTGTTTCTGAGAAATCCGCAGCGTGTTTTTAGCCGGAGTGATATCATTGATCGGCTCTGGTCGATTGATGCCTCTCCGAGTGAAGGAGCCGTGACAAACTTAATCAAAGACTTACGGCAAAAGTTGAAAGCATCTGGAATGGGAACCGATTTACTGGAAACGGTTTATGGTTTGGGATATCGGCTCAAAGCCCCTCCAGAACAGGCTGACCCATCTCCTCAAACGGCTTCTGGCACATCCAGCGGAACTTCAAAACCCGCTAAAAAACCGAAAGCAAATAGCCCGAAAAGCTTAGCGTCGATTAACAAAGTTCTCGAACGATACCAAAACACCTTCGTTGGGCGGGTCGTTACTTTAGAGCAAATTGAACTCGCTCTGCTAACTGGAACCCTCGATGGAACTCAACAGCAAAGCGCCGCTCAAGAAGCCCATCGACTGGCAGGGGCGTTGGGATCGTTTGGCTATGAGGCAGGCTCGCAGTTAGCCCGCTCGATTGAACAGTTGCTCAATGGCCCTCTCACCTTTGCAGAAGTTGATCAATACGCAAGCCTGGTGGCCGAGCTTAAGCAAGAGTTGCTCAAACCTCCGACGCCTTTAGCTGCTCGCATCCCGGAACCTGCTGCTACGCCAGTTGTGCTTGTGATCGATCACGATGCCGACTTTACAGCCCAACTGAAGCAAGACGCCTTTGCCTGGGGGCTGCGGGTTGAAGTTATCACCGATCTGACCATTGCTCAACAAAGAATGAGGGAGGGAATGAATGAGGCGGCTCCGCGAGCGGTTTTGCTAAGCCTGCAAGAATCCATCGACGCTAAGCTAACCCTGCTACGAGAACTCGAAGCGCAGTTTCCAACCGTTCCCGTTTTGGTGATTACAGAGCAGGACAGCTTAACTGAACGGGTCGTGGTGTCGCGGTTTGGCGTCAAGCGATTTTTGCGTAAGCCTATTCCCACGGCTGATGTCTTCGAGGCCATTGCTGACGTTTTGCCTAAAGCTCAAGCGCCCATAGCAAAAGTGTTGATTCTGGATGATGATCAACTCATGCTGGATATTTTGCATGACCTATTGCAACCTTGGGGGCTACAAGTCACGACTTTACACGATCCGCAGCAATTTTGGGATGTGCTCACAGCTACGAAGCCCGATCTGCTGGTGATGGATTTGGAAATGCCAACCTTTAACGGCATTGATTTGTGTCGAGTGGTGCGTCAAGACGCGAAATGGGGCAACTTGCCGATTCTTGTGGTTACGGCTCACACTAGCATGGAATCGATTCAGCAGGTGTTTGCGGCAGGAGCCGATGACTTTATCGGAAAACCCGTCGTCGGGCCAGAGTTGGTGACGCGGGTGATCAGCCGCATTGATCGATCCCGGTTGCAGCAAGAGCTTGAAACCATGAAGCGGAGGATTGGAACATGAAGCGATTTAACGTGCGGCGGTTCAATCCTTTGCAGCTAAAACAGCAAGAATCACAGCAAAGCCCCAGCCTGCAACTTCCACTTCGGCTGATTCTTACCTTACCCTTTGTGCTGCTGACGGTTGGCACGACGGGTCTGGTAGGGTATTTATCCTGGCAAAATGGGCAAGCATCTGTCCATACGCTGGCCAATCGACTGACGCAGGAAGTGAGCCATCGCGTTGCCGAAAAGCTGGATGCTTACCGCGCCACCCCTCACCTCATTAATGCCAGTAATCTTGATGCGGTTGAACTGGGTGAAATTGATCTGCAAAACTTTGACCAATTAGGGCAGCATTTTTTCCGGCAGCTTGATTTGTATCCAGATATCACTTCCATCGTTTATGCCAACGAGCAGGGAGAAATTATTGGCTACCGCCACGACGCTGGGCAAAAAGAGATGACCATTGCAACCACGGCTGAACCCGGTGTGCGCTATCACTATCGTCTAGACGAGCGCGGAAATCGGACAAAGTTGACCCGCATTTTGTCTAACTACGACCCGCGTGTGCGTCCGTGGTATGAGGCGGCTAAACAGACAGGTACATCTGCCTGGAGTCCAATTTATCCGTGGTCGATTGCGCCTGAGGTGGCGATTACGGCAGTTTTGCCGACCTACAAAACTGATGGCGCGCTTGAGGGAGTTTTTGCGGTAGACATTTTGCTACAAGACATCAACCGCTACCTTCGCAGCATTCTTTCTGCTGATTCAGGTCAAATTTTTGTGATTGAAACGTCTGGAAATTTGGTTGCCACTTCAACCGCAGAAACGCCTTTTGTAGACCCTGGCGATGGGCAATCTAGCCAAAGGTTGCGGGTTCCGGAGAGCCAAGATCCGACAACGCGAGCCGTGGCTCGACAACTGATCGAGCAGTTTGGCAGCTTTGAGCAAATCAAAAGCATCCAACAACTTCGGCTGTCTATACCAACGGTCGGGCCCGTGTATGCCCAAGTCAGACCTTCTCAAGACAGCAAAGGGCTGAACTGGTTAATCGTTACGGTTCTGCCGGAGTCAGAGTTCATGGCAGAAATCTATGCCAACACCCGCACGACGCTTTTGCTCTGTCTCGGCACATTGGGCACAACGATCCTGCTAGGGTTATGGCTCAGCCAAGTGATTGCGCGACCAATTCAGCGATTGGGTCAGGCTGGACTCGCGTTAGCAGATGGGCAATGGGAACAGCCAATCCGTCAGGAAAGCCTAATTACCGAATTACAAGTCCTTAATACCTCATTTGAGCGGATGGCAGCCCAGCTTCAGCAGTCTTTTGATCGCGCCAGAACTGCTCTCCAGGAGTCAGAAGAAAAGTTTGCCAAAGTGTTTCGCACCTGCCCAGACGCGATTGGCATTGTGACGTTGGCGGGTTGCTATTTGGAAGTCAATGATGCGTTTGTGAATTTGTTTGGCTACTCCAGAGCGGAAGTGTTGGGTCGCAAGGCTACCGAGATCGGACATTGGCTCGACTTGGAAGAACGACAGCGCTATGTGCAGTTAGTACAGTCTGGTGAACAAGTTCGGAATCTCGAATTTACGTTTCGTACTAAAGCAGGCGAACGCCTTACGGTGCTGTTTTCAGCCGATAGCATTGAACTTCAGGGGCAGCCTTATTTGATTGGGATTGCCAAAGATATTACTAGCCGCAAACAGGCTGAAGAAGCATTGCGACAGAGTGAAGCGCGGTTGCAAAGTTTAGCGTCTGCGGCACCTGTCAACATTTACTCATTCGTGCAGCATAGCGATGGGTTATCTGAATTTGAATATCTCAATCGAGTTGTAGAAGAATTTCATGAGGTGAGCCTAGAGGAATTTGTGAGCAATCCAGTGGCTTTGATCATGGAGCAAATGCATCCCGATGATCGGCAGGGCTATATTGACCGTGTTGCCCACAGTGCCGAAACCTTGGAACAGTTTCAGTATGAGTGGCGCATTATTCCTCCCTCTGGCAAACTAAAATGGCTGCAAGCTAGATCTCAACCAGAGCGACGACCCAATGGCGATATTTGTTGGCATGGCGTTGTGCTAGATATCAGCGATCGTAAGTTTGCGGAAGACGCTTTACGACATAGTGAAGCTGCTTTGCGTCGGGCCCAACAGGTGGCCCATATCGGCAGTTGGGAGGTGGATGTTCACACAGAACGAGTCCTTTGGTCGGAGGAAAGTTTTCATATCTTCGGTTGGGATATGGCTCAACCTGAACCTAGCATGGCCCAATTTTATGAATTGGTTCATCCTGATGATCGGCTCGTCGTTAAGAATGCTGTTGCCCACATGATTCACGACGGCAGTTCCTACAAGATTGAATTTCGCATCATTCATCCTGACGGGTCGCTCCGCTATGTGGAGGCAAGAGGAGAGGCGGTCAGAAACGAGCAAGGGCAGGTTGTGCAGCTATTAGGAACCAATCTAGATATTACAGAGCGTCAACAAGCTGAGGAAGCGTTGCGAATCAGTGAAGCAACCAAAAATCAAATTCTGAAAGCAATTCCTGATTTAATCATTTGGATGACTGCCGATGGAACCTGTATTGATTTCCTCGATGGCAGCGGTGTGACCAATCTTTACCAAAAATCAGAAGTAATTGGAGTGAATTTGTATGGAATGTTGCCGCCTGAACTTGCAGAAGCTCGAATGCGGGCAATTCAACAGGCATTAAACACGGGTGAAGTACAAATTTATGAACAGCATTTTCTACTGAAAGATAACGTTCAGCATGAGGAAGTTCGGGTCATTAGCGTTGGAGACGACCGAATTTTAGTGATTGTGCGTGACATTACCGATCGTAAGCAAGCTGAAGCCGCTCTGCTAGACAGTGAAGCTCGATTTCGTAGTGCGTTTTGGGATGCCCCGATTGGCATGGCGCTGATTGGTCTAGATGATTGCTGGCTGAAAGTCAATCCAATGTTGTGTGAAATGTTAGGCGCTTCTGAGGCAGAACTGCTGTCGGTTGCTGTTTCGTCAAGGGTGCATCCTGAAGATATGGATAAACTTCACCATTGCTATGAGCAGGTGCAACTGGACGAAACGCGAAATGCCCAAGTTGAGCTACGCTACTGCTGTCATGCTGGGCAACTGACCTGGGGGTTACTCAGTTTATCGCTTGTCAGGGATGCTCAGAATCAGCCGTTCTATTATGTCGCCCAAATTCAAGATATCACAGAACAACATGCTGTGGATCAAATGAAGAATGAATTCATCTCAATTGTTAGCCATGAATTGCGTACACCATTAACGGCAATTCGAGGTTTTCTGGGACTATTAGATACAGGCATTTATGACAACAAGCCGGACAAAGCAAAACATATGCTGAGGCAAGCGTTAACGAATAGCGATCGTCTGGTGCGATTGGTGAATGACATTTTGGACTTAGAACGCTTGTCTTCAGGGCGAGTTGAACTGGTGATGGAAGTTTGTGAGGCACAAGAGTTGATGCAGCGTGCGGTTGCTGGCTTACAATCTCTAGCTGACAGTGCCTCGATTACACTGACGGTTCTGCCCACGAGTGTTCAAGTCTGGGCTGCACCCGATTCAATCATTCAAACCCTGACGAATTTAGTGGGTAACGCAATTAAGTTCTCTCCTGCCCATGCGGTCGTGATTTTACAGGCTCAGCCGCAGCCCGATTTTGCCCTATTTCAGATAAAAGATCAAGGAAGAGGAATTCCTGCCGATAAGCTGGAAACCATTTTTGGGCGTTTTCAGCAGGTCGATGTGTCGGATGCACGCCAGAAGGGAGGCACAGGGCTAGGTTTGGCGATTTGTCAAAGCATTGTAGAACAACATGGAGGCAACATTTGGGCAGAGAGCAGCTTGGGCGAAGGCAGCACTTTCTATTTCACGCTGCCTCTGTCTAACCAATCAGAAAACGATAAACATTAAAACCCGCTTTTGAATCATAAGTTTGAATCCCACGATGACGAAACAGATTTTAGTAATTGATGACGAAGATTCTCTCCGAGACCTTGCCTGCATCTGCTTAGAAGACTTGGGCGGCTGGGAGACAACAGCCGTTGCATCAGGACAGGAAGGTTTACTGAAGGCGACATCCCATGCCTTTGATGCCATCCTGTTGGATGTGTCTATGCCCGGTATGGATGGATTTCAGTGCTATGAGCAACTCAGGAAAAACCCGGCGACTCAAACCATTCCAGTGGTTTTGTTGACCGCGAAAGTATTGCCAGACGATCGGGCGCGGTTTGCTGAAATGAGTATTGCAGGCGTGATCACCAAACCGTTTGATCCAACCTCTATCTGTGATGAAATTGCTGAACTGCTGAATTGGAGCAGCTAACCCTAACAGCCTGAGCAGGTTTTCTAAAGGGTGTGGCGTTCTTGTCAGTTTCTTATTTTTTCGGCTTAAACTGAGGTGGGCAATTTAATCATCAAAAAATCCATGATTTAGCTTATAGCCTTTTTCAAGCATGAGGTAAGGATGAATGGGATGCAGGGGGAAACCCCCTGTGCCTCACCAGAATGAGAACTGCTGTATAGCTCGCAATGCTTAGATTAAGTTCTGCCTTCAGTGACTTAAAATGTGTTGCTGCGATGTTGTTCTATTAGGATAATTCGCATATTCTGATGGCTATAGTGCCAGCTACAAAATTAGGGCAAACCGTGAGGTAATAGGCTGCCACGCCAGTTTTATCTCTCAGCTTTGTTCTAGCTACAGCGGCTTAGCCCACGGGTAGCTTTTTATTCGTGTGTGTAACTGTTTAAACTGCGGTGTTCGACAGGTAAGCAAAGTGATGGCAAAGAGTAATGGCAAAGACAATTTTGCTCATTGATGATGAGGATAGCGTTCGAGAACTTGTACAGACATGCTTGAGTGATCTGGCTGGTTGGGATGTTGTGACGGCTGCCTCTGCTCAAGAAGGGCTAAAAAAGCTCGGTGCGGAACATCCTGATGTGATTCTTTTAGATGTCTTGATGCCAGGCATGGACGCAATCACGTTTCTTCAGAGGCTGCACGAAACTCCTGCGGTCGGCTCTATTCCAGTTATTCTGCTGACGGTAAGAGCACGTTGGTTTACGCCGCAAAAATTGCAGCAGCTAGGCGTGATTGAGGCAATTGCGAAACCGTTTAATCCTGTCACTCTACCCGAAATGATTGCTAGCGCGCTGGGTTGGAATCTGTAGATTGCAGGCGATAGGGTAGCTCATAGCCTAGAGGATTCATGAGCGCAAGTTCCCCGGAATCTCCGAGACTCTGGGAATCTGAATGACTAAATTTCGTGATCCACATAAGATGTCCATACATTGAAACGCTGTAGCTGATTTCGATGCAGTTAATCGGCATACATTGCGTTCATTCTCAGGATTCTCAGCCAACGATTAAGCTTTCCTCAGCTTTCAGTCAGAACAGATTCAGGGGCGGGTTGCATTCTAGTCATCAAGCAAGGAAACGAACTCTGCACTCCTCGAAGGAGCAACTACTATGAAACGCCTTATCTTAGCAACCCTCTCTGTTTTGGCTCTCGCATCAGTTTCTACCCCAACTCTGGCTCTAAACTCACGCATTGAGGATACCCGCCAACAGACGATCAATAAACTCAATGAGCGCTTTGACAAGTCTCATCGGGATAATCTCAACTCTCTCAATGACCGCTTCCAAGAAGAACGCCAAGAGACACTGAATGCTTTGAGTCCTAGATTTGAGCAAGAGCGTCAAGAGACACTGAATGCTTTGAGTCCCAGATTTGAGCAAGAGCGTCAGGAAACTTTGAATGCTTTATCTCCTCGCTTCGAGCAAGAGCGCCAAGAAACTTTGAATGCTTTAGCTCCCAGATTTGAAAAGTCATACCAAGATAACCTCAACAGCTAACGGAATTTGCAGCTAACGCTATCGTTGATGAAATTAGTTTGACTTCTCCAACGCTCCACTGTGAATCGAATCTCCCCCACTGTTCCACTTGTTTGGTGGGGGAATTTCCTAGGGGCTGTGATTCATTCCAGCGAGAACCCTAACGATGGCAGAGCGATAGCCCCATAGCCTGTTTTCGTGGGCAGGCCCGATCAGGCGGATGCCGTCAACGGTTGACCATGAATGGATGACGCGCTCTAGATTGCCTAACTTAGAACCATTGCAGCATTGTAATCACCTGACGATCGAAAGTGGAAATCGTCGGGTTTTTTATTGCGATAGATTCATCCTCTAATTCAGCCAATACTCTAATTCAGCTAATACTGTATTTGCTGATGCTCAAAATATGGTGTCAAAGTATTCTGAAAGCACCGCTGGAATAGTTCCTTAACGTTGATTAAGAATAACTAGAATCATCGACTAGAAATAAACATCTTCTTTCGCTAAGGCATTCACAGCCGCTGCTGCCATTGCACTGCCGCCTCGTCGTCCGCTCAGCGTTATAAACGGCACACCTCGACTGTCTGCGGCTAAAGCTGCTTTGGCCTCTGCGGCTCCAACAAAGCCCACCGGAAATCCTAAAATCAACGCTGGTTTGGCAACGCCTGCGTCGAGCAGTTCCAGTAATCTAAATAACGCCGTAGGTGCATTGCCAATCGCCACAATTGCGCCTGCTAAATCTGGTTGCCAGAGTTCTAATGCGGCGGCTGAACGAGTATTGCCCAACTTTTGCGCCAATGCCGGAACTTCTGGAGCATTCAACGTACAAATAATAGAATTCTGCGCAGGAAGACGCTTTTCCGTGATGCCGGCCGCCACCATCTGAGCATCACACAAAATTGGGCAGCCTGAAGCTAACGCCGCCCGTCCAAGGGTGGCCGCATCGGGAGAAGCTTGGAGATCGCTGATAATATCTGTCATGCCGCAGGTATGAATCAGCCGAACGGCCACAGCAACGAGGTCAGCAGGCAAATCGTCAAAGTTCACTTCTGAGCGAATGATAGCAAAAGAGCGACGGTAAATTTCGTCTCCGTCTCGTAGATAATCCAGCATGGCAGCGTCTCCGTTCGCTTGAGCACTATATCATGATCGTGCGGGAATCGAATGGGTGGAGTCTGATGCAGAAATGGCTGGCGGTCGTGGGAGTAGGCGAAGAGGGGTTGGCGGGGCTGAGTCCGATTGCGCGGGCGTTGCTTGATCAGGCGGTCGTGGTTGTGGGTGGTGAACGGCATTTAGCGATGTTGCCTGTCCATGATCGGCGGGAACGGTTGCTGTGGTCTACTCCGATTGCCGCTTCTCTCGATCAGGTCAGGCAGCGTTGCGGGCAGGCGGTTTGCGTTTTGGCCAGCGGCGATCCGATGTGCTATGGCATTGGGGTGTCGTTGCTGCGCCAGACGCCGATCACAGAAATGACCATTGTGCCTGCGCCGTCTGCCTTCAGTTTGGCTTGTGCGCGGCTAGGCTGGTCACTGACCGACGTGGAAACCCTCAGCCTGTGCGGTCGAGATCCAAACTTGCTCCATGCGGCTCTTTATCCAGGGGCGCAGCTTCTCATCCTCAGTGCCGACGGCAGCACCCCCGCAGTGGTGGCAGAACGCTTGACTCAAGCGGGTTTCGGTCAAAGCCAGATGACAGTGCTCGAACGAATGGGTGGGGCGCAGGAAGGGATGGTTCAAGGCATCGCCTGTGACTGGAGAGAGCAGCATTTATCCGACCTAAACACAATCGCTGTCGCCTGTGTGCCGGATGCAGAAACGCTCACTTTCTCGCGGCTGGCAGGCTTACCGGATGCTGCCTACCATCACGACGGGCAACTCACCAAACGAGAAGTGCGAGCCGTTACCCTGGCGGCCCTTGCTCCCCAGCCCGGACAGTTGCTTT
>JAAUQT010000288.1 GCA_012033495.1 Cyanobacteria bacterium RM1_2_2 | reverse complement strand
AATGTATCATATCGTTTAATCTTTCGCTGTAATTGTAAAATACCATAGAGTAATGCTTCTGCACTTGGTGGACAACCAGGTACATATATATCAACCGGAATAATACGATCACATCCGCGTACCTATCAAAGGAAAGACTCTTTTGAATATCATTCACTGAACTATATTACTAATAAACATACCACTGCATATGAATAATGATAATAACCACCTCCATTTGCGCATGAACCCATAGAAATAACCCATTTGGGATGAGGCATTTGTTCATAGAGTCGTCGAATAGCTAAACAAACAAGAGAGTGAGAGAGAGCGTCAGTAGAAGAAAGAAATGTTTGGCATAAGGAAAAAGAGATCGATCAAAAGCGAGAGCGGATGCCGTTGATGGAGCTTCAGCATAGTGTGCGGCAGATGACGACTCCCATTCGTGATTTTGCCGCCGCTTTACGGCAAGCCCAAACTCGTCCTGCTCTGATTGCAGAAGTGAAAAAAGCATCGCCGAGTAAAGGGGTGATCTGCGAAAATTTTGATCCGGTGACGATTGCCCAATCCTATGTAGCAGGGGGAGCCGCCTGTCTTTCGGTTTTAACCGACGAGGAGTTTTTTCAGGGCAGTTTTGCTTATCTGCGGCAAATCCGGGAGACGGTAGACCTGCCGCTGCTCTGTAAGGATTTTGTGATTTACCCTTATCAAATTTTTTTGGCGCGGCTGAACGGAGCCGATGCCGTCTTGTTGATTGCCGCCATTTTGTCGGATAAAGACTTGCAATATTTCCTCAAAATTGCCGTGTCACTGGGGATGACTGCCCTGATTGAGGTGCACACCCTAGAAGAACTGGATCGGGTGTTGAGTTTGCAGGGCACAACGCTGATCGGCATCAACAATCGCAATTTAGAAGATTTTTCTGTTGATTTGCAAACCACCGCTGATTTGTTGTCAGCCCGTCGCGGTGTGATTCAAGAACGCGGCATTTTGGTGGTCAGCGAATCGGGCTTACTGACTGGGGCTGACCTCCGACAAGTCTCTGAAGCAGGAGCCAACGCGGTTTTAATTGGCGAAACCTTGGTCAAACATCCGCAGCCCGCCGAGGCAATCGCCGCTTTGTTTGCCGAAACTGCCTCCCCCTAAGCCCTCACATTCGTTCTGCTAGCACATGGCTTGCATAAGAGATGCGTGAAGATAGGTGTGGGCACACATCTCCAATTCGTGCTTAGATCAAACATACATTCCCTTAACCACAGGCTGCATGGATCCCATCCCTCTTCCATCTCACATTCACTATGAACTCTTGCTGCAACTTCTAGAACGCCAGACCATGCACTCAGTTGGTCGCAAGTCGCCTCAGCAAGAGCAGTTACACGAGCTGATCGTCACCTTACGGAAGGCATTCACGCAGCAGAAACAGCTAGAGGAAAGCTGTGCACGGGCTAATCTGCCAATTGACTACCGCTGGTCACTGAATCAGGCAATGGCTGACCCCACTGCTGCTAACTCCTCGTTGCCGCAGTAGCTGCCGAAAGTAGCCGCTGAAAGCAGCCGCGAAACCTCTGCCCTTGACGAAACTTTATAATGAACGCGGCAGAACGCTGATGAAAATTAAGCTCATGCTATAGACTGTATTGAGCTTTATCCGGAGGTTAGGAGTGGGTTCATTCGATTCAGCACAGGAGCACGAAGCGTTGCTGCAATCACCGAATCAGTCCATGAGCGAGGGGCAGGACGTTGATTGTCAGGAGGATAATCAAAAACACTGCGACGCAGACCTGGCGTTTGTGAATGCAGAGTTAACGCTGGTTCCGTCTGACTACCAAACCCTTCTGGCAGAAGTGGCTCAGCTTCAAAAGCTCGATCAAGAACGCTGTACGCGCATTCATCATCTCGAAAAAGCGCTTGATCAGGCGCTGGCTTGCCTGGAAGAATTGCGTTCTCAGGTTCACGATCAGCAGTTTTTGGAAATCCAGCTAGCCAATACGGAGGACTATGCCTCTGTCCAGCAGCAGGCAATTGCGCGGCTGAAGCTCCAACTTGCCGAACAGCAGGCAGCCCTTGACGCCCAAATTCTCGAAACTCAGCAACGCGATCAGGCGATCCAAGAACTGCTCGCCACCATCGAATCGATGACCCAAGCCCAACAGCGAGAGGTTGAGCGGCTGCGCTCCCGGTTGGCGCAAGATCAGCTTGAAGTGCAAACCCATCGCAGCCTGTTAGGGAAGCAGCTTCACGATTTGCAGTCTGTGCTAGAGTCGCGTCAGCAGAGAGTCTGTGACCTAGAAGGCGAAACCTTAGCAGCCCGCAGCCTCAGTAGCCGCTTACAGGGGCAATTAGAGCTAGCTCAACAGCAAATTAAAGATTTATCGGCTCGGCTCTCCCAGCAGCGAACCCAGTTAGTCCAGCTAGAAACCCAGCTAGAGCATTCTCCTTTGCCTGTCCATCCGGTTGCCCATGCGGCTCATCCCGTCTCAGGAAAGCGCTCTGCTGATACAGACCCAGCCCGTGCCCACTATTCCAGTTCTTCATCGGGGCATTCGTCTTGGCTAAAAACGCCGCAACAGGCGGATCAACTCGAAAAGCGTTTAGGTCTACAACTCGCTCAGCAAGCCCGATGGCAACAGCAGCACCATGACCTCGAAACCGATCGAGAACGCTTGCAAAATCGAGTTGCTGAGATGGAACATCAAATTGCTGAAATGCAGGAGCAGATTTTGCGGCAGGCCCAGCAGGAAACCGAATATGAAACCGCCGTGCAATATTGGAAAGATCGCTATGGCAACAGCCAGCATCAGATTGGACATCTAAAGGAACTCGCCGAGCAACTGTTGCTGCAATCTGCTTCCCAAGAGCTTGATCCGTTGCTGATTGATCTGCTAACTGCCCTGCAACTTGCACCGTCGTTGAACCAAACCGAGCCTCAATCTAAATCTCAGTCTTCTCCACCCATTCCCCCGCTGCCGTTGCCTCGCCTCACCAGCGTAGAACTGCCCGAATTTTTGGTACGTCGCCGGGCGGCTCAAAAAAATATGAATGCTGCTCCACTGTAAACGTATGTAAATGTATCGAAATAAACTAGGGTTCCAGAAAGGGTAGCGATCAAGATGCATTCAGCGATCACGAATGATTTCTGAATCGAATAGACTGAATTCAGACGATTGGGTAGCAACAGCGATGCAGATTGAAGTCCAGCTTGATGAAGAACAGGCAAGAAAACTAGCCTACATTCAGCAGCAAACTCAGCAAGACACGATGACATTGATTGATCAACTGATTGGTCAAGCGATTGATCGGCACTATCAGCAAATTCGGGCATCGAGTGAAGCTGATTTGGTGGCAAAGATGAAGCAAAGCACATTTGTTGGCTGCTTTAAGGGAACTCCTGATCTTGCCACCCGTTCCAAGGAAATTGTTTATGACATTCTACAAAAGAAATTTTCTCAGTCTTCGCAAGAGCCATGATCATGGCTGATACAGGTTTCTTTCTTGCTTTAGGCAATCAGCAAGATCAAAATCACTCAGCAGTAATTCAAATTTTCAACGCCTTACAAGAAAGACTGATCACTACTTATCCGGTTATTGCTGAAACTTGTTACTTACTCGCAAGAGATGGCGGAATTAATGTCCAATGTAATTTCTTAGACGAAGTTGCTGAAGAAAACTTTACAGTGTTCCTGCTTTAAACTATTCATATCAAACGTATGATTCAACTGATCAGACGCTACGCAGATCTGCCGATGAATTTTGCCGACGCCTCTCTGGTTGTGTTAGCAGAACAGTTGGGGCATGGACGCATTCTGACCGTTGACCGTCAGGACTTTGGTGCTTACCGTTGGAACAATCAGAATCCGTTTGAAAACCTCTTGCTGCCGTAGACTACTGCAATAGATGCCGCCATTTCATCAAGGCTTTGAAATGCGATCTGCCCACTGAAGACTCGCCCTCCAATCCGGGAAAGACGCTTCCCGAAAAAGTGTTATTTAACAAAAAATCAACCGTGCGGGGATCGTTGTATGATTTTGGTTTGTGCGTTAATCTCGCGCCGATCTCTACACGGTGGCATTTTAGAACTGCACCTACACTGTGGTAACGATTGTGGTAACGATCACTGTGGCAACATTCTGCCCGACTCTGCACCCCGCCCAAACTAGTACGAAACCCTGATTTGTAGCAAATAGAAGCAGGACAAACCCATGGACGACAAATTGATGCTGATGATTCCCGGACCGACTCCTGTGCCTGAGCAGGTGCTATTGGCAATGGCAAAACACCCCATCGGGCATCGCAGCGGTGATTTCTCTAAAATTATGGCGGAAGTCACCGAGGGGCTGAAGTGGCTCCACCAAACCCAAAATGACGTGCTGATTTTGGCATCGAGCGGCACGGGTGCAATGGAAGCAGGCATCATTAATTTCCTCAGTCCAGGTGATCGGGTTTTGGCAGCCAACAACGGCAAATTTAGCGATCGATGGGTGAAAGTCTGCGAAGTGTATGGGCTGCAAGTTGAGCAAATTACGGCTGAGTGGGGCAAGGCTGTTGATCCGGAGCAATTTCGGGAGCGGCTAGAAGCTGACACTGAGAAGCAAATTAAAGCGGTGATTGTCACCCACAGTGAAACCTCGACGGGCGTGATTAACGATTTGGCAGCGATCAATCGTCATGTTAAGGCGCACGGCGAAGCGCTGATTATGGTCGATGCCGTCACCAGCTTGGGCGCAACCAACGTGCCTATCGATGAGTGGGGTTTAGATGTGGTGGCTTCTGGTTCGCAAAAAGGGTTTATGCTGCCACCCGGATTAGGGTTTGTTGCCGTCAGTCCAAAAGCGTGGGAAGCCTACAAAACTGCTAAAATGCCGCGTTTTTACCTAGATTTGGGCAAATATCGCAAAGAAGCCGCCAAAAATAGTCATCCATTTACGCCGCCCGTCAATATGTTTTTCGGGATGCAGGTGGCACTGAAAATGATGCAGGCAGAGGGCTTAGAGAATATTTTTGCTCGGCATCAACGA
>JAAUQT010000287.1 GCA_012033495.1 Cyanobacteria bacterium RM1_2_2 | reverse complement strand
GCCTGAGGAGCGGGTGCACTTGTCGGGGACGAAGGTGCGGGAGATGTTGCGGCGAGGCGAGTTGCCGCCGCCGGAGTTTTCTCGCCCTGAGGTGGCGGCTGAACTCGCACGCGCGATGCAAATTCCGGTGCAGGCTTAAAGCAGTCTCACTGTCGCTGATCCAGTGCCAATTAATACCAATCAATGCCAATCAATGCCAATTAGGTGATGCTGAGCATTCGTGAAATGGGGATGGATGCTCAGTTCACATTTGTTTTGCTGTTCATCACAAGTAGCCCTCCTGAGCCTCGCAGCCAGAAAGATCAAACCTTGTGATCCTCAGTTGCGAAATTCAAACTCCGAATTAGCAAAAATCAGGGATTTTTGCTGACTATCCGTTTAGTTTAAATGTTCAAATAGGAGTAGGCAGGTAGGCGCATCTTAGAGTTCGATTTTTAAAGAGTCCAATTTTTAAAGTCAGGGTGAAAACTGCTTTCCAAATGCACGACTAAAGTAGGGCTGCCAACCTCCCACTTAATTTTTAGTTCAACTGACTGAACTCCTGAGAAGCATGGGACTGAAGCGACGGGCATTTCTACGGCAAACAGGGTTACTGCTAGCGGCGTTGGGGTTGAGTGAGGCAAGCCTGTCTCTGCTCACGCATCAGTATCAGCAAGCCCTCGCCCAACCGACGCGCCGCAAATTGGCTCTGCTAGTTGGAATAAACCAATATCCTGAATCGGTCTGCGATTATGTACCCAGAGGATCGGCGCTCAGCGGTTGCCTGACCGATGTGGAGTTGCAGCAAGAGTTGCTGATCCATCGCTTTGGCTTTCGACCGGAGGATATCCTAACGTTGACCGATGAAGCAGCGACTCGACACGGCATCGAAGCCGCATTTATGAACCATCTGGTGCAGCAAGCAAAACCAGAAGATGTGGTGCTCTTTCACTTCAGCGGTTTAGGCAGCCAGATTCAGATTGAAGGTGCAACTGGCCATCAGTATAGCCTTGTGCCCATCAATGGAATGCTGCCGACCGTTGATGATCCAGTGATTCATGATTTACCCGAAACGACCTTGCTGCTGCTGCTGCAATCCTTGCCAACAGAGCAGGTGATTACCGTTCTTGATACTGGCTACACCAGCGTCGGGCGCAACTTACAGGGAAACTTGCGGATTCGATCGCGCCCCAGTATGCCGATTGGCGCACTGGATGAGGCAGAACGAGCCTTTCAAGAGCAACTGCTTCACGCTCACCCCACTGCCGCTTGGAAACGACCGCGACTCGCTGAACCTGATGCCGAGAGTAACCCGTATCCAGGCATCCTGCTGCAAGCCAGTACCCCGAATCGAATTGCCACTGAAGCGCAGTGGAATGGATTTAGCGCTGGTTTATTTACCTACGCCCTCACCCAGCAGCTTTGGTGGGCTGCACCCGCGACCACACTCCGCATTAGCTTCAATCAGGCATCTGGGATTGTCAAGCAGGTAGCCGGGACGGAGCAGCAGCCTGTGATCAGTGATCAGAGGTCGCAAAAGTTGCTGCCAGCACTGACGGAACCTGGAGGCAATGCGGATGGTGTGATTCACTCCATCGATGAAGAAGGGAAAGTCGCGCTGTGGCTGGCGGGTTTACCTGCCATTGTGTTGGAAAATGCGAGCGCGTCTTTATTCTCGATCGCTGAACCAGCCGGCTCAGATCATGCAACTGCTACAGCGGAGCCGCAACGACCTGCCTCTCAACTGCTTCAAGCCCGCTCACGGGAGGGATTAACGGTTAAGGCGAGAGGTCTGTCTGCCGATTCTGTAATGGCACTCCAGCCTGGACAGCTTGTGTATGAAGAAGTGCGAATTTTGCCCCGCAATATTGGCTTGACCATTGCGCTTGACCCCAGCCTGAAGCGAATCGAGCGGGTTGACGCTACCAGCGCGTTCTCAGCAATTCCTAGAGTGTCATCGGTGATTGCCGGAGAACAACCTGCCGACTTTTTGTTTGGCAAAACCCAGCCTCAAATCTTGGCTGCTGCCCTGCCTCTAGCAAACCTGCCCAATAATCTCATAGCCGAAACTGCTCAAGATGTGCCTTCCTCACCAGAGTCGCCTGCTCATCCGGCTCAAAATAGCTATGGTCTGTTTTATCTAGGGCGCGATGCCATTCTAAATACGTTGAGCCAAGAAGCAGAAGCGGTTAAAACTTCAGTCCATCGAATGACGCCGCAACTCAAAGCCTTGCTCGCAATCAAGCTGCTGCGACTGACTCAAAACCAGGGATCTTCCCGTTTGGGAGTACGAGCCGCTCTAGAAACCATTTCGCCTCAAGAGCGGCTCGTACTCCAGCAAGAAACAATGCGGGCGCCCGGAACAGCACCGACGAGTAAAGTGGCAACCTTGCTGTTATCCGAAGGCTCACCGATCTTGACGGCAAGCAGCCAAATTCAATACCGCTTGCAAAATTACAGCAATCGTCCAGTTCACTTTTTGTTAATTGGGTTGGATACGAAAGGCAATGCGGTCATCTTCTACCCTCCTAAATCCGAGCCTTCTGCTACATCTTCGATCTGGGCTGCCATTGCCCCCGGAGAAACCCGAATTATTCCCCAAATTAGTGCGGCAAACTGGTTGGTGCAAACTTCATCCGGACTCACTGAAACCTACCTCATCTTTAGCCGAGCGCCCTTCACGCAAACCTTTCACGCTTTGGAGGCAGAAGTGCGCTCAAAGGTAGATATCCGTCCGGTAGCGGCACTGTTGAACCCGCTAGAGGTGGTGCAGGCGATTCTACAAGATTTGCATCAGGCAAGCCGCGCGACTGTGCCTAGCGACATCCCAGCCGACACCTATGCCCTGGATGTGAACGCTTGGACGACATTGAGCTTTGTCTATCAGGTGGTGGCATCCTAGGGCGCGTCATCCATGACATGAAGGGTCAACCGTTGACGGCATTCGCCTGATCGCGCCCGCCCTCAAAAACGAGCCAGAGGCTGTCGCGCTGCCATCGTCAGGGTTCTCGCTGGAATGGATCACAGCCCCTAGCTTTGAGGATCAAGAGCAACCGGTAAAACGCGCAGTAAGACAAAAAGCGATCGCCCATTTTAAGGACGATCGCACCGGAGTTGTGATGGAGAATATGACTAAAGAGAGGATTAACGAAGAAAAACTAACTACTCACTAGGGTGTTCACAGATCTCCTGCAAAACGTTAATTGCATTCATGATTCGAGTCATCAGTTCTGCGTTTGAACCTTCGTGTTGAAACAGTTGACGAGTTTGTTCAAGTAATGTTTCTGAGCGGGCATCAGTTAGGGGGAAAACTGGTGCATCTGGAAACAAATGGAGTTGCTGTGACATAACGTTTGGGTTGAAGTAAGTTCAACAAAATTAAACAGGCGTCAAGTGAACTAGGAGGTTAGTACAAGTGAACCTAAAAACAAATGTACTATACTTCCTGTAAAAGTCAACCCTTTTCATTCAGTCTGATATAGCAGTACTGCCTCAGGTTAGGACGGGGTGTAGGGGTTCCACCCCTAGCCCGGGCGTACGCCCACGACCCCTCACATCCCGTTTAATGTTACGCTCTAAATGCGTAACGCTATACACTCCGTAACCCAATGATCCAGCAGTCCGATCAAAGCCTCTAGATGCCTCAAGCAGCTTTAGGGAGCTATTCCTTCGGCAGGCTGTGATTCTGAGCGATTGCGGACAAAAAATCGGCGAATTCGTTGGATGGCAAAAATCCAAAGCCCAATAACCAGCACGATTGCCACCACAGGCACAGTCACCGCCAATAATGCCAAGACGACGGCTGCGATTAGCTCAATCGTCGCAATCACGGGATTGGTTAACCCGCCCGAAATCGCCGTAGAAATCACCCGCATAATATTCGACATGCCTTTTGTGAGACCAGCCGCGCCGCCGCCTGCCAGCAGTGCGGTTGTCCATTGCACCAGCGGACTCATATCAGAACCAGTTGCAGCGGCTGTCACCAGCGTTCCGGCTAGAATTGCGGCCGGTGTAGACAGCACGTCTAGCGCATGGTCTAACCAAGGAATATAGTAACCCCCAACTTCCAGGATGCTGGCGGCTGCAAACAAAATCAGTGCGTGGTTGGTTTCGATCCAGTCAAACTCGGTCGGCAAATCCACGTGACCAATCACAGCAGCAGCGCTCATCACCAACAGTGGCACAAACACTCTAAACCCGCAGGCAGCACTCAAGCTGATGCCCAACATCAAGCTGATGACCGTATCCAAATCGAAATTCCAGTGACTCAACAAACTCTCCACAGCCCCTCCTGACTCGCCACTCGACATTGATTTTAGAGAATGCTTTCAGTCTAAAACATCTGTAAGGAGGGGACAGATGGCTGCATAAACATTTCTAGTGCCGAGTGATCTGGGTGAGCGCCTTAATTGGCTGTGGCAACCGCAGAGGCATCACACTTGCCGCCCAAAGACTCAACAATGGTGCAGGTGTTGGTGGTCAGCATGGTTTGGTAAGTAGAGGCAGGTGTACCTTCGTCGCCCGGCCCTTCAATAAACAGCGGTTGAGACGCGACTTCAACGTTAGCTTCTTTAGCAACCGTCTCCAGCAGTTTGGGGTTCGTCGTTGTTTCAACAAAAATGGCAGGCACTTCTGCGGCTTTAAGCTGCTCCACTAGGCTAGTGAGCCGGGCTGCTGAAGGTCTTTCTTCAGTGCTTAAGCCTTCAATTGCCCCTTCCAACTCGAAACCATAGGCATCCGCATAATAGCCGAGCGCTTCATGGGTCGTGACCAGTTTGCGGTTTGCCTCCGGCACAGTGGCAACTTGGGTTTTGATCCAATCGTCAATTTGCCCCAACTGCTGCGACAGAGCCGCTGCATTTTGCTGATAAAGGCTCGCCTGATCGGGCGCTAGTTTCGCCAAATTTTCGCTCAACACCGTCACAATCTCAGCGCCATTTTGGGCATTGTGCCAAACATGGGGGATCAGGGACTTGTCCTTCGGTTGCCGCTGCGGTTTCTACTCGTGATCATGGTCATGATCATCTGCTTCTGC
>JAAUQT010000286.1 GCA_012033495.1 Cyanobacteria bacterium RM1_2_2 | reverse complement strand
CCGTCCTCTTTTTCGACATGCCCCTGCATGTGGCAATAATATGCAGCCAAGGCCCTGACTCTACTACGACCGACGTGCCGCAATTGCTGTCATCGGAAACTTCAACCACTTTGCCGCCCCACCAAATTGCGAATGTAGCTGCCATCTGGAGCCGCCATATCTAGTCCGTAGTGAAACTCTTGGCTGTAACCTCCGTAAGGTGAAGAGCGATAGCCAAATGGAGAGGTGTATGCCTGAAAGTTCTCCACTGGGAAAGATGCGCCATTCCAAGTGTTGGTTGCCATTTCTGCGGGTGGGATCTGGGCAACTCGTCGCGGTTCGCCGGCTGATCCTGTGTTAATCGCTAATTTTTGCCGTTGGAGGGAAAACTGAGCTGCCGCCTTCTCGGACTGAGTTGGGACATTTTCAGCCCTACTACCCAACCGCAAATCAAGATCGGGCGAAACTCCGTTCGGTTGAGATTGCAATTCAACGGAGGTAGGGGGCTGGAGGGTTTGCTGCAAGTCAATTGCTTTCACCATCTCTTGCCCAGTCTCAATTGCTGCGACACAGCATAGGCTAATTCCTGCGCCTAAGAGAATTCTTTTTATGCGACCAACGGTTTTCGGCATCATCGGCATCATAGATTGCAAAGACAGATATGGAGACGACAGCGCAGACGGCGAATTAACTTCCTCACGAGCAAAATTCTAGTTCTAAACAACTCGTAGTGGTAGGTGGATCAGCAAACCATATTAGCAAGTGCCGTTTAGGAAAAGTGCAAAGAGTCTTAAAAAGCTCATTTTGGGGAGCCTCTCAAAGTCCCCTTGTTCTAGGCGCGAAGCAGCTTCTCGCAGGGTATGGAGATTTAGGGGATCACCACAAACCCTAGCAATCGTGTTCACGCAAGCCCTCTTTGCCTCCTAAGATAGCTAAATTTTCTCTCGCTAAAACGTAAACAACCATTCAGGATAGTCGAGTCATTCAGACAATGCACCAACAGAACGGTTAACTTGTGCAAACTTGCCGCTAAATTCTGCCCTAAACCCTAGGGCACGTCATCTATTAACGGTTAAACGTTGACGGTATCCGCCGGATCTGACCCGTTCCTCCAGACAAGCGAGGGGCTGTCGTGCCATCGTCAGGGTTCTCGCGGGAATAGATGACAGCCCCTCGCATAATCGCTATACTCCTATTGAGTTATGTTAAGCAGACTATTGAGTTATGTTAAACAACCTAGTCGCATAATACCGGAATATAGGGGTTCCTTTCCTGCTCTCTCCTAATCCAAGTCATTACAGCTATATTACGTGTTAAGCATTGTAAAACTACCCTGATGTGTACTGTCTCTGATGACGTAAATCGCATATAACCAGGAGTAGTGCTGTCTTTTGGTGGTTTCAACTCAGTTCGAGCATCCCTTCTGCTGGGCGCTCTGGATAGCGCTCGGAGAGCGGTGGAATACGAGTCTTAGGTTCAGGAGGATGTCGAACTCAGGTATGCTCAGGGTGCAACGTTTGCCGCATCACAATTGATTGGATTGAGCATTGGTTTGATTGCGCTTAGCAAGCTGACTCATTAGCAAATTAATCCAGGGAATCGCAGGAAATTCCCCAGACAGAAGTAGCCTTGCTGCGTTTAACATCGAACCACGGACCCCTCTTCAAGTCTCTCTATTGTTCCCTGTGCGATGTTATGAAACAGTCCCTAGCCCCCGCAATGGTATGTTGGCAGCTTTTTCAATCGTTAACCGCAAAGGTGATTTGAGCGATCGAGTTCGAGATCTGCCGATTGATCAGTTTCGTCAGCTTTTGGAGCAAATTACCCGCGAGTTTGAGCATTTTTTGCGGGCAATTGATCTGATTAATAACAATGCCCTAGAAACCATGCTGGAGCAAATTCTAGAAGCATTGACGTTAAAAATCGGGCAAATTTTGCAGGCCGATCGCACGACTATTTTTCTAGTCGATGAGGAAAAGCAGCAGCTTTGGTCAAAAATTGCTCAGGCGGAAACCGGACATCCAGTAGAAATTCGAGTCCCGATTGCGATGAGTATTGCTGGCTATGTTGCCCAAACGAGAGCGCGTCTCAATATTGCCGATGCCTATAGCCACCCCCTATTCAACCGCGAAATCGACCAGCAAACAGGCTACCGTACCCGCAACATTCTCTGTATTCCCATTTTTGACACCAAGCAGCAGGTTGTGGCAGTGGTGCAGTTGCTAAATAAGGTAGGCGAACTGCCGTTTAACCAGCAGGATGAGTATCTCTTCCAGGAATTTGCCGACTCGATGGGAATTATCCTAGAAAGCTGCAATTCTTTCTACATCGCGGCTCGCAATCAGCGGGGGGTAGCTTCCTTGCTGAAGGCAACGGCCTGTCTAGGGCAAAGCCTGAACCTGGATATTACGCTGCAAGCCGTTATGTCAGAAGCTCGCGATCTGATGCAAGCCGACCGCAGCACGCTGTTTTTGTTAGATGCTGACCGCCAAGAACTGTGGTCGAAAGTGGCAACAGCAGGCGGAGAAACGATGATGGAAATTCGGATTCCGGCTGACCGAGGCATTGCCGGATACGTGGCATCGACTGGCCAAACTTTAAACATTCCTAATGCTTACGAAGATCCGCGCTTTGACTCAACCGTTGACCAGCGCACAGGCTATCAAACGCGCACCATTCTTTGTATGCCTGTGTTTAATTCAAACGGCGCGTTGATCGGGGTGACGCAACTGATCAACAAAACCCAAGGCTACTTCACAGCTTCTGATGAAGAGTTTATGCGGGCTTTCAATATTCAGGCGGGCATTGCGCTAGAAAACGCCCAGCTTTTTGAAGGGGTGTTGTTAGAGCGGCAGTATCAAAAAGATATGCTGCAAAGCCTCTCGGACGCGGTCATTTCAACTGACATGCACGGCAAAATTGTCACGATTAATCATGCAGCCTTGGTCTTGCTGGGATACCCCATTGCTAAAGCGGACGAACAGCAAGCTAAGGAAGTTTCTCAACAGTTGTTGCATCAGTCCATATGGGAAGTTGCCCCCATCGAAAATCTGCGCCTTCGCCTAGAGGACAGCCTAAAGAACGGCACGCGCCAATATGTACCAGAACAGACTTTACTGCTGACTCAATTTCACGGAGAACCTGCCCTTCAGCCCATTGAACGAAGCATTAATCTGACTGTCTCGCCGCTCACCAATCCAGAGGGGCAAGTGCGGGGTGGGCTGGTGGTTTTGGAAGACATCAGCCAGGAAAAGCGGATGAAAACTACGCTTTATCGCTACATGACGCCCGGTGTCGCTGAACAGGTGATGGCGCTAGGGGATGATGCGCTGATGATTGGCGAACGCAAAGAAGTTTCGATTCTGTTTTCCGATATTCGCGGCTACACCTCGCTGACTGAAGAAATGGAAGCGGCGGAGGTGGTGATGCTGCTAAACACCTACTTCGAGACAATGGTGGAAGCTGTATTTGACTTTGGCGGCACGCTCGATAAGTTTATTGGCGATGCGCTGATGGCAGTTTTTGGGGCACCGCTGCCGATTGAAACCCACGCTTGGAAGGCAGTACAGTCTGCGTTGGATATGCGCCGCCGTTTGGCTGAATTCAACCGAAATCGCCCCCATCAGCCCCCGATCCGCATTGGGATTGGCATCAGTTCAGGTGAGGTGGTTTCTGGCAACATCGGCTCTCAGAAACGCATGGATTACACCGTAATTGGAGATGGTGTAGACATTAGCTCGCGGTTGGAAGGGGTGACGAAGGAGTATGGCTGCGATATTGTGCTGAGCGAATTTACTTATCAACCCTGTCAGGATCAAATTTGGGTACGCGAACTGGATCGAATCTGTGTGAAGGGCAAATCGAAGCCAATTCGGATTTATGAACTGATTGGTGATCGTAGTCAGCCGCTTGACCCGATGACCGAAAATTTTATTCACCTTTACCAATCTGGACGCGAAGCATATCTGTCCCGTGACTTCCAGCAAGCCATCCATTACTTTGATCTGGCGCAACAGGTACGCCCAACCGATCGCTCGGTTAAACTACAGCGCGATCGAGCCTACGAATGTCTGATGCATCCTCCAGCGGACGATTGGGATGGCGTGTATGTTCTGTTAAGCAAATAGGTTTGTTAGGCAAATAGGTTTGTTAGGCAAATAAAGCTTTCTAAGCCAGAGATTATCCATTAGCCCACAAAAAAGCCCTCCACCGCTGTTTGCTGCTAGAGAGCTTAAGCACTCATCAAAAAATGAGATGACCTACGCGGCGCCGTGTTTCCGTGCTCAAAACGCTTTGGTTTTGTTGGGTTAACGTCCCTCTAGATTAGCGCCAACAGTCCTCTCCCTTATAGAATTGCAGCAAACCATCCCAACTGAAATTTAATTTTGTAAACTGCTGTGGACAACTTCTGGGGACGACTTTTATGAGTGAGACAACCGACACCATTTTTGGCAAAATTATCCGCCGCGAAATTCCGGCAGATATTGTGTACGAAGATGACCTTTGCTTAGCGTTCAAAGATATTACGCCGCAAGCTCCTGTCCATGTTCTCGTGGTGCCCAAACAGCCGATTGCCAAGCTTGCGGATGCTGAATCCAAAGATCACGCCCTCATGGGACATTTGTTACTAACTGTTAAGCGAGTTGCCGACCAGCTTGGACTGGAGAAGGGCTATCGCGTTGTGATTAATACAGGTGAAGATGGCGGACAAACGGTATACCATCTGCATTTGCACATCTTAGGGGGGCGGAAGATGAACTGGCCACCCGGATGACCCCGGCGTAATTCCTTCAAATTGTGAAGAAAACCTGTAGAAGGGGAGAGATTTCCGTACAGACCTTTACAAACCTCAACACTTCCTTTAATCTTATTTACATGGGTGAGCAATTCACCCGATACATCCAAAACCTTCATAGATAAAGCACTCATCAATTATGACTACCACCTTACAGCGGCGCGAAAGCGCAAACCTGTGGGAGCAGTTCTGCAACTGGGTCACTTCCACCGACAACCGCCTCTACATCGGCTGGTTCGGCGTCCTGATGATCCCCACCCTGCTCG
>JAAUQT010000285.1 GCA_012033495.1 Cyanobacteria bacterium RM1_2_2 | reverse complement strand
TAGAAGCTGCCATCACCGAGCGTACCAAAGCCATCATTCCGGCATGCATTTGTTGGGCAGCCCATGAACATGACGCGAGTGATGCAGATTGCCCAAACTCACCAGCTTTGGGTGATCGAAGACTGCGCTCAAGCAACTGGAGCTATGTGGGACGGCAAAACCGTGGGCAGCATTGGGCATCTGGGTTGTTTTAGCTTCTATCCCACCAAAAATCTGGGAGCCTGCGGGGACGCCGGAGCGATTACCACCAGCAACCCAGCGCTAGCCGCCCAACTGCGGAAACTGCGTGATCACGGACAGCGCCAGCGCTATGTTTATGAAGAGATTGGCATCAACAGCCGGTTAGATGCAATCCAAGCCGTTGTGCTGCTCACCAAACTGCGCTACCTCAACTCATGGAATGCCCAACGACAGGCCATTGCCGACCGCTATGAGCAATGGTTGGCAGCGATGCCTGTGGTTCGTCCAAGCTGGGTTGAGGGGGGGCAAAGCGTTTGGAATCAGTACACGATTCGAGTCGTTTCGCCCAGCGGTGAGGCAAATCCTGACCGACCGGCAGCGTTTCGAGATCACCTGCGCCAACAGCTACAGCAGCAAGGAGTCGGCACAATGGTTTACTATCCTGTGCCGCTACATCTCCAGCCTGTTTATCAGTCGCTTGGCTTTGGCGTCGGGCAATTCCCGGTGGCGGAACAGGTGGCGCATGAAGTGGTATCTTTGCCGATGTTTCCTGAACTGCCTCCCGATCAGCAAAAACAGGTCGTGTATGCCTTAAAGGAAGCGCTGGGTTAGGGTGGCGTGCTATCTTTGCGCCAATTTCGACTGGTCGTGGATATCAAAGGGTATCCAGGATTTTTGAAATCAGGCTGCTCCTGAATGAGGCCAGCATAAGGCTTCAATCAGGCTTTAATCAGGCTTCAATCAGGCAAGTCACAAGGCAAGCATGAGGTAAGTGTTTGATGAAAAAACTTGATCCGTCAGCCAAGCTTCGTTCGTTCATGACTTTTTCCGCCACTTTTCCGACCACTTTTTCTGCCACGTTCATAGCCAACTTCTGGGTGGGTCTGGTGATTGCTGCTGCTGCAATTGTCATGGCTCCTCAGGCAACAGCCGCAACTCGTTCTGTGGAGTTTGGCACAGTGAAGGCAGAATATTCTGATCAGCCGGGACAGGCTTGCGTTGAAGCACCTCGGTTGAAAATCACGCGAGAAGGGCAGGTTGCCTTTGACGCAGTTTTGTCGGGGGAAGGGCTGTGCCGTCAGGATGAGGATGTGTTTGCGATACAGGATTTAGACGGCGATGGCGAACCCGAAGTGATTGTAGACTTTTCCAGCGGTGGTGCGCACTGCTGCGCTTCATCGTTGATTTTCCAGTATGATCCTCAAGCTGAACAGTACACCTCTATTCAGCATTTGTGGGGTGAGGGGCAGGGCGCAACCCGCCGACAAGATCTAGATGGAGACGGCACACCCGAATTGATTCATTACGACAGTCGTTTTGCCTATGCGTTTGGCAGCTTTGCTGATTCAGGCTTGCCAATTCGGATTTGGCAATACCGCGACGGTGAAATGATCAACGTGACGCGCAACTACCCGAAGCAAGTCTACGATGATGCCTTCAAATGGTGGCAGCGTTACACCGAAGCAAATCGGCAGGGAGCAGACGTGAAAGGCATTTTAGCCGCCTACCTCGCCAATAAACATTTGTTAGATGAAGCTGAGGACGGATGGCAACGGTTAGAGCAAATTTATCAGGCAGAGGATCGACAGCAGTTTTTTGCTAGGCTACGCGAGTTTTTGGTCGAGACTGGCTACACCGCGCAGGCTGCCCCTGCTCTCAGAAATCCCGTAGTTCGTCGCCCGACTGAATCTCCTCCGCTTCCCCGTCCTGCTGCCCCAAGTCCAGAGCAGTCTGAGAGGGTCATGATTTTAGAGGAAGAAAGCACCCTTGCTCCCGGAGATGCCGTCCTGCAAATTGATCAAACGCTGTATGACGAATACACCTTTGACGGGCAAGCTGGGCAGCAAGTGGTGATGACGTTGGCGAGTACGGATTTTGATCCATATTTAATTCTAGTTGATCCAAATCAAACCATCATTGCGGAGAACGACGACGCGATAACTGGTAGCCAAGATTCACAAATTACGATCACCTTACCGCAAAACGGAACTTACACCGTCATTGTCAACGCTTACCAACAGGAAGAGCAGGGTGAATACAATCTAACCATAACGTCTAATACTATTCCAAATCAGGAGGCTTTGAATTCTCAAGCAACTTCTGAGACTACGTCTAGGGAAAGGTCTGAAGCAACTAATCATTCAACAAACTCATCAGAATTTGGAACGCTTGAAGGAACGCTTTCCTACCCATCCGATCAACTGCCCGCCCTGACGGTTTGTGCCCAGTCAACCCAAAACTATTACTTGCTAAGCTGCATTGAAGCCGAAGCCAATCAACGCACATTCAGAATGACAATCAGACCTGGAGAATACTACATCTTCAGCTATCGGGCTGGCGCGTTGCGAGACGGCACAACTGGCAATGTTCGGGACGCTTTTCTCTACCACACCCGCTCAGAAACAAGCAATGATCCGCTTCCGGTGCGGGTGGTTGCTGGCAAAACAGTGAGCAACATTTCTCCCCAAAACTCTAGAATCTGCGGTACAAGAACGCCCGATCCAGCCTACTGTGTGAAGCCGCCGAGTTGATCCCAAACATCTCAAACAGTTTCTTAAAGAATTTCTTAAAGAATTTCTTAAAAAATGTTTATCTCAATCTACCCGTTGCAGAGGCGTAATCCTAGGATCAATAATTTTTCGTCCGAGGCTGGGAAATTTGATCGCCAAACAAATTTTGTTGCCCGCCCCAAAAATATGGGTCACTTCGCCCACGCCAAACCCTTTGTGCATGACTTGATCTCCAACGCTCCAGTCGTTTTCGTGCGTGTTGGGGAGGTGCGTTGTCTGACGCTTAATTTCTCGAATTTGAGTCGTCATCCGTTTGGGAATGGCAGATGCACTGTTGCTCAACAGCAATTCCGCAGGCAACTCGCTTAAAAACAGAGACGGGCTGGCTGGCTCCCGGTTGCCGTACAGCCGCCGTTCGCGGGCATAGCTGATAAACAACCGCTCTCTGGCGCGGGTAATGCCCACATAGCACAGCCGCCGCTCTTCCTCCAACGATTTCGGGTCTTCCAAAGAGCGGTAGTTGGGGAAAAGCCCCTGCTCTAAACCCACCAGAAACACCACCGGAAACTCTAAACCTTTTGAAGAATGCAGCGTCATCAACGAAACTTTGGCTTGCTGCTGCTCCTGCAAGTTGTCTAGATCGGACGCGAGAGAGGCATTGGCTAGAAACAGCGACAGGTTCGATTCCTCGTTACTTTCCTCAAATTGCAGAACTGCGTTGTAGAGTTCCTGTACGTTCTGGAGGCGCTCTGTGGCTTCATCCGTGCCTTGCTGCTTAAAGTCTTGAATGTATCCAGAATCATCCAAAATTCCTTGCACAATTTGTGATGCAGGCAATTCATCAACCTGTTGCTGCCAATGTTGCAGCATTTGGGCAAAAGCAATGACAGGTTTCGCCGATCTTCCGGCTACTGTTTGAATCAACGTTTCATCACTCAAGGTTTGCCAAAGCGATGCGCCAAGTTGAGAGGCAGCCGCTTCTAATCGATCAATGGTGGCTTTGCCAATACCGCGTCGAGGGGTGTTGATAATGCGCTTGAGGCTAATCGTGTCATCTGGATTCGCAATCACTCGCAGATAAGCCAGCACATCTTTCACCTCTCGCCGATCATAGAACCGCAGCCCGCCCACCACCGTGTACGGAATGCCATACTGCACCAGAATTTCTTCAAAAGCGCGAGATTGAGCATTCGTGCGGTACAAAATCGCAAAACTGCCCCAATTTAGCTCAGGATTAGTGAGTTCGGCTTGACGAATTTGACCGATCACAAAGTTGGCTTCAGCGGTTTCATCTTCCGCCCGATAGCAGTAGATGGATTCTCCTTCGCCGCGAGTTGCCCGCAAAATTTTGTCGATCCGCTCTGTGTTATTTTCAATTAGCTCATTCGCGGCTTGCAGGATATTTTCAGTCGAGCGGTAATTTTCCTCTAATTTCACCATCGTGCGGGTGTCGTCATCTGGTAAACCGTCGCCAAAATCATCCTGGAAGCCCATCAGAATCGTGAAATCTGCGGCTCTGAACGAATAAATCGACTGATCTGCATCTCCGACTACAAAAACCGAGCGATAATTCCAATCATTAAACTGGCTTGAGTGAATGCCATTTGTTACGAGTAGCCGAATGAAATCATATTGCGTTCGGTTTGTGTCCTGATATTCATCGACTAGAATGTGGCGAAAACGTCGATGCCAATAATCTAAAACCTGTTTATTTTGATGAAATAACTGCACGGGCACGAGAATTAAATCGTCAAAATCTAGCGAGTTGTTGCTGGCTAACGCCTCTTGATATTGAGCATAGATATCGGCAATTACCCGACCACGATAGTTTCCCTGTTCTCGCTCAAATTCTTCTGGCGACAAGCCCTGATTTTTGGCGTTACTGATGGCATAGCGCACCGATCGCGGCTCAAACTTCTTGTCATCCAAATTTGCGCCAACCACCAATTGCTTAATCAACCCTTGCGCGTCTGATTCATCTAAAATCGAGAAATTGCGATTCCAGCGTCGCCCATTCGCGCCTTGATATTTCTCAATATCGAACCGCAAAATCCGTGAACAGAGCGCGTGAAAGGTGCCAATCCAAAGATTTTTGGTGACTTGCTTATAAACCTGTGATTTAAGGCGTGTCTGCTCCACCGGATAGAGCGATTCCAGTGGCTTGCCGTGCTGTGCTTGCGCTTCTTGTTCCGCAAACAGTTTCTCGATCCGCTCTTTCATTTCCCGCGCTGCTTTGTTGGTGAACGTCACCGCCAAAATATTTTCGGGATCAACCCGATGCGTCAGGACGAGATTAGCAATTCGATAAGTGAGTGCGCGTGTTTTGCCCGAACCCGCTCCAGCAACGACGAGAAGCGGCCCACAAAAAATGCCTCGACGCGCGCCGTCCGATGAGGTAGG
>JAAUQT010000284.1 GCA_012033495.1 Cyanobacteria bacterium RM1_2_2 | reverse complement strand
TCCTTCTGCCTTCTGCCTTCTGCCTTCTGCCTTCTGCCTTCTGCCTTCTGCCTTCTGCCTTCTGCCTTCTGCCCTACAAATTACCTTCAGCCTTAACATATCGTGGATAGCTGCCGCAGACTTTCAGTAAATCGGTTTTGGCAGCAATTTTTTCGAGCGCTTGGATCACATGAGCGTCGTGTTGGTGTCCGTTGATGTCAACCCAGAAAATGTATTGCCCGAGCACTTCTTTGGAGGGGCGCGACTCTAGTTTGGTCATATTGATGCCTGCTCGCGCCAGTTCTTCCAACGCGCCGACCAACGTTCCGGCCCGATCTTCGTGGAAGCCAAAGCAAAAGCTGGTTTTATCGTCGCCTGTGGGTGAACAACGCTCTCGACCGAGGGCAATAAAGCGGGTGACGTTGTTGGCTCGATCTTGGATGTCATGGGCGAGGATGTTGGCTCCGGTCAGCTTGGCGGCTTGGAAGGTGCTGATGGCGGCGGCAGGTCGCTTGTCTGCGAGGGCTTCAGTGGGAGCAGCACTGTTGCTGAGAGAGGCAAACGTTTCAACACCAGGCAGACAGCGTTCTACAAAGCGGCGGCTTTGCCCTAACGACTGAGGATGGGCATACAGAACTTTAATTTCAGGTAAGCTTAGCCCGGCTTGCGCGACCAAATATAAGCGAATGGGAATCACCGTTTCGCCACAAATTTGTAAATCGGTTTCGTGAATCAGCAAGTCGAGCGTGGTGGTGACGCTGCCTTCTAAGGCATTCTCGATCGGTAATACCCCCACTGACGCGATGCCGGTTTCAATCGCAGTGACGACAGCAGGCATACTGGTTAAGGGTAAATATTGGGCGTGGGAACCACCATAGGCAATTGCGGCTGCTTCACTAAAGGTTCCAGGTGGGCCAAGATAAGCGATGGTTGCCATAGGTTGCGTTACGTTCAAACCCTCAAACCTTGGGAAAAGGAAATCTCTATTGAGATGAGAATACGCTAATTGAGGATCAAAACACTAGGGAAATTTTAGCACCGCTTATCTCTTGAAACCCTCTAGGTTCCGGGACGCTCGCGCAGAGCCGCACTCATGTAGGAACGATCGCCCAAAATTTGCAGCATCGGGCCATGAATATCAAACTTCACGACGCTAATCGAAGCAGCGGGCATATCAATTCGATCGCGGTAGCGTCCTAAATCAATGCCCAGCAAACTGCACAGCAGAACGCGAATCGTGGCTTTGTGCGACACAACCAACACATTGCCATCAGCACAGTTTTGTTGAATTTCGGTGATCACCAGTGAAGCACGACTCGCAATCTGGACAGCAGTTTCGCCACCTGTCGGCGGATTCCAGGCAGGTTCGGTTAGCCATTGCACATAGTCTTCACTAAAATTTTCCTTTACATCCGCTTGAGTTTTGCCTTCCCATTCACCATAGTGAATTTCTTTTAGCCCATCGCGCAACTGCGGGGTCAGACTAACCGCATCACACAGCGGCTTAGCCGTCGCAATTGTACGCTTCATCGGGCTGCAATACACCGCATTCCACGGCACAGATTGATATGCTTCAGCAAAGTCCTGTGCCATCTCGTGCCCTTCAGCCGTCAACTCAGGGTCAAGAATGCCGCAATAGCCCCCTGTTTGACTGTAAGTGGTTTCGCCGTGCCGGAGGAAGTAGATTTTCAGGCTCATGAGTTCAACTGCTTCGATTCGTCATGATGTACCGTATAAATTTCGCTATTTAAACCCAATTCATTCATCACACTACGGGCGTGCAGTAACCGATCGGCGATCGAAAGCGCGTCGCTGAGCGATCCAAACAGCGATAGTTCTGTATCAATTTTGCGTAATTCCTTGAGCAATTCCTGCTCTTCCTCACCGTCCACAGCATCCAAACGGCTAACCACCGTGCTTCGCTCAGACTTGAAATGAGAATAAGTATTCTTAAAGTAATTATGTAATTGTGCAACGAGCGAAGCGACCGATTGATTATCTCCCAGAAAACTAGGCTCTTTGTGATTCAGCATAATGGTGGCTTATCAACGAACGTGCTTTTTAAGATACACCAATTTCTGAGAATAGGGAGGGAGAGAGAAGGCAGAGGGCAGAGGGCAGAAGGTGGAGAGGATGGGGGAGGTAAGAGAATCTTCCACCCATCCATTTACCCATCCACCCATTCACCTATCCCCTACTTCTCAATCTTCAACATCGCAGATGTCTGATCATAATCAGGCAGCGCTACCTTCACAGGTTCAACTTTCCAAATATCGCGGCAGTAGTCGCGGATGGAGCGATCGGAGGAAAATTTACCCATCCGAGCGGTGTTGAAGATAGACATGCGTGTCCAGTGCTCGGCGTTGCGATAGGCTTCGCTGACCCGCGCCTGACATTCAATGTAGGACTGGTAATCAGCCATCAGCATAAAAGGGTCGTGCTGAAGCAGCTTGTCGGTCAGCGGCTTGAACAGGTTGTAGTCACCCCGCGAGAAGTGACCGCTGCTGATCCGATCGATCACGCCCTTCAGTTCGGCATTGGACTCGTAATATTCCCACGGACGGTAGCCGCTGTTTTTGAGGTTCACCACTTCATCGGCAGTCAGTCCAAACAGGAAGAAGTTCTCTTCGCCGGCTTCCTGACGAATTTCGATGTTTGCGCCGTCCAGTGTGCCGATGGTCAGGGCCCCGTTCATCGAGAATTTCATATTGCCTGTGCCAGAAGCTTCCAGACCGGCGGTTGAAATTTGCTCGGAGAGGTCAGCCGCAGGATAAACATTTTGGCTGTTGGTGACGTTGTAGTCGGGCATGAAGACTACCTTAAGCCGATCTCGCACATCTGTGTCGCTGTTCACCACTTCGGCAACTGAGTTGATCAGCTTGATGATCAGCTTCGCCATGTAGTAGCCGGGGGCTGCTTTACCGCCAAAAATGAAGGTGCGAGATTGAATGTCGATATCCGGGTTCTGCTTGATGCGGTTGTATAGCGTGATAATGTGCAATACATTCAAGTGTTGCCGTTTGTATTCGTGAATCCGTTTTACCTGAATGTCAAACAGTGTATCTGGATTGACGGTGATTCCGGTTTTGCGCAAAATTTGAGCCGACAGGTCTTCTTTGATTGCCCGCTTAATATTGCGCCATTCATGCCGGAAGCCTGGATCTTCGACAAATTGCTCTAACTGCCGGAGTTGGTCAAGGTGCGTAATCCAGCCGTCACCAATTTTGCTGGTGATCAGTTGCGTTAGGCGCGTGTTGTTCAGAACTACCCAGCGACGCGGAGTAACCCCATTGGTAACGTTGGTGAATCGCTCTGAATACATTTCGTAGAAGTCATGGAGCGTTGTTTCTTTCAGCAGTTCGGTGTGCAGTGCGGCAACGCCATTGATCGCGTGACTGCCGACGCTGGCAAGGTGAGCCATCCGCACATAGCGGTCTCCACTTTCGTCAATGATCGACATCCGGCGCATCCGCTCAGTGTCATCTGGAAATTTGATCCGCACCTGATTCATGAATCGGCTGTTGATCTCGTAGATGATTTCGAGATGGCGGGGTAACATGCTGCCAAACAAGCCTAGCGACCAGCGTTCTAGCGCTTCGGGCAGCAACGTGTGGTTGGTGTAGGACAGGGTGGCTTGGGTGATGCTCCATGCCTTGTCCCAGTCGATTTGATGCTCATCAAGCAGCAGCCGCATCAGTTCAGCGACGGCAATCGACGGGTGGGTGTCGTTCATTTGCAGCGCGAATTTCTCGTGGAGGGTGTCGATGGAGCGACCAGACCGCAAATGCACCCGGATAACGTCTTGGAGCGAGCAGGAAACGAAGAAATACTGCTGTTGCAGGCGCAGTTCTTTCCCTTGCAATTGCTCGTCGTTGGGATAGAGCACCTTAGAGACGGTTTCGGAGGTGACTTTGGAAGCCACTGCACCATAGTAGTCACCTTTGTTGAAGGCATCAAAATCAAAAGATTCGGGGGCTTCTGCCTTCCAGAGCCGCATGGTGTTAGCGGTGTTAACTTTGTAGCCGGGAATCGGCGTGTCGTAAGGCACACCAACGATAACGGTATGGGGAACCCAACGCACCCGATAGTTGTTCTGAGCATCCATATAGGACTCGGTGCGGCCGCCAAATTTAACTTCCATCGCGGCTTCCGGGCGAGCAATTTCCCAGGGGTTGCCATAGCGCAGCCATTTGTCGGTGATTTCAACCTGCCAGCCGTCACGGATTTCCTGATCGAAAATGCCGTACTCATAGCGAATGCCATAGCCGATGGCAGGCACTTCCAAACTCGATAAAGAATCCATGTAGCAGGCAGCCAACCGTCCGAGACCGCCGTTGCCCAGTCCGGGTTCTTCTTCTTGCTCCATCAGTTCGGTGAGGTTTAACCCTGATTCTTCCACTGCCTTGCGCACTTGATCATAGATGCCCAAGTTGATCAGCGCGTTGCCAAGGTGAGGCCCGACCAAAAACTCAGCCGACAGGTAGCAAACAACCCGCGTGTCTTTGTTGAGGTAGACCTGTTGGGTGCTGAGCCAGCGCTGTAGGAGACGGTCGCGCACGGTGTAGGCGAGTGCCATGTATAGGTCATTTTTGGAAGCAATCGACGGAAAGCGCCCCTGAATATAGCGTAGGTTGTCGGCCATGGCGCGGCGCAAGGTTTCGATGCTTAGTCCGGTGCGGTCGTCTTCGGTACGAATATTTTGATTGTCGAAATTCTGGAGATTATCTACGGTCTGCATGGTTCTTGCCCTCCGGGGGTATGGGTAACTCAGCAGGAAGCTTTCTCTAGGACAGGAGTCTTCTGTGATTAACCGCTAGATTTCCTGTCATGTAAAGTCACCTGCGACACAAACCCCAAAATGGCGATCTGATAAGCGCAGTATAAAAATTCACTTTTTCACTCCGTTGCTATGTTCCACACTCTGTATCAGCGAGGCGCACGGCGTTCTCTCCAATACCGTTTGGGCCAGTGCGAGCCATCCAGCCTGTGCCATTCGGAGCATTCACTGCGACCCAAATCCGACCATCTCCAACGGAGGTTTGCTCGCGGGGCGGGTTATGGGTGGCATAAACGATCGACCCGGCTCCATAAACCCCCAAGGCTGATGAGCTGACGGTTGGGCTGGTGCGCACGGTGAGTTGCACGGCTCTCACTTGGTAGCAGG
>JAAUQT010000041.1 GCA_012033495.1 Cyanobacteria bacterium RM1_2_2 | reverse complement strand
CAAGCCATTTTGGGTTCGGTTCCCCCCTTTTTGAAGGGGGGTTAGGGGGGATCGCTCGACTTGTGTGTACACCGTAGCCTTTCGGAAGGGGGGTAGGGGGGATCTCCAACGGGTATATACACGGTCGCCTTTTTGAGTGGCATCGGGGAAAACAGGGATCACGAGACGGCAGGCGTGAGGTCGATCATTTTTTCTAGCGTTTGTAGGAGGGTTTGCTCGTTGTAAGGCTTCGAGAAGTAGGCGGTTGCTCCGAGGCTCATGGCTAAGCGGCGATGTTTTTCTCCGCTGCGAGAGGTAAGCATCGCTACCGGAATTTCTTTCAGCATTGGCATCGATTTCACTCTGGCTAGAAATTCGTAGCCATCGACTCGCGGCATTTCGATGTCGCAAATCACAGCTCGAACGGTGAGTCCGGCAGAGAGTTTGTCGATAGCATCCTGTCCGTCTTTGGCTTGTGCCACTTGATATCCAGCCTTCTCCAGCGTCAGTGCCAGAAACCGTCGGACGTTGATTGAGTCGTCAACAATCAGCACAGTGGGCTGAGCTTCAGTGGTTGGAATAGGCGGCAGAGACGGAGGCAGTTGAGTGGGCAGTTGGGTAGGCAGTTGGGCAGATAATTGGGCGGGCAGTTGGGCCGGGAAGCGATGGGCGGCGCGTAGCAGCAATTCTGAGTCGAGGGTTATACGTTCGCAGCTTGCAATCCAGTGCAGCAACTCGGTCACGTTTACTAGCGGAACCACCCGCCCATCGCCCAAAATGGTGCAACTACTGAAGCCCGCAGGCAGCGGCAATCCGCCTTCTACTTGCCGAACCGCCACTTCCTGTTCACCCCAACAGCGCTCAACCTGCATCCCGACCCATTGGCTGCCTTGACTGAGCAGCAGCACAGTCGGTAAACCAATTGCGGCGGGGGTTTCCAGACTTTCGGGCTGAAAGGGTCGATGGAAGTTGAGCCATTGCGAGAGTTGAATGAGCTGCACCATGGTGCCGTTCCAGTTGAAGGCTTGGCTGCCTGCCGTTGAAAAAATTTGGTCGGGTTGCACCACAGAAATTTCTTCGATGGCGTCGGTGCTGAAAGCAAGCAGCATTCCTCGGCTTTCGGCAATTAAAACTCGCGCAATTGACAGCGTAAAGGGCACAGAAAGCGTGAATTTTGTGCCTTTTCCGGCTTGTGTTGATACGGTGACTTCGCCCTGAATTTGCTTCAGCCGATCGCGCACGACATCCATGCCAACCCCCCGCCCTGACAGCGCTGTGACCTGATCGCTGGTGCTGAAACCAGGTTCAAAAATCAGCGACAGCAGTTCTTCGTCACTGGCGGCGGCAAGCAGCACCTCGTCTAACCCCATTTGGCGAGCGCGACTGCGGATTTTTTCAATCGGGATGCCTGCCCCATCATCGCTGACGGTAATAACGGTGCGGCTTTGCCGATGCACTGCCTGAATTTGAATCAGCCCTTGTTCTGGTTTGCCTTGCTGTTTGCGCACTTCCGGCTTCTCGATGCCGTGATCAAACGCATTTCGCAGCAAGTGCATTAGCGGTTCGCCCAAGGCTTCTAGAATGTTGCGGTCGATCATCAACTGTTCGCCCTGAACTTTAAGCTGAATGGGCTTTTGATGTTGCAGTGACAGTTCGCGTAATGCTCTGGGGAAACGGTTGGTAATATCCGAGAACGGACGCATCCGCACCTGAGTTAGCCGGGTTTGTAGTTGCCGTGAGGTTTTGTTGAGTTCACGAGTCGTTTGATCAGCATCATCTAACCCTAGCTCAATGTCGCTGGTTACTTCTTGCACCTGCACAATCGTTTCCATCACTTCTTGCGACAGCAGATGCAGCGGATTGTATCGATCCATTTCTAGCGCATCAAATTCTTGATTACGCCCGTCTTTTAGAGGATTGAGATGATCGGGATAAGTGGCTCGAATGATGGCAAATGGATTCGTCGCTGGCTGTTCAGGTGTTTGCGTTTCAACTTTGTCATATGCATCTCGCAGTTGTGCGTTAGATTCTTCTAAAATCTTGACGCGATGGCTCAAAGTTTGGACTAAACCGCGTAGGCGCTTCAAATGTAGCTCTAATCCATTGCGTTCAATCACCAATTCACTGAACAGATCATTTAATTGATCCAGTTGTTTCACCGGAACCCGCACCGTGTTATCTACATCCGTTGGAATGGCGTTGCTAACAGGCTGAGGATCGGGCATCCGGAAGTTGGTTTGCGCTTGAGCGATGGCAGGTTCTGGAGTCACCTTGGTAGAAGGAATGACCTGAACTTGCGGGACTTGAACTTCTGGTGCTTGAATCTGTGGCTCTTTCGGCATCGCAACCTGTGGCTCGGTTGGCGGCGATGTGGGTGGGTCAACTAGCTCAACGTTATTTGGCTCAGCGTTATTTGGCTCAGATACCAAAATATCTACAGCACCGTTCTGGGTGGCAAATTCTTGAGGGACAACTTCTGTATCCGTAACGATAGTTGTGGCGTTAAATAGACTCTCCTCTAATTGATTCGGTAGAGTTTCCCAGTTGCCTGCCAAAATGAGCGCCTGAGATTGTCTCCATGTGTAGAGCGCCTGTTCTGCAACCCAACGGGTTTGATCAGGATGGGCGATTAGATGTGCCGCAATCGATTGGCAGAGTTGCGTAAACGCAGTCAGTTGCAGCATTTCGCCCAAGCCGCCTAATTCCTGCGTCAAAATTTCGACTTCTTCGCGCAGTCGTGGATCGTGAGTGTCTAGTACCGTCTCTAGCCGCTTCAAACAGCCCTCCACTTCGGTTTGAAACAGCAGCGGGATAATTTCCTGCCCTTCTTCTGGTGATAAAATCGACTGAGCATCCTCGGCAGTGGGTTCTCCGAGTCGCTGATAAAGTTGCTCAAAGATTGGGTAAGCATGATGAGACAGCCAATCAGGATCGATGCCAAGTTGTTGCCGTTGCCAGTAAACCGTTTGCCGCAAACAGTCTACTCCAGCCATCAGCAATTGTTCTAACTGTGAATCTAGCTGAATCGTTTGCCGCTGAACTTTGAGCACTTTGAACGAGTCCTCTAGGCGGTGCGCCAATTCATTCAAGGTTTGAAAGCCCATCATGCCAGCGCCACCCTTAATCGAGTGAGCCGATCTCAGGGCCGCATTCATTTTGTCAACATCAATGCCGCTGCTGGTCAGCCCTAATAAAGCTGAATCCAGCGTGCTGAGGTAGTCCAAAGCTTCATCGAGAAATTGAAGCTGAATTTCGAGTTCCTTATCCTGAGACATAAGCCAGCCGGAGGTAGAGGGCAAGAGCGGAATGGAAAGTGGAGGAGGTAGATGGGTGGAGGAGGTAGATGGGTGGAGGAGGTGGGGAGTGAGAAGTCAATCAGGTTGTTTACCTCCCCATCCCCCATTCACTCATTCCCCCATTCACCCATCCTCACCTACTCCTCTCCCACCTCAAATGTGCCAACCGAAGCTTGCAAATCTTGGGCGATTGCAACGGTTTGTCGGATGGCTTGCGAAACTTGGTAGGAGGAAACTGAGGTGCGCTCAGAAACTTGGCTCACTTGTCGCATCAGTTGGGCAACTGCGGTGGAGGTTTCTACCTGGGAGACGGTGGTGCTGGAAATAAACTGCACGAGGTCATCGATTTGGCGCGAGACGGCAAGGATTTGGTTGAGGCTAAGTTTGGCAGATTCGACGAGATGTGTGCCTTCCACAACTTGAGCGGTGCTTTGCTCCATCGCTTCTACCACCTGAGTAGTTTCGCGTTGAATTGTGGAAACAATTTCTTCGATTTCGTGGGTGGCGGCGGCAGAGCGGGCAGCCAGTTCACCAACTTCTTCGGCAACGACCGCGAAGCCTTGCCCTTCTTCACCGGCGCGGGCTGCTTCGATGCCAGCGTTAATGGCAAGCAGATTGGTTTGCAGGGCAATTTGGTTAATCAACGAAACCACTTTGGAGATTTGCTGCGAAGATTCGCCGAGCCGTTTCACCTTCTTGGCGGTTTCGCCGATCGTTTCGCGCAGGCTGAGAATATTGTGGACGGTTCGATCCATCGCGGCTCCTCCTGTTTCTGCCGTGGTTGAGGCACTGCGGGCAATTTGAGCGGCTTCCTGCGCGTGTTCTGCGACAAGCTGAATGGAGTTCATCATTTGCTCGACCGAATTGAGCGTGAGGGTGGTTTCTTGAGCTTGTTGCATAGCGTCGTCTGCCAATTGCCGAATCGCGTCTTCGTTTTCGCCTAGCGCACTGTTCACCTGCTGGGCAGACTGTTTCACCTGAGTTACAATCTGCCGCAAGCTTTCAATGATGGAGTTAAAGAAGTCGGCAACGGTGCCAATGTCACCTGCGGTTACGTCAGCCCGCACGGTGAGGTCGCCTTGAGATGCGCCTTCCACATCGCTGAGCAGCCCTAATAGCTGAAGCTGCAAGTTTTCTTTTTGGCGGCGCTGTTCTTCCGAGAGGGTTTCTGCCTCAAAACGGGACTGTTCTTTTTGGGTAAACAGGGCGGCTTGCTCTAGAGCAAAACCGAGTTGAATGGCAATCTGCCGCACAAAGCTAATTTCGGTTTCTTGCCAGTTGCGAGGGGTAGAACATTGATGCACAATCAGCAAGCCAAGTAATTCGTCCTGGAAGAGAATGGGTGCGACGAGATTCGCTTTCACCTGAAGGGGTTCTAGCTGTTTCAGGTGGCATTCTGTCAGGTCTGCCTCATGAATATTGGCGGTGGCTTTCACCCGTCCTTGTTTGTATTGTTCAACGTATTTACCCGCAAAACAGGGATCAAAAATTTGGACTTGCAGTGCCGCCATCCATCCCGGTTCCACGGCTTCTGCCACAATGGTTCCCTGCCAGTTTTCATCGAATTGAAACACGAGCGCTCGATCGACACGGAGGGCGGCTTTGATCTCTCTAACAGCCGTTCCGAAAATCAACTTCGGCTCCAGCGATGCCCGCATCCGCGACACGATTTGGTTAATCTGACGCTCTTGTTCAGCAATTGCCTGTTGCTGTTGCAGCAGTTTTGCCTGAGACAGGGCATAGCCAATTTGGGTGGAAAGCTGCTGAATTAACTCAATTTCACTACTATCCCAACTGCGCGGACGAGAACACTGATGAGCGCACAGCAAGCCCAGCAACTCGTCTCCAACTAAAATTGGCGCGACTAGGTTGGCTTTCACTTCCAGCCGTTCTAAAATTTCGCAGTGACAGCGGGATAGCCCTGCCTGCTCCAGATTTTCCACCATCGAAACTCTGCCGAGTCTGTAACGCTCGATCGACCCTGGAGTGAGCGGATCGTAGATGGTTTGCCCTAGCCCTCTGATCCAGCCCTCTCCTACCGCTTCGGCCATGACCTTACCACTCTTAAAGTCGGGGCTGAAGCGGTAGATCAGGACTCGATCGGTTTTGAGCATGGTGCGCACGCCTTCTACCGAAACGCTGAGGATGTGCTCTGGATCGAGTGATTGCCGAATTTGCCCAGTGATTTCGGTGAGCAGTTTGGCCCGTTCGGCGGTGAGTTGTTGCAGCAGGCTTTGATCCATCAAATTTGATTCGGAAGCGCTCACATTTGCCGCTAGCTGGTTGAACGCAACCGCCAGTTCTCCAGTTTCATCAGCAGAAAAAACGCTGGCCCGAATCCGCCGATCGCCGCTAGCAAACCGTAAGGCTACCTGCCGCAAATGCTCGATGGGAACTGTGATGGAGCGTCCTAGAATTCTAGAAATGTAAACATCTGACAGAATCGCAACGGCTGCAATCAAAAGCTGAAGTAACAAGCTGCGTTGCAGCATCAGGTTCAGCGATGCTTCCGACGTTCCTCGCACCAACACTCCTACGGGCTGATTCTGAAAGTTTTTGATGGTTTGAGCCGCAACAGTATAGGTCTGATCGCCAATTTGGATGCGTTCCGTCACGGGTTCATTCGGCGTGCTCACGGACTGATCAAGCAGGCGATTGTTCGGTAAAGGAACATTGATGCTGGCTTTGTCTAGTTCGGTTGCATCACCCACATTCAGGGCAGTTGCCAAGCTCAACGTGCCGTCGGACTGGCGTTGATAAATTGCACTGTAACCATTATTGAAAGCTTCTACCGTTTCTTGCACGATTGGCAATTTGTTATTGACAATATCCCCTGCGACTAACACGCCAATTACTGCATCGGTTCGCGGATCTTTCACCGGAGTGAATACATAGCGGATCAAAGCATTCGCCTGATTGAAACCCTCCGGCAGCGGTGGATTTTCATTTTTCAGTTCGTCTATGCTGATAATTTCGCTGGTTTTGATTTGGCGAGGATTTTTTAAAACCGTGCCTACGAAGCCTTGAGGGTCGAACTTTGCGCCAGTGCGATCGGTGTTCGCGTTGCTGATAATTCGTAAATCGGTTCCAACTAGCGTGGCATATTCGATCTCACGAGCCGTTGCCTCATTTCGCAAAATTTCTTTAACCTGCGACTGCAATCCGGGTGAAACCGAGCGCGTTTCAGCATACTCTCTAGCAGCTTGAACCACAGCAGCGTTTTCCGACTGACCTCGAAAGCCAAATCCCATCTGGTCAATTTTGATGTTGTACTCGGTATCAGTGACTGCCAGTTCTGATTTCGCCTGATTGAGCAACTGTGCTCGTCCTGCGGTCACAATCAACCAAGAGCTAACGCCGACTAACCCAACCAAAGACAACACTTCGGAGGTTAGCAGCGCAAAAAACTGTTTACGCCGAATTGGAAGATTATAGAACCAGTTCAATACAGGAGACGAACTGCTCGCGCGAGAAGTAACGGGAGGTAATTGGGATTGAGATGGCAATGAGGGTGGATTTTGCCCGCTAGCGGGTGTAGATTCCGATATTGCTGTTGAATAGGAATCTGAATGATTAGATGATCGAGAAGTAGATGAATTAGAAACAGAATGGGGTTGAGTAGTCATCGAGGAGATTCCTCATTAGGCTGAAATGTGGGTGGAATAATAAAAGCAGCGTGGCAATAGGTTTGTGAAATGGCGCTAGGCACAAAATCCTTGATTGAGCGTGAATGTTGCTAGAGAGAAATGTTGCCAGACAAAGCAGTTCGTAACTCTCCTAGGTGCGAGTTCGGAGGATGGGAGCTTGCACGATTGCCTCTGCTTCCAAAACCAGCAGCATTTCTGGCTTTTGCGGCTGATCTTGGAGTGCACAACCTCGCAAATAAGGGACGAGCGCTGCGCTAATTTGCCCAACAGGAGACTGAATTTCATCAGACTGCAAGCGAATCATCCCTTCAACTTGCTGAACTGCTAACCCTAGCGGCACAGTGCCCACCTGAACCAAAATCAGCGTGTACTGCTGGGCGTTCATGTCGAGGGTTGAGAGTTCCAAAAGCTGCGCCAAATCGACTACCCAAATCACCCGACTGCGGCGATTCATCAATCCCATCATGGCAGCAGGCATGTTGGGCATGGGGGTTAATCGACGTGCTGGCAAAACGAGGGCTTCTTGCACTGAGCGCATGGAGAAGATAGCTGGCGTTTTAGCATTCAACCGAAACTTGAGGTAAGCTTCACCAACGGGTTTTGTCGTCGGGCGGTCAGTGGGTAGTGCAATTGCTGAAGTATCCATAGATCTAGCTCGCAACGGATTTGACGACGCGGATTAACTGCTCGCGGGTAAACGGTTTCGTAATGTAAGCATCTGCTCCTTGTTTCATGCCCCACAGTCGATCGATTTCTAGGTTTTTGGAGGTGCAAATCACAATGGGAACGTTTTCAGTTGCAGGATGCTTCTTTAAGCTGCGACATAGTTCAAATCCGCTCATGCCGGGCATTACAACATCGGTTAGAATGACATCTGGCTGCTGAGAAATGGCTTTGGTTAATGCATCCTTCGCGGTTTCTGCATTGATGACAACATATCCACATTCGCGTAAATAATAGCTCATTAGCTCCATTTCCGAAGGCGTATCTTCAACGATTAAAATAGTTCCCATGAATCGGTCGTCCTTGATTTCGAGAGTGTGGATGCCCTTGTGCTGCTAGTTTTTGCTAACAGTTTAATTTTTGATTGTGCAATTGAATGTCTGCGAGCGTTTAACTATCTGGATCACAGGCAGTTAATTTGAAATATCTTGACATCTATGGGTTTTGCTTCAACCGTCAAAAGTTGCAACGTTCAGCAGCTAGCTCAGATGCTTGAAGACAATTTTGATTAGGTCAGACTGAGTGAACGGTTTTGTTAAATAACCCGATGCGCCCACCAGCTTTGCTTTAGCTCGGTCAATGAAGCCTGTGTTGCCTGTCACCATGATAATAGGCGTATTTCTGAAACTCGGATGTTTACGTAAAAGTGAACATAGCTCATATCCATCTAGGTTTGGCATAGTTACGTCGAGTAGAATCAGATCGGGCTTGCTGCGAATAATCTGCATCAGTGCCTTGATCGGATCGCTAATGAGTACGACCGAAAAACTCTTGTCGTCTAGAAAAGCGTTGATTGCCTGAAGAACGGTGGGGCTGTCGTCGATGCAGGCGATGGTATAGGTTTTGGATGTAGAAAGGGGAGGAGCCTGTTGGCTTTGAGTCGGTTGAACTGGAGAAAACTGACTCCGGGACTGCTGGCTTTGAGCCTGTTGGTTTTGGGACTGTTGGCTTCGAGCCTGTTGGTTTTGGGACTGTTGGCTTTCAGTTCTTTGACCCAGTAGAGAATTGATCGAATTCCCGGCTGCTTGGGGTTTGGAGGCGGGAACAGGGCTAGGTGAGGTGATAAAGCGAGGAGGTACAGCGGGGCTGGGTGTCGCAGTTTGCCGCCGCCGGATTTGATTTTGGCAGCCTTCTACCAGCGAGCGCAAATCAAGTTGGCAAAACTTAGGAAAATCTGCTAGCAAGTCATGCTCAATCAATTCGTAGCTGCCGGTTTGAATCGGCAAAAAGGCTTCAATTACCTCTTTGGCAAGCGCTTCAATCAAAGTAACGGCTTGGTCGGGGGTAAGGTGTTGCTGTTCGACTAACCAGCAAATGGCGCGGTAATCGCTGTGTTGGGTGAAGTGCTCAGCCGTCGGCATCTCAAACATCAGTCTGACCTGCACTCGTACCGCACTGATCAAACTTGGAGCCTGTACACTCATGCGTCGCAAGTGTCGATCAAGCCGTCCAAACGGATCAACCACATCAGAAGCATACACAAGTTTGCCTTGCTCTAAATGCACGAACCAAGAACTGCCGCCACTCGATAGCTGTAGGCAACCCGTGGTTGCACGACTAATAAATTGCGCCAGCAAGCTGAGGGGATAAATTTTTTGCACAGGTCGGTAAGATCCGATCGGAATGGTATTCATGAAGGTACTCCGGTTCAGTTGCACACGACTAGAGATCGATTGCAAATTTCTCAAAAAGCCAACTTTGCGCCTTCAATGCAGCAGGTTAAAGTTGTTTGTGAGTAAAGATGAAATTAAATAGCAGGGTAGATGAAGGTGGAAAACTCCAGAGGCGCAACAAGTACAGCTTTTGGAACCCCTTTCGATCACTATTCTTATCACCTGTCTGCATATTTAGTTGAAGTCAAAAGCGTAAGAATTGACAACATCAAAATTGACTGAATGGTGAATAGAGTATAAAACTGTCTCTTATCAGCAGAAGGAACATCAATTGACTGCATAACTGCCTCAAAGCATGACCTGCTAGCCCCGCTTGCTTTTGCTGCACAGAAGCAAGGTGTATCTGCCCTCACTCAAAAGGGCGACTGAACCAGGTTTCTACTTTAACGCAGATTGTTTAAGCATGGGCTGAGAAGATTATCAGTTAACCAGGACTGCAAACATTGACTGTAACAGCTTCTGATCAGCTAATTCTGTAGCGCTGCGATTTTGCAATGGGCTTCTGAAAATGCACCCCATCGGACATGAAGCTTTTGGAACTCTGATTGCAAAATCTTGAACAGCAGTAGTGCATCCCCGACCGTTGGGAGGAATCGCTTGATTGCTCGATTGTAGGTCTTCATCTATCTATGCAATAGCCTATCAAATAAAGCAGGTGGCAAGTCGGGTATTCCTTAAAGATCAACCTACGGAATATAAAGAAGAGATGAGGTTTACGAAATTCTGCGTAATTGTCCACGGATTCTGCACAATTGTTTTCGCTGTACTGATTAAATCTAGGTCAAAAATATTACGCTTTGTGTCGAATTTGTACAGTCATTCTGCTAGGCAGTTGAGCCGACTAGGAAGGCGAAAAATAGATTAAAAAGCTAATAAAAGCCTTTAGAGCCTGAAAATTGACAACCAAAAACCTGAACGTCAATGGATAGATTTTTGTAGATGCAGTAGCTTTTTGTCAGAGTGTTAGGGCATGGTTGAAACCTTCGAGTTATTTAACTTGCTGGCAGCGATCCCCCATCTTAGCCAGAATGCTGATGATGGCAGAGTGACAGCCCCTAGCCTATTCTGGGGAACGGGCGCGATCCGGCGGATGCCGTCAATGTTTGGCTATTAATGGATGACGCGCTCTAAGGAAACGACCGCAAAATCTGCTTAATTTTCTGGCGTTGTTGGCGATCGAGCGTATCTGGAAACGTCAGTTCTAGAATGATTCGGGGCATTGTCGTTGTCGTTGGAACTGCTGACTCTAGATTAGAAAAAGTTGGTATAACTTCTACGGTTTGTACTTGAGCGAGCAAACTTTGCGGCTCGGAGGCGTTGGGCTGCCGCATCAACAGGGCAATCATGGGTTGGGTGTACTGCAACGTTTCTAGATTGGCAATCTCTTCGCCGCTGAGTTCCAGCCGCATGTCTCGATGGCTCATTTCCGTCACTTTTGCTGCATACGAATCGCCTTCCCACCCTTCCCAAAATAAGTGAGCGGTTGCTCGCACCTGTTTGCGAACCTTCATCCCGACTTCAGGGCGTAGTTCCTGAAAAGCCCGACGCAAGCTGGAGGCAATGAACTGTAGGGAGGCAATCGGATGATCAGTTTGGGTACGGCGCTGCGAATACCATTCGTTAACATCCGAGTAAATGACCACCACCAAATCGTCGAGTTGAGTTTGGCAGAGATGGAGAAAGTCAACCGACAGCAGCGTTTGCAGTTTCTCGGTAGCAATGCCGCGCACAATCCGCGCATCCAGCAGTACCCTTGCACCAGCGTCACCAATTAGCTCAATCCGAACTTCATCGGGAATATTGGGCCACACATCCAGCAAGATTTGTGCCCCCGATTCGCTAATGTTGGTGGTAACGCCGCTCCACTGATGATTGTCACTGTGAATAATGGCTGTGAGTTTCCGAGGCAACCGATGGGATCGCCGCAGTTGAGGTTGTTCCAGCGCTACTAAACAAGCCGCCAACACCAGCAGCAAGTTAAACAAACACCAAAGCGCATTAATCAAAACAGCCTGCGTTTCGAGCGGGCTAATGATCAACCAAAAGGGAACCGTCAGCAGCGAGGTGGCAGTAATTGCGCCGAGAATCACCAAGTAGCGAATGGATTCGATGTCAAACTGGCGTTCATTCACGACCTGCCCTTTTTGGGTCACGTTAAAGGAACCCAGTTTCGGATTCAGCAGCGCCAAAATCGTCACAATTCCTGCCTGAAACGACATGGCAAATTCGTAAATCTCGTTCCAAAATGAGAACCGCACATGCTTGTAGGGAATGTGATTTGTCTGCATTGAGAGCACAATATGCGGCAGCGCATAAGATAACGTCTCGATGCCCAATCCTTGCACGGGGTTGATGCCAAACAGCAGGAAGCAAGTTGGCGCAATCGCATACATGAGGCGCGGGAAGCCGAAGAAAAAGTGGGAAGTGGCGCTGAAGTAGCAAATTCGCTGACCGAGATTGAGCCGTAATTTGCGATTGAACAGCGGATTTTCGAGCCGCAAAATCTGTGCCATGCCCCGCGCCCAGCGCACCTGCTGCCCCACATAGGACGAAAACGTTTCCGGCGCGAGTCCGGCCACCATAATTTTGTCGTAGTAAACGCTTTTGTAGCCGAGTGAGTGCAGCCGCAAAGAGGTGTGGCAGTCTTCGGTGACGGTTTCGGTGGCAATGCCGCCAATTTCTAACACATAGTGACGGCGAATGACGGCGGCTGATCCGCAAAAGAAAGCGGCATTCCAGTAGTCGTTGCCCTTTTGCAGCACTTTATAAAACAACTCGTTGCCAACCGGAACTTGCCCCTGCGTCAGCAAATTGCGCTCAAACGGGTCAGGATTGTAGAACCAGTGCGGCGTCTGCACCAGCGCTACTTTTTCGTCACAAAAAAAGCCGACGGTTTCTTGTAAAAAGCTGCGGGTGGGAATGTGATCGCAGTCGAGAATCAGCACCAAATCGCCCTCTGTCCGGTGCAATGCGGTGTTAATGTTGCCTGCCTTAGCGTGATCGTTGTTGTCGCGGGTCAGCAAGATACAGCCGAGTTCTTCACACATTTGCCGCAGTGTTTCCCGCCGCTCCCAATACTGCTCAGCCCGACCGTCATCCAGAATGTAAACCTGCTTTTTGTCATGCGGATAATCAAGGGCTAGCGCTGCGACTGCTGTTTTGCGAACGATGTCTACATCTTCGTTGTAAGTGGGAATGTAAACATCGACGGTCAACCATTCGCTGACCGGAATTAAACTCAGGTCTACGGGCTGCCGATGGCGCGCTCTCAGCGTTTGGAAGTAGGCTAAAAACAGCGTTCCGACGCCGTACAGTTCTGCCAGAAACAGCAGCAGTGAAAAGACGGCATCCAGTGGATGGCTCAGATTAATTGTGTAACTGCCGCGATAGTAGAGATAGCGTAAGGTGGTCAGCCCACTGATCGAAATCAACAGCAGGTGGATATACTCGGTGGCTCGGTTTTCTGGCTGGCGTTCTTCGAGGTGCAGCAAAAAGCGACCGATGCCGACCACAATCACCGTCACCATACATTGCTGCCACAGATCAGGACGGATCGTAATCAACGGCATAAACAACAGCAGGAAGCAGCCAATCAGCAAGGCAATTTGATAGCGGTTTAGCTGGCGCAACACTGGCTCAAACCAGCGCGGCAGCCCTACTACCAGAAATGTAGTGATGGCGGTACTGATTTGAGTCAAATAAGCTTGGAATCGTCGCCTTACCGAATTTGAGCGGGCAGACTGCCTCATTGTTCCTGTCCTGTATATTTTTTCAGATAAAACTGGGTGATGCCATAGAGAATGAGGGCAGCGGCTATTAATCCGGGAGCCAGAATAAACCAGTGATTTCTCAGCAGCCGGAGCGCCTGATCGTTCGTGCCCGCCGGGACAACTTCCCGCTGCGGCGACTGGCGCAGAAACTCCAGCGTATAGTCTTGAGCGTCATAGGGCGATGGATTGTCGGTGTTGGCGTTGATTAAAACCGTGTCGCCTTCCAGTTGGAAAAACAGCGTATCCTGGCTGATCAAATCGCGCACTTGCGCTAGTCCGGCGTCGGTTTGGCTGGTGAGGGCGAGCAGCATTCGTTCGGAATTCCAGGGTGAGAAAATCGCTTTCACGACGCCTTCTACGTCCGGTAAGGTCTGCACTTGACTGTCTCGCCACTGCCGCGAAAACAGCTTTTGTAGCGCTAAGTTTTGAGCCTGGTATGCTTCTGGAAATGGGAAGTTTGCCTGCGTGCCGATGCCGATCAAATGCTGCGATTGCCGTTCTGCTTCAGGCAGTTGATCAGCCCGATACACGGCTAGCTGCACTGCATCGAATCGGCTCAGCCGCCCTAGTCGCTCGCTGATTTCCAGCATCACCAGCAAATCGGTTTGGCTGGGCTGGTTCGGCAACACAATCGCAGTGTTCGACAAATCTTGAGGAGCCGTAAACGGATAGCCCGACTGCAAGAGTTTCAGATCGGGAAGCTTTGTGCCAGCTTCGCGCTTCAGATCAAATTCAGTATCGGCGTAGATTTTGCCCCAAAGCTGTTGATCGGTGACGCGACTGCATGAGCGGCGTTCGCGGGGGTCGAGCCGGAAGTTGACTTGCAGCTTGGAATTGGGCTGAACCCCATCCGGCGGCAACTCGATGCGCAAAGACTGGCGATTTTCTCCACTCACCGATGTCAGACGCTCGCCTGCCAGCGGCACACCGTCTAGCTGCACTTCCACTTGCGAGGTTAACGGATTGATCTGCGGCCCATAGCCATAGCGTAACGTCATCGTGCTTCCGGGCAAAATCCGCTCGTCGGGCAGGGTGCGAAAGTCGAATTCCAGCGCTGGGCATGGGAGCCGCGTACCGACACCTCGCCGAGCGGTTTCTGGTCGGGAGTGCTTAAATCGCTGAGCTTAAAGCGTTCGTCTGCTGGTAAGTAACCGCGCCATTCCCGCTCTGGAGGTGTGGCAATTTCGGTCAACTGATTCACAAAAATGACGCTACCGGTTGCCAATTGGCGATCGGGGGGCTGCGTGAGAAACCGCACCGCTTTAGCCACGCCAACCGCACTGTTGCCCGTTGCCACCAACACAGGCGCAGTGTCTTCCGCAATTGTGGTCATCATCAGCACACCCACATCATCGGGAATCACTTGCTGATCGCCGTCGAGCAACTGTTGATTCCTCAGTGCAAGGGGCAAATCTAGAGCGGCAATCATAGGCTGCTCGGTGGGCGTACCAATCACCACCAGCTTTTCGGTTGCTTCGATCTGAGTAGGCTGCTCGATGAGCCGTGTTTCTAAAGCGCGATAGTGGGCAACTTGTCCTAACGAAGTTTGAAACTGCGCGACAGTGGTGAGCCAGTCTTCGCTTAAGGCTTCGGGTAACAGGTAAGCCACTCGATTTGGCTCTAAGCTTAACGTATCGAAGATCGGGTAGGGATATTGATCAAACTTCAGCGACACTGGCTGTGGCTGAATCCCAAAGATAATTTTGGAGTCTGGCAAAATTTCCGACCACAGCGACGGATCGTAGGGGTCTTGAGTACAGGTGGGAGAATTATTTTGTAACGCTGCAACAGTAATTTCGTTGTAGTCCTGAATGAGACGGCTCGGTACGTCGAAAATGACGCTGCCGACTTTCCCCTCCGGACGGTTGAGCGGCACGCTGCCCACACTCGTTCCATTCACCAAAACCGTCAGATTCGACCGGCTGGCATACAGAGCAGGCGAATGACGATAGCGCAGTTGCACTTTCACTGAGTCGGTTTTCCAGTTGCGAGGTCGGGTAAACCACAGCCGCGTTTCGTCATAAATGCTCTCTAGCCGGAGCCGATTTCCCACAATTGGACTGCGGTTAAACTCTAAAACATACTGCCCTGCTTCAGCCGCAGCCACCACCGGCACTGCCGTCAGGTTTGGGACGCTGATGGTTTTAGGAGCAGGTGATTGCTGAACGGGCGAGGCAGTCGAATCGGCAGGAGTTTGCGCCTGACTGGGAAGCAGCCCAATTTGCGTGATACTACAGCCGAGGACGAAACAGGCAACCAGTAGCCGACTTTTTCTAGAACGCGAGGAATGCTGGAACGGAATCAATTTTGTGAGCAGAGCAGAGAATGAGATGATCATAGGGTGGCGGTGATTGCACCGGAACAATAGGAATACTGCTTGGTTGACAGGAGTGAGTTAAAACAAGAGTGAGTTCGTTAATAGCGCTCCCAATCGGGCTGAAAACCACGGCGACGCAAAAACTCGATTTGCAGTCGGTGAATGCGAGCGTTGATGGGTTGATTGACATCAGGCTGCAACTGACGCAATTCTTGGAGTGCTGCCACAGGCTGGTCTTGAGCAATATTGAGGTCAGCCAAAACTTGGCGTAGTTCTGCATCTTCTGGTCGTTGGGCAATCACCTGCTGGTAAAGTTGCTCGGCTTCGGCGTAACGTCCTTGCTGAAACCGCACTCCGGCTAAGGCAATCAGCGCATCCGGCTGATCGGGTTGTTGCGCCAAAATTCCCCTATAGGCCTCACTTGCCAACTCCAATTCCCCGATCGCTTGGGCCAACTCACCTTGCACAAGATAAGCATCGATTGAGTCTGGATTGTCGCTCAGCAGTTGGGCAATTCTGGCTCTGGCTTGGTCGGGGTCACGTTCTGCCCAAAGTTGTGCCCAGCGCCGATTCACCGCAATATTATTCGGTTCAACTGCTAGCAGGGCATCATACAGCGATTCCCGCTCCGGCTCAGGAGGCAAGGCGCCAACGAGCAAAAACAATTCAGGTGGGAAAGTCTGTAACTCATCTGCCGCATTCACCCGCAGCCAATCTGCCAAAACTTGCTCGGCTGCTGCTTTTGAAAGCTGCTGTTGTCGATACGCAATGGCGGTATAGCCCATACGCAAAGCGGTATCGTTAGGGTAAGCTGCCTGAAGCTGTTCATACAGGCGCAGGGCTTCGGCTGATTGACCTTGGGCAAGTCGGATTCCCGCTAAGCCGCGTAGGGCTGCCTTCTCAGGCGGGCGGTTGGCATACCGCGTGGCAATCTGCTCATAGCGTTGGGCGCTGGCTGCTAAATCACCTTCCTGCCGCTCAATGTCTGCCAACAGCAGTTCGGCTGCCGGATCAATCGCGCCACTTGGCGTTTGTTGGTAGGCTGAAAGGGCGGCTCTGGCTGCTGCCGGATTGCTTCGCTGTAGCTGGATTTGCGCGATCCGAAACTGAAGAAACGGGACGCTAACACTCGATTGCAGCAAGCGTTGATATGTGGTTAGTAGCGCCGGATCGGGCGGATTGATTTGGCTTAATGCTTGAGCAAGCTGCTGCTGTTCGGCTAGAGAGGCGGGCAGGGTTTGCGTAATTTGCTGCGCCTGCTGCTGAAATTCGCGTCTAGACCAGTCGCCTTGCTGATAGTTCAACCATGCCAGCTTCAACTGAATGCCTCGCTGATTGGGCTGCTGTTCCAACACTTGCTGATACAGTTGGCGAGCTTCCGATCGGGAAGGCGGCACTTCGCTTAGCACGTCGGCAATTTCGGTCAGCAACCCGATGGTCGGCGATGGCGTTTGCGCCAGCACTTGCTGATAGAGGCTGGCAGCTTCAGTATCCAGAGCTTGATCTTGCGTCTGTCGTCCAATTGCACTGAGGGCGCGGGCTAGCGGCAGTTGGGCAGTTGGTTGATTGCGGAGGGATTCCAGACTCGCTAATGCCTGCTCTGATTGTTGATTGGCTTGATAGGCGAGCGCTAACGCAGAACGGAATTCAAACGAAACCGGATCGGTGTCAGAAAGAGAACGCAATCGAGTGGTTAGAAGCTCAACCGCAGTGCTGGCTTGATTCGTTTCTCGTAATGCTTGAGCATAAGCAATGATTGCCCGATCTGGAATGGTTTGGTTTGCTGATAGGTATTGCTCAAATAACGTCAATCCTGTCACTGAATCACCGCTGTAGGTATAAATTTGAGCGGCTTCCAATATCACATTAGGTGATGAATGGATGGATAATACTTGCTCATAGTCGGCAATGGCTTCGACAAACAAGCCTTGATAGCCGTAGAGCAGGGCCCGCTGCGATCGAGCCGCTACGTTTGAGGGCTGGAGGTTGAGCAGCGCGGTGAGGGCGGTAATTCCCTGTTGCTGCCATTCAGGACGGTAGCTGCCCAACTCACCGATTGCAGTCAGTGCCGTGATGTTATTTGGATCTTGAGCGATCACCTGCTGATAGGTTTGCCAAGCTTCGGCATCCTGTCCGGCTCGCTGATAGGCAATCGCGAGTCCCAGCAAGGCATCTAACGAACCCGGATCATTGCGGAGCGCCTGCCGAAATGCCTCAATTGCGTCGTTGACCCAGCCCCGCTCCAACAAACTGTACCCGGACTGCACGCTGGCCGAGCGCGTCTGAGCTTCGGTGTTCAGGGCAGATAGGTTCAGGCTGAGGCTGCTGAGAATGAGTGCCAAACCAATCGTTCGCATCCATCGTTTCATCTGATAGTGCTGGCTGTGATTGCGTTTGAGCGGAATGATCGAGAACTGCCTCATCGGAATAGCCTCCTAAAATCACCAGAGTCAAAGTCTGCCCGAATCCGAAATCCGCCAATGGTTTCAGAGAATTGATTGATCGACTGCACCGTTACCCCTGCCCGCAAGTTAGGCGTGATTTGAAAGTCGTAGAACAACTCCCACACGTCTGGATAATCGTCGCCCTCGTCGCGTCGCAAATCGCTGTTTGAGAGTTGTTGCCCGTAAGCCAAGCCCAACCGATCTTCCTCCATGAACAAATCCAGCAGGTTGAAACCAACGCTGAACGTGCTGCTGCTGCGGTCAAGATCGAGGTTTTCATACCAGCCATAGCGAGCAAACAAACCAAGGTCAATTTCAGGAATAAAGTATTCTGCGTTCACTCCAATTGCCTGTTCTCGATCATCAGAATCGAGTCCAAAGTCATCCTCATCGCGTTCAATTTGGAATATTTCTCGGAAGCCGCTGTTCTGTCCTGCATCTCGGCTAGTAATGTAAGTGCCGCGTAGAATCAAGTTTCCGAGCCGCACACCCACTTCACCAGCAAAGCCATCTAGAGAAAAATCGCCTAAGTCACGGTCGGAAGAAAATCCGGCAATTTTCACCTCCACTGGGTCGGCAACGCTCCAGTTCATTAAGACCGCCGGACGCGACCCCAAACCTGCTGCCGTCAGAGCCGGATTGCTTTGGAAAACCGGATTGAGAAAGTGAGTGGCTGCGTCTTTCGCAAAACTATTGCGATCAAAATAGGAGGTGAGATCCAACATGCCAACCACAAATCGCAAATTCGGCAACTCAGTTGGAGATACTGCGAGATATAGCTCGTTTAAGTCAATACCTTCTTCTGGTGAATCGGAAAATGCATTACCTGTGGTTACGTCGATAGTGCCGCCAACCATAACGTTAGGAGTGATGGCATAGGAAGCGCTGACTCGGCCGCGGGCGGAAGACTCATTGCCCTGAAGCGTATAAACCCCCTGCACCTGCACCAGCGGATTTTCTAGATCCTGGCTGCTGTAGGACACATCAGAAAAATCGTCTCTCTCTGATGGATTTGCTGAATCAGGCTGAACAGACTGAGCGACCAGAGGCGCTGCGATTGTGAAATTTTGAGTAAAATTTGGAGCGAAATTTGAAATGAAATTTGAAGTGGAATTTAAAGCGCGATTTGAAAAAACCGATGAATCAAACAACGTCTCTGTTGTCATCATTGGTTCATCAACTACAATTAAACTGACTGGTTCCAGTTGAGCAGATTCCAGTTGAGCAGATTCCAAATGAGCAGATTCCAAATGAGCAGATTCTACTGGAGCCTGGCTAATCGGCTGATTAGGTTCAAACTCCTCAACCACGCTCTCACCTAGTTCATGAAGTTCTAAATCGATGAAATCAGCTTCATGCTCTGAAATTGAAGTTTCTATTGCGTTGTTGCTAGTTGAAATAAGGATCTCAGTCTGTTCAGATTCGGCTTTGAATTCATTTAATTCAACAGATTGATTGGCGATTGTTTCACTAATTGCATCACCTGATGTTGCCAGATCAATGGCTTGTGCTGGAGCCATATGATGGACAACAATAGGCGGAGTGGGCATGGCTGCTGCTTCCAATTGCCAGCCAACGCTACCGAATGTTAGCGCCGTTGCCAGCGACAGGTTGGCACGCTGAAGCAGAGACCAACGTGGGGATATAGCTCTCTGACGGTGATGCAGAGCAACATCATGAAGTGGGGGGTTCATGTTTCCTGATGGGGTGAAAGATGCGATGGCTTGGTAATGTAGGCGATCGGTTTCTAGTGAGTTAAGGAAACTGTATCTGAGTACAAATCTTCCCTACGATCGCTGGATTTGGTTGATGCTAAGACTGTGCTATCGACGGTTCTATTCGATCAACTTCATCAACCCTAAATTAATTTCTAAAATTGAGTTTTTGAGGCAATTTACGAGTTTGAACTGAGCGCCTCATCTCGATGGAATTCACCCTGTACTTACACCCAAAAACTTGCTTTGCAACTGCTTTAAAAATTGGCTCAGCTTCCTATTTCTAGCTCACAAGATTAGTTGATGACGGTAGAAACATTTAGAGAAGCATTTATAAAACAACTGCTGAAAAGTAGTGCAAACCCTAATTAACTCAGAAGTTAGAGTTAGAAATTGATGGAAAAATGTTTCAGCTAATCACATTCTATCCTGCCCCTTGGGAAAAGATTGAAGGATTGATTAAGGATGAATAGAACTATATAAAGGGAGGAAAAACTTATTCTTCATCTCCGTATCCCATGCAGTAATTTATACAGCAGAACTCGGAAAATAATTACGGATTAGATTTTCGTAGTTGGCTACGCCTAATTTATAACTTGAATGGCTTATTGATCAGGTGATTCTGTCCGTTGCAGGGTAAGATAAGCGACAACTCATTTTGCGTCCATTTTGAGATACGTTAAGCCCCGACCAAGCCAGCAATTCTCTTGAAAGAAGAGTTACCTCAGGTCTTTTCTGATGCGGAAGTATAACAGAATAACGGCATCTCATAACGGCTATTTTAGAGTTCTACCGTGACAAGCGTACCTAATTTAATTTGTTCATACAAAGCTTGAACATCTTCGTCATACATGCGGAGACAGCCATGCGAAACGGGTTGCCCGACGGAATTTCGGTCGGGTGTGCCGTGAAATCCAATTTTGTTTGCTTCATCTGACCAGAAGGCAATCCAGCGGCTTCCCAACGGATTATTGGCGCCCGGTTCCATTCTTTGTCGGGTCATGGGATGCGTCCAGGCTGGATTTTGTAACATCTCAAAAACTCTGAAACTGCCTGTAGGCGTATCCCAACCTGTTTTACCCGTTGCAACTGGATAACTGGCTTGCACCTGATCGCCCTGGTAAACATAAACCCGCTGCTCGCCTAGCTTGACAACAACGCGAGTTTCTGCCGCAGTTGGAGCAGGCTGAGGAGTTTGTGTTGCGGTTGCCTGAGATGGATTTGCCTGAGATGGATTTGCCTGAGATGGATTTGCCTGAGATGGATTTGCTTGAGTTGATCGCGTTTGGGCAGACCAGACCTGTCGCTGGCAGGTTGCCTTGGCGCTGCGTGCCTCCGGTGTCGAAGCAGCAATGAAAACCGGATGATGTTGCAAACGGTTACAGGCAGTTTCTAGCCAGCCTTGCCAGCTTGCCTGCCAAACGCGCACCTCTCCATCCTGCGCCACGCTGACGATTGTTTCCTGATCCTTGCCAAACCCAACGGACTGAATCGCCGTTTGATGACCTGTTGTGAATTGCCCGATCAAATTTCCTTGAATATCCGATAACTGAATCGTTCCATCAGGTTGAGCGCTAATGGTCTTTTGTTGGTTCGCGTCGATGGTAGGCAAAATCTCGCCTTTATTCCAATCTTGCAGACGAAATTTAGACAATAGTGTTCCATCCCATAAATCCCAAATCCGAACGCTGCCATCTTCACTGCCGCTCATCACGGTTTTTCCATCCGGGCTAAAGTTAACGGTATTGACTGCTGCCTGATGTCCCCGAAACGACTGAGCCGCAGCGGTTTTGCTCTGAGGATTCAGCGGCAAGAGTTGCACCTGACCATCCCGGTTTCCTCTGGCGATCAGCGTGTTGTCGAGGTTGAGGATTGCCGATTGCGTGGTTGCGGTTTCTCCCAGCAGAAATTGGTTCCACCGATGGGCTTGAGCATCCCAAATAAAGGCTTGCTGGCGATTCAGATCTTGGCTGATAATCCGTTGCCCGCCCTGGCTCAAACTCAGCGACCTCACTTCTGCCCCTGCCCAAAGTCGTCCTAGCAAATTTCCTTTTGAGTTCCACAGCGTTAAGTTGCCGTCTGCCCCACCACTCACGATGCTTGGACCCTCAAACGCAACGGCGGTGATGCTTCGAGACTGGCGCGGGTAGAGGTTGGCGATCCATTCTCCTTGCCGATTCCATAACTGAACGCTGCCGTTTTTATCACCGCTAATCTGCATTTGACCATCTGAGCTAAATGCTGCTGATAGCAAGCGTTTTGACGGAGGTAGATAATGGGCATCGTTTTGCAGGTTCCAAAACTGGACTGAACCCTCTGCTGTTGCAGGATTGCCAAAAACGGCAGTGCCATCTGGACTAAATTGAACTGAACCGATTGGCTGTCCGTCTCCTTGGAGAATCTGCGACTGTGTCTCCTGCAAACTCCAGAGGTGGATCTTCCCGTCCTTCCCAGCCGCAGCAATCCGTTGTCCATCGGGTGTGAAAGTTGCAGTATAGACTGGTTCGGGCTGCTCGAAGCGGTGGCGTTCTCTGGCAGTTTGTACGGCACTGAGCAAACTAGACTGCACTTCTGGCAGCATTTTCCAAGGTAAACGAGCTTGATTTTCACCCGTTGCTTGAATCGCCAGCACTAAGCCTGCGACCGGATCGGTTTGAAGCTGCTGTTTCACCTCGGTTGCTTTCTGCCGCAGGGCTGCTTTCTGCCCTTGCACAAGACTCACTGCACCTGCTGAAAACAGACATCCAAGGGCAAGCACCGCCATCGCAATCGGTTTACTCAAGTTGGAGGGTCGGTTGTGCTGTTGAGGGGATAGAGGATGCTTCTGAGAAGATAATTTTTCCAGCATAGGACGAATAACAAGTAAGGTTTATTTCAACCCGAAGTTTTAAACACGGTTTCTTCGGGTTTTATGACAGATTAGCTTCACCACCGAGCCGCAGGAGCGTAGTAGTAATATTCATCTCCTGCCTGTTTGGAGCCATCAACTTCCCGAATAATTTCTTTTGTGGTCGTTGTTGTAACAACTTCTTTGGAATTGTTGGAATTATTGGAATTGTTGGTCACTCTAGCTAATGTCCAGACCATAAATAAATTGCTCAGCATACTGCCTAAAAATAGCAGTGTGGCTAAGCCTAATAGCAGTCCAGCTAGCTTCGATATCCCTCCCGAATTCTTGTGCTCAGATTCAGTTGTACTCATAAAGTAATAGGTTTCTTTTGAATCTTTCTCGCGGATAGTTTCGCAATTTGTTGGCTTCGGACAAGGGGTTGGTTTGGGGTCAGGTAAGATGCATTCTGTGTCACAGGAAGTGACTTCGCGCCATTTGGTTTTGGAACCATTTTTTCCGTTTTGAGAAGTTGTACCGTTCATGATTTGTGTCCTTTTCTAATGGGTTTTGAGTGTTGGATTGAGTGAGAAGTTAGTTGCTAACTTGTTCAGATAAAATAGAATTCACCAGGCGGAATAGCCATTCCTAAAATGTTCTCAAATGCTTTTCCAGAATCAGTTATTTCATTGCAAATATTGAGCTTAAAAAATTAAAAAAGGCTTCCACCTGAATAGAATAGAAGCCTTTTTTAAGCAAATTAGTTGATAGCTGAAACCGGGTTATTTGCAGCCACTTAAAACTGGATAAAGTGCAGAAGCATTGCCCCACTTGAATGTGCTGCCTCTCTATCTCTCTTTTCAGAGGTAAGCTCATCTAAACCCGGTTCATCTCGAAAGCAGGAGATTAGCTATCGCGCTAGATATTTAGCTCATACTTTCAGCAGGTAGAGCAGCTTTGTGATAACCATTCTGAGGAACACAAACGGGATGATTGGCTTTGACTTCTGGCTCTAACAAAAGTTCTGGTTCTAGGGTGACTTGGATTTTTTCTCTGACGCAACCTGTGGGCTGAACATAAACTTTCGGTTCAATAAACACAGGCACAACTAACTTAACCGGAACAACATATTCACAGGCTTGCTCATAGTAATGCTCGTAAGACATGATTTGATCTCCTTTGTTTTGGTGCGTTTTGGGTTGAATGAAAACTTTGAAATGAACCTTAATTACTCAGTCCATACTTTCAGCAGCTAGGGCAGGTTTGTGATAGCCATTTTGCGGAATACAAACGGGATGATTGGCTCTTACTTCAGGTTCCAAATAGATTTCTGGCTCTAAAGTGACCTGGATTTTCTCTTTCGCACAAACCGATTGGGTAAATACTTTGGGTTCGATAAATACAGGCACAACTAGCTTGATGGGCACAACATATTCGCAAGCTTGCTCGTAGTAATGGTCGTAAGACATGATTTGATCTCCTTTGTGTGTTTTGGTGTCGTTCAACTTGATTTCCCCTTGTTTTGGAGCGGTTATCAGTTGATGCTCTAAACATAGCAACCTAGCTCTGAAACTGAAAATGGGTATAAGTTATGGAAAGTTATGGACTGAGTTAAGGTGTCCTAAAAGAGGTTATGGAAAATTAAGGGATTGGAAATCGTTTGCGAAATGGCAGGTATTTAATGGGATGTTGCTGCTTGTTAAACTCTTTTGGAGTATCAACTATGTATCCCTCAACTGTTTTCCAACTTTTGCCGATCTATCAATATTATTCAGAAAAGCCTGAGCGATTTTTGTACTCTGTAAATCCCAACATCAAGGATGGCTGGAAGCAAGGCCCAGTCGAATTTTATGGTCACGCTGCTGCTGCTGCAAATATTGTGCCAATATACCGATTTGTAGCAACTTCTCCCTATTACCGATATCAATACTCTAGTCAGCCAACTGTTAATGGCCCCGGTTGGAAGAATGAAGGAATTGCTTTCTATGCAGCAGATCAGAAGCGTCGCCGTAATTACGTCCCTGTGTATCAATATTATGCTGTAGAAAATGGCAACTGGCGGTATCGATATTCTCTGGACGGCGCTTTAAGTAGAGGATGGATCAGAGAAAAAATTGCCTTTTATGTACCGCCTTCTCCCGTTTCGTGTCCTCCAATCGTATTCGATAACCGCTGTGGATTGTTGTAAAACAACTTAGCTCTTTCTGTTTTTAATCACATTCTGAACAATAACTTTGGCTTGCCTAAACTATCAGGGCAAGTCAATTGAAGTTTTAGAGAAGTTCCTCGATTCAGCGTGAAGTGTTGAACTACTTGATTCACTTGATTGAGTTTGTGAGATATGGTGAGAAGAGAAAGAGATGAGTTATCTCACAACAAATTAAAGACTCTTAGAACCTATCTGAATTTGGCTTTTCGTAAGAAGGGTTAGGAGGGAACTTCAAACCCGTTTCAAACAGGTTCTTAGATCATTAAACCAGTCATTTGTTTAAAATCAGCTTTTTCAGTTGGGCTGATCGTTATAGATTTATGCTTAATCGATTCTGGGCTCAATTTCAACAGCCGAAACGAAAATTTCGTTCTTATGTTTGGCGAACGGTTGGCAACATTGTACCTGTTTTGTTAATTGCAGGTTGTTCTCAAGCGCAATTGCCGGTTATTTTGCAGCAAAAGCCTTTGCAAAATGTTGACTTACAGTGGCGAGTTAACCAAAGTTCGCAGCCTGGTTCCTACCAAATTGCAGGACAAACCAACCTCCCCGATCAGACTCAACTAACCGTTGCCGCCCTTCGCTATCTTTATCCACTCGCGGCTGCAAACAGAAAACTCAACGCTAATCCCACCTACACCATTCTGGACTACCAATCTGCGGTAGTGCAATCGGGCAAATGGCAAACGCGCCTCAACCTCTGGCAAGTTGCTGCCGACGGCACTTTTCAAGAAAATTGGCAAATGGAACAGCAGGGCTTGGCAACGCGGTTTAATCCTCAATCAGAAGTGGTTTTTCTGGTTTCCCTAGCGCCAATTGAGCAACTATCCACGTTGCAACAGCAGCTTGCGTCTGAAGGTCAGCAGATCAATCGCAGCCTGTTGCGCAGCACCTCTATAGGAGAACGCTATGCTCAATCGCAGCAAATCTTAGCCATCGCTTTGCCGACCGGAAACACGCTGGCTCCGCCGCCTCAGTTAGAAGCAGAAAATTTTGGTTGGGGGCGACGCTATTTACTGCCGCAAGAGCCTCAGAATCCAACTAAATTAGAGCGTCCAAGCGATCGACTCACCACTGCACCCGCCCGCCCCGAAGAGTTCTTGCGTTAGTCAGCCCTGGTTCAAACTTCTGGTTTGGGTATGAAAATGGGATGGGGCAAGTCGGCATCTTGTAGGTTCGCCCCCGTCCAGATTGCTCCTGTCAAATCGGCATCTACCAAACTGGCGCTTTGCAAATTGGCATCTGTGAAATTGGCGTTATTTAACTGGGCTGCGCTGAGGTCTGCGCCTTGAAGATTGCTTCCTGACAAATCTGCGTCTGTCAAGTCAGCGCCCCGCAAATTTGCCCCTGCTAACTGCACCTGATGTAAAGCGACTTGGCGAAGTACAGCTTGCGGCACAATCCAGTAAATGCCTAAGCAAGAGAGCATGAGATGACTGGAAAACTGAGTGGTACTGTCGCAGAGTGAATGCCAGAAGTTTGCCTGCTCGCAGTGGCTAGTCCGCAAATCAACGTTGAACAAGTTGGCATACTGCAAAATGGCATGACTGAGCTTGGTCTGGTGCAAAACGGCATTTTTTAAGCTAGCGCGAGTCAGGTTGGCAGAGGTTAAATTGGCTGCTGTCAGGTCAGCCTGCTCTAGGCTAGCTTCGCTCAAATCAGCCCCAAACAAATTCGCGTTGCTTAAGTTGGCGTAGCGTAGGTCTGCCCGACTCAAATCGACGCCGCCTAAATCCATGCCGCTCAAGTTCGCCTGCTGGAGTGAGCTACCCGGAGCAATGGGGTACAGTCCGGCGGCAACTGGATCAAAATCTGCCGGGAACTGGCTAGCTGGATCATACAATGCGCCCTGCAAATGGGCTTGTTGCAAATTTGCGGTTTCAAGCTGTGCTTGCCGCAGGTCGGCTCTCTGCAAGTTGGCGTGACTCAAATCAGCAGAGTTGAAAATGGCTTCGCGCAAATCAGCTTGAGTCAAATTAGTTTGACATAGATGAGCGGCAGTCAGATCGGCTTGCCAGAAACAAATCTCCTGCAAATTGACTTGTTGTAGCTCAGCGCCATAGAGACGAACACCTGCAAAGAAGCGATGCCCAGTTGCATAGCGTTCTAAAAGCTCTAATGCATCCATTATTGCTGCTGTTATGATTTGCGTTCGTTAAAGTGATCCCTACTCTATCGTGACTTAAAGTTTGATCAAGTTTGAACTCGTAGCAATTTGGCGAGCAATGGTTTAACTAGGCTGTACTTCTAGTTCTGTTTCTAGTTCTGCTTCGGGTTGCCAAATCCAAACGGCAAATTCCTGTTCAACAGGAGTAATCACCGTGTGATGTAGGCTTTCGCTAAGCTGAAGGGCGGTTTGCCTCGCAGCTTCTTTTGAGGGCAACAAGCGAAAGAAACTATAGAATTGCTCTTCAACTTGAATGGCAAATAGGCGGCGCTGGAGAGGTTGTACCCAAATGCGGCAAGTTGAATAGTCTTGATTGAGTTCATCGAGTTCTGTCATCAATCCTGCTGGCTGAGATGGGGCGAAATCACCTTGGATATCTTCAGCGTATTCACTGTCACCCACCCATAAGCCGACTTCGGCTGCTGAGGCTGTCATGGTTTCTGCCAGTTCGTCCTGCTCTTCCAACGCACTGTCAATGAACGGCTCAGGAGATAATAGCTCAGGAGTTTGAGCCAAAAACCACCCCACAAGGTTTTGATCTGGCTTGACCGAAGGCTGATTGGCTAGGGCTGGTCGAGGCTGACGCCTTCTTTGCAGTTCAACGGTGCCAATTCCGGTAATCACACTCAGCACCAATGCTGCGCCAATGTAGCGAATGGTTACATCACGGTTTTGGCTCTCCAAAATAGGCTGAAAATCTTGTTGAAGGCTAGGAGAGGTTGCCTCTGGCTGTAAACGATAGAGAAAGAAAGGTAAAGACAAAATCGAAAAAACAGTGCTGGCAACTAAAATGACGGGAAATACGGCGTTGTAAGGGTGACGACTACTCATGATTCACGGCTCTGAAGAAAGGGAAAGCGAGGGCAATAGGAAATTGATCAGGTCGCAAGAGTAGATCACACCCCAGAAGTTGAACGTATGCGCGAAAAATTCACAAATCCTTGATGCTCGTTCAACGCATCATTGAATCGGTTATTAACTAGAAGAGTCCCTTCATGTTACGTGATGGTTCCCACTCCAGTTCAAGGCTGAGGTTAGGTGGTAAAGTCCCTACATTCCATTTTTTCTGTCCAGGGGGGATCAACGAGAGGCTAAACCGATCGCAGCCCCTTTTCAAACAGGTTTTTAGGAAACTCTAAACGTTTGTCTACACCAAAAAGTTTTTGTGACAAGAAAGCTACCGCATAGGTTCTAACTCTTTCCTCTCATCTTTTCCTGGTTTGAAGCACTGAACCTGATGACCTGACTACTTTCCATTAAAGTACAGCAATTATTAAACTTGATCCGGTTGAATGTGAGGTTTTCTAAAATATTTAGGACTGACGCAGAAGAGATTCCCCAACCCCCTTAAAAAGCTACCGTGTACACACAACTCTTCTCAGCCCCCCAATCCCCCACCCGTGGGGGACTTTGAAGACACAATTGGCTTGGAGAAGTTCCCCAGAATGGGGGATTTAGGGGGCGAAAAAGTCTGCAACGAAGCGAATCCCAACTTGTGTGTACACCGTAGCTTAAAAAGGGGACCTTAGAAGTTCACTCCTCGAAAAGGGGTTAGGGAAGATGGAGATGTCAAGCTTCAAGTGTGTCAGTCCTAATATTTTTTGAGTCAGCAGGAAGGCAGAGGGTAGAAAGAATGGTGGAGAGTGGAAGGGGAAGCAGGGAGAAGATAGGAGGAGGACGGCTTGGGTAGAAGTTGAGTCTTTCGCTGGCTTGGAGTTCGTCTGGAAGGTTGAAACAATTTAGCGTTGCGTTCCTCAAATTCTGTCCGCTTGCGCATCTATCACCGCGAATCAAGGAAGTCTGAGCAGTCTAGGAGGTTCAGCCCAATTGGCTGGAGAGCAATTCGCCTCTTTTCTACCCTTCTGTTTTTTCTACTCTTCTCCCCGAAAACTGAATGATGAAATGCAAAAAATCAACAATGAATTGTAAAGGAAATGTATAGTGAAGGGTTTGTGAAATAATAGCAAGAGCTTATTCTGATCTATTTTTGATTAATCTATTTTTGATTAGAAGTTGCAACTCGATCCGGATGGCAAGACTTTGCTTGTGGATCTAAGCAGTGAATCTGTTGAAAAATAAACTCGCGTTTTCCTAACTGTTGGCTTCTAAGAACTGCTGACAATGTGGCACAATTTGGTTGCTCCAATTGATCGCTGCCTTCGGCAGATTCTGTCAGTGTCAATTTTCATTGTGTATTTGGTCTTAAACTGCTGCCTCTGATGAAGCATTTCTTGAAACCACTGGGTCACTGTTTGACAACTGCTGTGATGACCTCGGCGATGCTGAGAGTCTATGCAATGCCCCCTGTAGAAGCCGCGACTCCTGATGTTGCCCCTCAACCGTTGAGCGATGGTGCAGTTGCTGAGGAAGCGCCAGCCCTAGCTGTTTCTAACCTCAATGGCTCTGCCTCTGTTGCTGCGCCGGAGGTGATCAACTCGATTGAAGCGCCTGCCCCACTGCCCGAATCTGCTTTACCTCTTGTCTTGGCGGAGGAGCCAACCGCTGCGCTTGCTGAAACTCTTGAAGTTGCAGCCTCTGAATCTAAAGTCCCTGCTGGGGCAGACGTTCTGCCTGATGTAGCTCCCCCGCAGTCAACCATCAAACCCGAAGCTGAGTCCAGCTTAACTGTGGGTTCTGAGGCTGAAATCCCTGCTACGGATGCCAAGGAGACGCCACCTTCTCCGCAGAAAGCAGATCCTAGCTCTGCTCGCACGATTGCTGGAATGCGGCAGATTGTTGAGAAGCGGCTCGAAGCCATCGTGACGCAAGACAAGGAAAGCCGCGACGCGAAATGGCAGCAAAATTTGATTCAGGTAGCGCTGGAGTATGCTTGGCACGGTAAGTTTGATACGGCTCGTCAAGTTGCTGCTAACCCTGCCTTGCCGCTTGAGCTTCAGATCAGTTTGCTCGGCAAAATTGCTGCAATTGAAACTCAGTTTTTGGCATCTCAGGTGACACAATCCCCCGATGCAGTGGGCAATCAGCAGGCAAAACCAGCAGGTCAGTCAGCGACGGCTCCCCAAGGGCGCAATGTTCCTGTTGGCTACTCGGCTGACTACTCGACGGTGAGTGGGCTGTCGTATGCTGGAGCTTCTTTTGGCAACCAGTGTCCGGCGATCGAGTCGCTTAATCCATTGGCTAATGCATCGGCTAATCCATCAATTTCGCCGCCTCAAGCTTCTCCCCGCCCCAGTGCCATCTCTCAAAAACAACTGGTGTTCCAGATTTTGTGCCCGCATTAGGACAAATTTAGCCTCTCGGTTGGCCCGCCTCAGTCAAAATCAAAACGCTTCGCCTACTGCAACTGCCGTAACCCCAGTAGCTTCGTCGGCTCCCCAACTCGTTGCACCAGAGTTGTTTGTTGGAGTTGCCGCTAGCACTGTGCCCTCCCAAACTCAACCGATAGCGACGGCGCGGTCTGTAGCGACCCAGCCTACAGCGATCCAGCCTAAAACCGGCTTGTCTCAAGCAACTGAGCCTAAAGTTGCTGAATCTAAGGTAATACAGCCGCAAGTTATTCAACCTCAAGTCACCCAGCCTCAAGTTACTCAGCCTAAGCCTGTTCTGGCGGCATCGGCTCAGATCAACAAGGTTCAGATTAGCACGGCTCAGATTAGCACGGCTCAGGACGAACGTCAGTTTGCAGAGCAGTTGTTTCCATCTCAGCTTCCGACTCCGACTCCAACCGTCGCCCCCATAGGAGCAACGGCAACCGCCAATCTCACCACTCGCCCAACCGAAATTCTGCATACAAGCTCAGATCGGCAGGTGAGCTTACCGTTGAGTGATGACTTCCAGCCATTCGGTTTCACATTCTCTAAGCTGCTAGACAAGCCGCTAGATTGGGTCTGGAACTGGTGGAATGTACCCACTCCGCAAGCTCAAGCTGAGCAGCTTTCCGGTGGTTTGCCTTCCCGCTCGCAGCCGCAAATTTCTTCGACGATAGCCCTGCCTCTAACCGCCGAAGTGGGTCTCGCCAACAGCCCACTGCTGCAAACCATTGAGCAAGACCTGACGACCGTGCTGCAACCGCTGCGCAATGCCCGCAAGCTTTCCATTTCTCTGCCTTCAACGAAGAATGTTTCTCTGAAAGCACCTTTGAAAGCACCAGACTACGATTCAAGCGCTTTGCTGGCATTTCGCTGTAGTCGGGCGCAGCTAGCCCAATCTCGTGTGACGAATGCTTTGATCAATCCGGCGACTGCTAAACAGTTGGGTTGGGTGAATTTCATGTTTCCTTTGCCAATTCCAGCCGTGATTACATCGGCTTTTGGCTGGCGAACTCACCCGATTTCCGGCGACTTGCGCTTTCACACGGGGCTAGACATTGGCGCACCGATGGGAACGCCTGTGCTGTCGGCAACGAAAGGGCAGGTGACTGTTGCTGAGGCGATGGGTGGGTATGGCTTAACGGTGGTGGTGGAAAATGAGTCAACCCATCAGCGCAAGTTATATGCTCACCTATCTGGAATTGCTGTGCAACCAGGAGCCGTGGTCGAACCGGGAGCCGTTTTAGGCTGGGTGGGCAGTACGGGGAATTCAACCGGCCCCCATTTGCACTTTGAATCCCAGATTAAGACCGAGAATGGCTGGTCGGTGATTGATCCATTGGCTAGCGCAGCAGTTGCGATCGCTCAAGAACAGGATTAATTCGGAATTGTGGATCGCCTGCCGTTTTGGTTAAAGCAATGGGAAATGGAGCGGAGGACTTTTTCTCTCCCTCCTGCCACTTTGCCTTCGGGTTTCGGCTGCGCTCAACCCACTGTTTGACTGCGCTCAACCTGCCGTCTGACTGCGCTCAACCCACTGAATGCTGAAGGTTGGCGCGTTGAGCGGAGCGAAACGCATCTGACCGTTCATTTTGTCCATTGACTCATCACTTGT
>JAAUQT010000283.1 GCA_012033495.1 Cyanobacteria bacterium RM1_2_2 | reverse complement strand
GCAACGCAACATTACACTCTGTCATGGCAAAATGAAGACACTTAAAATCCGAGAGAGCTTGATTCTAAACCGTTTCAAGCTCTCTTTCCTGTGTCTATCTTGACCCTTCGTGAATAATCCAGGCTAATACAGCATAGTTATCAGCCTTTGAAGCTTGATGATTATCTTGCCAAAGGGGTAAAGCTTGATTGAAATATTCCAAAGCTTTTAGCCATTCACGTTGGGTGAAAAGAAGATCACCAATCTCTACTAAGCAATATGCTGCGGAACCAAAGTCATTTCCTTCTTGATATAAATTTGCTGCTTGATCAAGTGCAGTGATGGCTTCAGAAGACTTTCCTAAGTTTTTATACGCTTGACCTAATGCAAAGGCAGTCTTTGCTTGCCATTCCCGAATAGTCTCACCATGCCATAGCTGTGTAATTTCCCCTTGCCATGATTGCCACAGTTCTAATGCTTGACTATAGTAAAGCGCAGCATTTTCCCAGTCTCGCAATATTCTGTATTCAACGCCGATGTAATACGCAGTATTAGCAACCTCAATCGTGTTAGCAATCTCAATCTGCTTTTCTAGTTCCTGCCACAGTTGTAATGCCTGTTTGTAGCGGCTGATAGCCAGTTCTGGCTAGTTCAAATCGCCATAAATTGCTCCAATAGTGTGAAGTATCTTAGCTCGGAGATCTTGATTTTCTTCAGAAACTAATGGTAAGGCTCGGTCTGCATAAACTAAAGCCTGTTTGAGAAGGTCGTCATGTTCCTGGTTTATCGCCCAAAGTCTGTGGTAGGTTACTCCAATCCTAGCTAGGGCTATCGCTTCATGTTCCTGAATACCTGCCCTATGGAACCACTGACTGGCTTGCTGCAAAACTTCAATAGCTCGGCGAAGGGATGGCTCAGTGCTTTCCGCGTAAAGCTGCGCTCCCTCTTGCAACAACCGATTCCCTTCTGTGATTTCATGCGTTTGCGCTACTACAGCCGCATCACCATTCACCAGACGATTGCTCTGCGCTCGCACGAAGCCCGCCTGTGAAAACAGGATTGCCCCCAGCAGCAACGCCAAACACCGCTTCAGCCACTTGTGCCACCGACCCAGTCTGAAATTCTTCATCACCCAACTCCAGAACACCGTCTGTCAGCATTCTAGTGCCTGCATCTTGAGGAGGGAAGCGGGTTTCGGAAAGGGAAACCGCTCAAATCTCAGCACGGGCGAGTCACAGCAGTTATGGACACTTCAGCACTTTTGGGTTGCCATTTTACCAAATAATGCACGTCTGTCACTGTTGTTGCCGAGGTAAACCCGATGATTCGCCCCAATTCTACAGCTTCCAATAGTAGGACTACTCAAAGTTAAGGTGATTTTCGAGAATGAAAGTACATTCACTTTTGATGCACGAACGAAACAATTAGGGTATTGGATTGAATGACATAGCTCAATCGCAGCGAGATGAATTACAATCAACCAAAACTCTGATTGCCGATCAATTGCCGATCCTAATTGCCGATGAGGATAACTTTGAAGGTAGCTTTCTGTTGCTTCGTCACTCCATCACGCTAAAATCATGCAACTTACAGAACCGTCTTTAGTCGAAGCGCTGCGCCAACGCAGACAGCAGCTAGTGAGCCAGTTTCCCAATCCGGTAATTTTGTGGTCGGGGCGCAGCAGTGCCCGCAACTATCCGGCGAACACGTATCCATTTCGCGCCAACAGTCATTTTCTCTACTTTGCTGGGTTGCCGCTCTACAATGCAGCGATTCGATTGGAGGCAGGGCGGTTGGAACTGTTTATGGATGATCCGACTCCGGCAGATATTCTCTGGCATGGAGAGTTACCGCGCCGCGAACAGGTTGCCGCTGAGATTGGTGCAGATGCCGCCTACCCGCTCAGCCAACTGAAAGCTGGAGAAGCCGCCACGATTCCGGTGATGGATGGTGCAACTCGGCTCCAGCAGTCGCAATTGCTCGATCGGATCATGCCCCCCGCAAACTTACTGCAAGGCGTCGATCGAGACTTAGCAGCCGCAATTGTGGAACTGCGTTTGCGGCATGACGAGATGGCAGTTGCTCAAGTTCGGCAAGCTGCTGCCATTACGGTCGAGGCGCACAAAGCCGGCATGGCGGCAACTCCAAGGGCAACCACCGAGGCAGAAATTCGGGCAGCGATGGAAGGGGTGGTGATTGCGCATAACACAACCTGCGCCTACAGCAGCATTGTCACGGTGCAGGGCGAAGTGTTGCACAACAATTTCTATCACCATTCGCTTCAGGCAGGAGATTTACTGCTGGCAGACATGGCGGCAGAGGCACAGTCGGGCTGGGCATCGGATGTGACGCGGACTTGGCCGGTGTCGGGGCGGTTTTCGGCAACGCAGCGCGATATTTATGAGATTGTGTTGGCGGCTCATGATCGCTGCATCGAAGCGGCACGACCGGGTGTAGAATACCAGGATTTGCATTTATTGGCGTGTGAGGTGATGGCTGCGGGATTGGTGGAGTTAGGAATTTTGCGCGGATCAGCTACAGATTTGGTTGAGCAGGATGCCCACGCGCTGTTTTTTCCCCATGGTGTCGGGCATTTGCTGGGGCTGGATGTTCACGATATGGAAGATTTGGGCGATCTGGCAGGCTATGCAGCAGGGCGAACGCGCAGCAGTCGGTTTGGTTTGGGCTATCTGCGGCTAAATCGTCCTCTGCAAGCGGGAATGGCAGTCACAATTGAACCGGGATTCTATCAAGTTCCGGCGATTTTGCAAGATCCTGAACGACGGGAAAAATATCGAGAGGTGGTGAACTGGGAACGGCTGGCAGTATTTTCAGATGTACGCGGCATTCGGATTGAAGATGATGTGCTGATTACCGAAACGGGTAGGGAAGTGTTAACGGCAGCGCTACCAACCCAAGCAGCCAAAATTGAACAGCTTGTGAAAGCTGCATAGAAGCTATAGGAATGGAGAAAGAAGTCTTACTCTTCCTACTCCAATGTGATTTGAGTGCCGAGTCGATCTTGAGCAATAAAGGCTCGGTCGGTTGGAATGGGCGCGACAGGTTCAGTCAGAGTAAACTCGCCAGCCAAAATCCAGGCTTTGAGTTCTTGGGCAACTTGACGGGAGAGGTAAAGGCTCGCTAGAGGGGCGGCTCTGACAGTTTTGCCGTCAATTGTGATTCGGCCGGTTTTTAGCTGGGCATAGCTGACCAATCCGAAGGTCGGACGCACCCGACGCGGGATCGAAAAGTCCATCACAGGAGCGACCAAATCCTGATCCTGCACGGCACAGTGAGCGACCATTTCTTCATTCAAAACAGGCAGCGGAATTCCTACGCCTAGCATCAGCGACGGGCCATAACTTTTGAAGTAACACCCTCTCACCCAGCGCGGCTGCATTTGTTTCGCGTCGCCAATTAGAGCTAAGGTGGCGGCTGGGCCGATCGGAGTGCGATTTGGCAAGCGTTTTTGCAACGGAAAATGCTGCGTTCCTTCCCATGCTACGTAGCCGACACCACCGCCCAGAAAAATGCGCGTGCCGATGCCAACTAACTGCAAATCAGGGTCGTTCATCAGCGGCGAAAGTGCACCCGGATTGGAGTAGACCGCATTGCCTAAATGAGGCTGTAACGGCCCCAAATAAGTAAACAGCGGTCGATCACCGCCATTCACGCCAACGATGAAATTCTGGTAGAGATTGCGTGGATTAAACAAATAAAACTGGTTGATACTTTCTTTTGTAATTGGGGTTTCAAACGATGAGCGCGGATAGCAATCCGTCATTTGCCCGATCGCTCTTAATCGCACTGATTTTCCAGCAACTAAATCAGCAATAACATGACCACCGCCGCGTTCGCGTGACTCTTCGCTATCAACGCCTTCCGCCGTAGTATAGTCGGCGACCTGCGTTGCGCCTAAATAGAGATCAACGGCGCCAAAACCCGAATAGGCAGGCACTCCGTCTAACCAGCATTGCCGAATCTTGATGGGCGGATCGGTGTGCCCAATGTTGAGAATCGCCCCAGAAGATTCCATCGGTTCAAACGTGCCGGTCGTGATCACATCCACTTGCTGAGCGGCCCGCGTCACGCCAATTTCTTTAACTTTTGCTTTCAGTTCTTCAACGGTCCAAACTATAGCTTGCTGACGTTGAATTTTATCGTTAATCTCTGCGATCAATCGCATAGCGTTAGCGGTAATAAATTAATATATGAGAAAGTGAATAGAAAATGAATCAGTAAATTATTTCTTTTGCTGGTTTTGAAATTGCCAGCCGCACCAAAGCAAAATGCCTCCTAACGCAAGGCTAGGCGTTAGAACAAGGGTGAGGACAACTCCAGAGGTGGCTGGAATGTTCAGCCAGGGCGCTCCATATTTAATCGCAGCAGAAATTACTGCGGAAATGATCAGCAGTTTTAGAATAAATTGCCCTTGGTCGTCCATAAATGCCTCAACCCATGCGGAAGTGCTCTTAGCCTAGCATTTAGGGGTGGCGTTTCAAACGGATTTAATGGCAACGTAAATTTTCACCTGCTGCTGGTCGTATTGTTCAAAGTCGGTGGTGAAGGCGCGTTGATCATGGAAATTTTCTGTAAAGTAGCTTTCGATTTGCTGCCAAACTTGCGCTACAGCGTTGGAAGAAGTTGAGATGGCTTCAAAGACCAGATAATCGGCGGCAGGAATGCAGATGCCGACCATGTTTTCCGGCGGATTGTCAATACTGCTAACTTCTACCGCCACAATCACAGAACATTGCCGAGGATGACACTCACTATAATCGGTGTAGATACCATAGAGCACTTCGGGCTGAACTGGATCAGGAATGTTCAGCAGTTCTTCTGCGGCAAATCGCTGCCAAAGCTTAGGAACTTCTGCCGTCAGTGGGCTGACAGTCGGGTTGGCGACGCAAAGTTCTATGCCCATCACATAGCTTTCTGTTTTCTGTACTCGTCGAGGTTGGACGATTTCAAGACCCGCACGGCAGCTTTCCATAACCTGACCTCATGGATTAGTTGGCACAAATTTGCAGCGATATACTTTTGATAGTACGATAGTACCATTTAGTCAAGGAAAAATCGGTTTTTGCTAGAAATTTCTTTCGGTAAAGCAGAAGGCAAAGACAGGAGGCAGAGGGCAGAAGATAGGGGAGCGAAAGAGAAGGGAAGCCGTGGGGAATTTTGTCAGGATTCTGTTTCTACCTATGTCAACTTTCAACTTGTCACCTCACTTAAAGCCCCTCAGAGCTTAGCTTCTAGACCTTGACTAGCGCGATCGTTAATATGGCAGTACTGCCTAAGGTTAGAACGGGGTGTAGGGGTGGAACCCCTAGCTGGCGCGCC
>JAAUQT010000040.1 GCA_012033495.1 Cyanobacteria bacterium RM1_2_2 | reverse complement strand
GTACGGGCAGGTTTTGCAGATCAATCCTCTGGGCGACGCGAGACTGAGTCCAAACCTGCCCCAACGTGGCAACAACTTTTTCCTAGAAATCTCCTTAATTCCCATTCCTCAGTGAATGCGCTCTATTAACTTAACTCCTAGCAAATTCACATCTTCCTCTGTTGACCGGGTTGGCGCGAGACCTGAGACCAGGTTTTTTTGATGGTTGCATAGCCGCAAACAGCTTGGAGCCAATTGCAGCATGAAATTTTTATTAATTTTCAAAGCATATTATTGCATATTGTAAATATTTGTAACATAATCAATCTATTCACTCAGGAAGTCGAACGGGAGTGGCTCAGAGTGGGGGTGGGTAGAAATATGATTAATTCCGGGCTTTAAAGTGAGTGCTCTAACGACTAATCCAATCACATCGCCAATCACATCGCCAATCACATTGTCAGATCAGCTAGTTTCCACAAAAACGCGGAACTCTGGCTCAATCAGTCTTGCGGCTCAATTGATGAGCAGTAGACATACCTGCCCATGTTGCTCTAATGCTCTCCTGCGCCATGTTTATTTAGGTCAGCTTTATTGGCGCTGTAATCATTGCTATCAAGCCATGCCCGTCCTCGAAGATCTTGATTTGCAGCACCTCTAAAAAACTGATCGAGGATTGTGAATCTATCCTGCCGTACATGCAAGAAGAATACTGAAGGATTACAATAAAGATAGAGAACACAAGCGATAAAGATGCGTTGAAAGAATCGTGTAGCCTTGTCGCAACGACAAATGGAGTCAAAAATTTCTCTGCGCTCATCATTCAAGCCTGTCTGACTGATGCAAATTCGTGTGGGGCAAACCTCAGTGGAGAAGATGCCTAATGGAAGCGTTCATGCCTAACTCTGGGGATCATTCCAACCTGATGCTTCAACGCAGCGTAGAAGTGGAAGTCGCTTGTTCAGTGGAACAAGTTTACGACCTCTGGGGAAATTTGGAGAACGTACCACGTTGGATACCCCTGGTGAAGAGCGTCAGGCGTCTAAGAGGCGATGAGGAATTGTGGCATTGGACGTTTGGGTTAGGATTTCCGCTACTGACTGAATGGACTTCGCGTATCACACAGCGCATTCCTCTACAGTTAATTGTTTGGGAGTCAATTTCTGGGTTGCAAAACCGAGGCTCTGCCGAATTCTTTCCAACAGACCGGGGATGCCGTTTGCGCCTGACCCTTGCCTTCGATCTGCCAAGAGGAATAGCAGGAGCATTCTTGGAGAAAATTGGTTTAGACCGATGGCTGGAAGCCAATCTATCGGAGAGTTTGAATCGCTTTCAGTCGCAAATCGAAGCGGAAGTACTGCGGCAAGACGTTATGTAAGATGATGCTACTTCCTTGATTGAATGAATGTTTCTGCTTACGTAGAAGCTTTGTGAAGTTGAATGTGAACATCACTGTCTTCAATGATTCGTAAGCGCAAAATTCCCGGACTCTCTGAAAATTGAGGGAGCCAACAGCAATTCTCTAAATCTGGACTATATAGGATCGCTCCCGTAAGGACGGTTCGCGTTGGCGAAGCCTTTCCGCAGGAAAGACCGCCCCTTCAGAATCTGTAACGTTAATTTAGAGAAATGGCATAACCCAACAGATCATTCTTATCCCTCACATAGAGTCGATATATTTACACGTCAATGGATAGAGAAGTTATTGCAGACTATAATGAAGATATACAGCGACAACGCTAAACGTTACGAAATAATAAATGTGGACGCAAAGGAAGTTGTCAAACGATACGCAAATGGAAAAAGGAATTTTAGATTGACAGATTTGAAAGGACTTAACCTCGTTAAAGCAAACTTGAGTAGTGTTGATTTCACTGGAGCGAATTTGAGTGGTTCAAATCTGAGTAATTCAGACTTGAGTCATGCTAACCTCAATTGGGCTATCTTGAAAGGGGCTAATTTGAGCGGAGCGAACTTGAAAGGGGCAAAAATGCCAGATGGAAGAATGCACAATGATTACCTAGAATCTGCTAATTACTTTGGGATCTAGCAATCAGTCCATTTAAACAGAGTTCGATGGGAGAATTGTATGTCAAAGCAGCAAAAAGGCAACAAAGAAGCCAAAAAACCGAAAAGCACCTTCTGATGGAACTAAGCAGCAAAAGAAAGATCCTAGAAGGCATGATGGAAGCATCACTGGGCTATTCGGTGATGCAAAATAAATTGTGCTGACGCGATTTGATGGTGTGCTTTTCCAATGAGTCGCAATCGCTAAATAGATTTGAACTCCCATTGCTGATTCAACATGAGCAAGTGGGAGTTTTTTTGATTAACCAAATAATGATCAACCAAATAACCCTAGGGCGCGTCATCCATGAATGGTCAAACAGGGTTTTAGCTGGAATCGATCACTGCCCCTAGAAATCAAACATCTCGTTGCTATCCCATTAAGAGTAATGCGTTCGATTTCATTCTCATAACTAAAAAAAGAGAATAAGCAACGATTTCTAAAATCCGGTCAGCCATGTAAATAATTGTTATACTAGTTTGCATATCGTAACAAACAGAGACACCATTCCGGTTCCAAGCAACGGCAGATTTGCATCTACACGAACGTCGGAGCATATTGTCTAGGTTTCTCAACGAGAGCATTCTCTTGATTTATACCAACTCCGTTAATAGCCCCTGCTGTTAGCCAAGCGTCAATACAATGAGCCGGATTGTCTTAGAGGCAATTAAAGCACCTAGCGGTATTATCGGGCTCACAATTTTTACCCTAATTGGGTTATGGGAGGCAGCGATGGACAAGGATCAAGCGATCGAACTTACGCTTGAGCAGGACTTCAACCTGAGAACATTTGCCGACCTGGTTCAACAAATGTCTCTCGAACAGGCGCAAAATTCCTGATTGAACAACACAAACTCATGATGCTTCGGGAAGTCATGTATCGAGATCTCCTGAAGCACGAATGGAAACTAGATGTGGATTTTGCCTCTCTTTAAGAGGATTGCTAGTTAAGAAGGTTGGCCAATTCTTCTCTAATAACTGCATCCAGTTCTTATAATCACACAATTTGGAGTCAAACTCATGACAAGTTCTACAAAAGGAACGCCTAGCGTTGGCAAAACCTCTCTACAAGAGACCCGCAACGGTTGGGTGTGGGGATTCACGCCTCAAGCTGAAAACTGGAATGGTCGTCTGGCCATGATCGGATTTGTGTCTGCTCTCCTGGTGGAGTTGTTTTCCGGTCAAGGTGTTCTTCACTTCTGGAACCTGATCTAGATCAGCCACCGCAAGTTTATTTCATTCTCGTTCTCAAGCAAAATTCAACTTCACTCAGGACTGTTATGACGACTAGATTAGCGATTAAGTACAGTCCATCTTGCAACCGAGTTCTGAGTTTGCTCAAGCGCACGCTCTTGACCAGTTTACTAATTGGTTTAATCTGGCTACCAGTTCTTCCCCTCACTTCAGCGCTGGCGATGCCTGATGTAGCCGCAATGACCGCAGAGATCGCATCACGGGTTGATTCTACTTCTGTTGATTCTATCTCCATTGAGAGCGCCCGCATGAATGCTCTGATGGCTTGCCTGCCCAAGCAACTCAGTCAGCCGAACCTCAAACGAGCTTTGAGTGAAATGGGTGACGATCAGCTTGAGCGAGCTTTTAATCTTAAGTCTAATCCCAAGCTCAGTGAAGCAGAGATTGAGTTGAAAAGCTGCATGAGCCGTCAAGGATTCACGAATTAGTGATCTCAATTTCAGTTCATTGATTCACAACTACCGTAACGGAGACATTATCAATGATAGAAGTTTCTTTAGCGCCTGACTTCACGCTTCTGGGAGCGCTTTTTGTTCGAGGCGATATTGCAGATCGGTTATCAACAGCCCGATCGCTGACACCCAGCCAATTCAATTTGATCTATAACGCCTTCTCGTTTGCGATCGCGGCAATGTTCGCGTCAGCCCTCTTTTTCTTCAACGCTCGCGCTCAGGTTGGACAAAAATACCGGATTGCCCTGTTGGTTTCAGCCTTAGTCGTCAGCATTGCAGGCTACCATTACTTCCGAATTTTCAACAGTTGGGAAGCCGCATATAGCTTGCAGAATGGCGCATATACGCTGACGGGCGCACCGTTTAATGATGCCTATCGCTATGTCGATTGGCTATTGACTGTGCCGTTACTGTTGGTTGAGGCAGTGGCAGTGTTAGCGTTGCCTGTGAAAGAAGCAAGACCTTTGCTGATCAAACTGGCGGTTGCTTCAATTGTGATGATTGCTACAGGTTATCCGGGTGAGATTTCTTCTAACCTCACAACGCGGATCATCTGGGGTACGGTCAGCACGATTCCCTTTGCCTACATTCTCTATGTGCTGTGGGTTGAGCTATCCAAATCGCTGGTTCGCCAACCTGCCCCTGTGCAGACCTTAGTTCGCAACATGCGCCTGCTGCTGTTGCTCTCTTGGGGCGTTTACCCAATTGCCTACCTTCTACCGATGTTAGGCATTGTAGGGACATCAGCAACGGTGGGTGTTCAGCTTGGTTACACGATCGCAGATGTGCTAGCAAAACCGATTTTTGGATTGTTAGTATTCGCGATTGCGCTAACAAAAACGAAATTTGATGGCGAGAACAGCGGCTTGCCGGTTGAGGTAGACCATGTTACTGAACTGGACGTAATTTCCACGCCTGCTCAGTCCTAACTGGATGGGAGGATTCGTAGCATTGGGTTGGAAGAGGTGGTTGAGTTTGAACGATTGAGTCTGAACCATTGCTTTCAGTGGAGTGCTGCAAATCCTCCCGTGTCTACAATCACAAATTTGCCAACAATCGCAAACATTAATGTCAAGGAAACCCAGATGTCTCACTTCAATACGCTGCGTAGCAAACTGACAGATGTCGAAATTCTAAAATCCTCTCTCCGCAACCTGGGAATTGTGGTTCAGACCGATGCGGAAGTACGGGGTTCTAATAGCCAGCGAGTGCGAGCTGACATTGTTGCCGTGCTTGAAGGAGGCTACGACTTAGGCTGGTCTCGGAATGCAGATGGCTCGTTTGATCTAATTGCTGACCTGTGGGGCGTGGCTAGAAAGCACGATATGGCTGGATTGATCACCTCGATCAATCAGAACTATGCAGTGAATCAAACACTAGCAGCAGTGAAACGCCCTGGTTTACAGAATGCCAAGGTCAAGCTGGTCATGCAACCGTAGTGCGTTTGCTTGTTCAATCAGGATTTGGCAATCGATGCGTTGCAAGCTGTCAAATCTGTTGCCGAATCGCTCACATGGCTCACAGCTAAAGCTCGTACAAACCATCCACCCCTCCCACGATTACCGATACATCCAATAGGGAGGACTGTGAAGTCGTGAACATTACGTCTACAAAAACTTTCTCTTTAACGAAACTCCGCAACAACGTTTGGCATTTTGGCATCCTCTACGGGATGTTTAACGTCACGAATCAAAGCTTTGAGTTTCTTGCAGATGGTGATTTGTCTGCGATTGAGTTATTCCGCTTATTCGCAGTTTCTCTATTACTGGCTGGCTGGGTTTATCTAAAACCGGAGGTTAGTCTAGAGTTCGAGAGCTTGAGTGCTGCGGATATCAGCACGCTCAAATATTACAAATTGGAATCCATTGAACCTCCACACGAAGCCTATCTGCACAAAGCTGAGATCAGAATGCTGCAATTAGCAAAATACCACCTGATTAGCCAGGAGTATGTTTTGCCGATTCCCTATCTTTGTCAGATCTATCACTTGTTGAATCTAAAGCATCTGGAATCGATTCACAGCCTTAGTCTCAACGGCTTAAAAATTGTCAAAGTGAGCCAATTTGAAACAACCACGATTGGTGGAGCAATTCGGTTTCAAACCATCTTAAATTCGCCGCTCAATCTCCTCAGAATTTGGAGGCAGCCCGCTGTTGAAGTTGAGTTGATTCTGCATACTCCTTACACCATTGAACTGAGTATTCCAATCTACAATGGCAAAAACATTACTGTGATATTCAACGTTTTGCCACTTAGTCAAAACAACCACAAGTTGTTCATCGACATCTACTGTAATGTGGTGTTTCCAAAGCCGCTACTGCAAGTCCTTCTCCATCTAGCATCGGGCTTAACTCTGCTGGAGGATCTGCCCTACCTCCGCAAACTGTCTGAAGGTAAGATTCACCGCTCAGGCAAAGTCGGTAAAGGTTCTTATCCCGAAACCATGCAACTGTTTGAGCGCTTTGCTGATTTGTACGGTTCAAGCTTGGAGCAGCCTCAATCTGCCGGAGCAACAGAATTACGGCCCGCTTAAGCCGTTGTTGGGAGATTTCTGGGAAACCCTCTACCCCGGTACGGGCAGGTTTTGCAGATCAATCATCTGGGCGACGCGAGACTGAGTCCAAACCTGCCCCAACGTGGCAACAACTTTTTCCTAGAAATCTCCTTGAGCGACGAAACCGATAGCTTGACCCAACTTGCTTCTGAGCTACAGGGGAAGTGTTCAACCTTCAGATCGAAATTTCTGAATTCTGCATACAGAACTCCAAACTAATCTCCTGATCTCGAAATTAATGTGATCGCATCCATTTGATTTAATACTCTCGGTGTCATCCTACCATGCTGATCACAACTTTACTTCAGATTGTTCCATCTATTGTCAGATCTATTTTCGCCATTTGTATGTGGCTGATTCTACTGAGTTTCTTATGGTCGTTCTGGAAGGATTTGCGGCAAGGTTGGGGCAATCTGCAACGGTTGCATCAAGTTCCGTGTAGTGGCTGCACCTTTTTTACAGGGGAATATCACCTGAAATGTACGATTCATCCCTGCAAAGCTCTGACTGAAGCAGCGATCAATTGCCTCGATTATGAACCCGCACTTCACCTCGGTGAGAGTTATTGATTTGCTCAACTGATGGATGAATTGTTGATTTTAATGTCGTAGTTCATCAAATCACTCCAGAAATCAAACAAGGTTCATTTAAGTTGCAAGAAAATTCCCTATTGATGAGTAACTATCATGCCAATTAAAGATCAACCCAATCCACCCCGTTTTCGTCTTTTCAACAATATTTTTCTCATCATCGGAGCCTTATTCTTAGCCGCTAATTTTATATTGCCGCTGGTGACAGGTCCTCAGATTCCCGGAGTGCCCTACAGCTTGTTTATCCATCAGGTACAAGAAGGTGAAGTTTCGCGGGTGCAAGTGGGACAAAATCAAATTCGCTTTCAACTCAAAACGGGTGACGAAGAGGCTGGGCAAGTCTTCTCAACTACCCCTATTTTTGATTTAAGTTTGCCTAATTTACTAGAAGAGAAAGGCGTTGAGTTTGCCGCTGCCCCACCCCCTAAAAACGGCTGGATTGGTAACGTGCTGGGCTGGGTGATTCCGCCGCTGATCTTTGTAGGCATCTGGCAGTTTTTTGCCCGTCGTGGCGGTGGTGGTGCTCAAGGAATGCTCTCGATTGGTAAAAGTAAAGCCAAAGTATACGTTGAGGGAGAAGCCGCTAAGATAACGTTTGCAGATGTAGCGGGAGTGGAGGAAGCAAAGGCTGAGTTAGTTGAGATTGTGGATTTCCTCAAAACGCCAGGACGTTATACCCAGATTGGAGCGCGAATTCCCAAAGGTGTGCTGCTGGTGGGGCCACCGGGGACGGGTAAGACCCTGCTGGCGAAAGCAGTTGCCGGAGAAGCTGGAGTTCCCTTTTTCAGTATTTCTGGCTCAGAGTTTGTGGAAATGTTTGTCGGTGTGGGATCTTCCAGAGTGCGGGATTTGTTTGAGCAAGCCAAAAAGCAGGCTCCTTGTATTGTATTCATCGACGAACTAGACGCGATCGGCAAGTCGCGCAGCAGCAATGGTTTCTACGGCGGCAACGATGAGCGAGAACAGACGCTCAACCAATTGCTGTCTGAAATGGATGGATTTTCGGCAGAAGCAGCTACGGTCATTGTGCTGGCTGCCACCAATCGCCCCGAAATTCTCGATCCTGCCCTGCTGCGCCCTGGTCGGTTTGATCGGCAAGTCTTAGTCGATCGTCCTGCCCTATCAGGACGAGAAGCCATTCTTAACATCCATGCGCAGAAAGTAAAGCTGGGTGAAGATGTGGATTTGAGGGCAATCGCTACCCGCACCCCTGGTTTTGCTGGAGCAGATTTGGCAAATCTGGTGAATGAGGCAGCTTTGTTAGCAGCTCGCAACGGACGGCAGGCGGTGGCACAGACAGACTTTGCGGAGGCTATCGAGCGAGTTGTAGCAGGGTTGGAAAAGAAAAGCCGAGTCCTCAACGACAAGGAAAAGAAAATTGTTGCCTATCATGAAGTCGGTCATGCGCTGGTCGGGTCGCTGATGCCGGGGAGTGGTCGGGTCGAAAAGATTTCTATTGTTTCCCGTGGTATGGCAGCCCTGGGGTATACGCTGCAATTGCCGACAGAAGATCGGTTCTTAATGGATGAAGCGGAACTGCGGGGGCAGATTGCTACGTTGCTGGGCGGGCGATCGGCAGAGGAGATTGTATTCAACAGCATTACCACAGGCGCATCTAATGATTTGCAGCGGGCAACTGACCTGGCAGAACAAATGGTGACAACCTTTGGCATGAGCAAAGTCTTGGGCCCGCTGGCATATCAGCAGGGCGCAAGACCGATGTTCCTTAACGATGGGATGCCCAATGCCCGCCGTTCTATGAGTGAGGAAACCGCACAGGCAATCGACCGTGAGGTAAAAGAGATCGTCGAAACCGCTCACCAGCAGGCATTGGAGACGATCAGACATAACCGCGACCTGTTGGAAACTATCACGATGCAGCTTTTGGAAACTGAAGCGATTGAAGGTGAGAAACTGCATCAGTTGCTGAGTCAGGTTCAGGCTTCAACAGTCGTCCGAGACATTTATTTGAAAGATTGAATGCTATGGCTATCCCAAATCATCGATGAAAAAGCGAGAGAAGGTTGGAGCCTTTCCAAGGAGGGGGGCATTACCTTCTCCAACCCCCTTCTGCCGATCATTGAGGACTGCCATAGACAACAATGAATTATCTAGGACTGCTCAGTAGGTGGACAAAATGAATTGTCAGATGCGTTTCGGCTCCGCTCAACGCGCCAACCTTCAGCATTCGGTGAGTTGAGCATAGTCAAACGGTGCGTTTCGGCTCCGCTCAACGCGCCAATTTTCAGCATTCGGTGAGTTGAGCGCAGTCAAACGGCGGGTTGAGCGCAGTCGAAACCCGAATTTTAAGTCCGTTGAATTGGGTTCTTCTACTTACATAAATGATTCCAAACCATTAGTTTGTTCTTCTATGATTCACTAAAAATATGTATTCAAGCAACGATTCAAACATAAAATCAAACATGCGAGTGTCATACTAATCAGAGTTGGCCAATTATCCTGCAATGGATAAAACCGTCAACAAATGACACATACTAGGTAAAAAACATGGCTGACATTGTTGATACTGCCGTTAATGCTGGTTCTTTCAGCACCCTGGTTGCTGCTGTCAAAGCCGCTGGTTTGGTTGATACACTCAAAGGTAAAGGCCCATTCACGGTCTTTGCCCCTACAGATGAGGCATTCGCCAAATTACCAGAAGGCACGGTAGATGGACTACTCAAGGACATTCCTCAACTCAAGAAAATCCTGACCTACCACGTCGTATCCGGTAAGGTCATGGCGGCGGATGTAGTGAAGCTGAAGTCGGCTAAAACTGTTGAAGGCTCAGAGGTGGCAATTGATGCTTCCAAAGGCGTGAAGGTGAATAACTCTACTGTTACAACCCCTGATGTGGCTGCTGACAATGGTGTCATTCACATTATTGATACTGTGTTGATTCCTGCATAGATTCCTTCCCAAGAGTGGCAGTTGCTACTCTTGGGTTTTCCGCGTTCGGAACTCATTGCGCTCTAAGGATCGTGGATTGAATCAATCCGTAAACTGTAAGGGCGGGTTTTGCAGATCAATGGGCATCCGGCAATCGATTTGACTGCAAAACCGCCCCTACCCACGATCGAACGGATTGAATTCCCATTCCTGAGATGCTCCAAATCCCGTAAACGCAGTAAAAATGGCAATTAATTGTTCCGCCACGAAACCAGAACCGTTTGAATCGCTGGCTGTCTTCCTCTAACCTTTGCAAAATGGCATTACTTGCACCGAAGGTTATTGCTGACCGCTAGAAGGTCTAGTAGAACGGATGTACTTTTTTCTTGACTGCTGCCATGTCGGTTGCCAAAGATCGAGAAATAACGCCCCTGGTGCTCACCGACACAGAGCAGTAGTCCTAGACTTATCTGGCAGTTGTATTCCCCCCTTGGAAGGTGCTATTACGATTTGTCCATGCACTGTTTCTCTCAAATCAGTTCGCCAGCCCTCCGTTGCCGGGGTTTTCATACCCAGTAGCCCAACTTTTTCACTGAAGCTGTTAGAAGATTTGCTGATTACCTTGACGCAGGGCAGCCACTGCATTTGAACTTAGCTTGCTCTAAACGGGTTGGCTCGTGGCTATTTTGGATCTGTGAAGTTGATGCTCTGCTTGGGAACTCTAACTGAGTAGCGTCTTCTTTCAATCATGTTTAACAATCGTTTTATTCAAGCACTTGGTGTTGTCGCTGCCTGCTTTTTACTTTTGAAAGGGGCATCCTGGATTCTTAGTTCACTGCTGAGAATTTCGGCTGGCTTTGGCTATTGGCTTCGATTTACTTTAATGCCTCATGCTTGGCAAATTGCTATTGCCGCTGGTTTAATTTACTTGCTGCTCACAGCACTCACCAACGGTCGCAGAAATTCTTTCTAAAATTCTTCGTTTGGTTGACTTACTCAACTGTCTCTGATGGGTTGGTTGCTGCAAAAATTTGAGCGACTGTGAGATTGAGTTCTCTAAACTGAGGTGAATGAATCCAGTCAGTGCTCCTAAATACATTCACTTTTATATACACTAATTTATTCAATTATAAAATCAGGAAAGTTTTTCCTTGCGGGTCAACAATCCAATATTCGAGAGTGCTTCAATCCTGATACTGTGAGCGTTTAGAAGTATAATCACAGTCGCGTTGCAGTTTCCCCAGGCTGACAATTGCCACGACCAATAGGTTACAGTGTATACACAACTCCTCTCAGCCTCCTAAATCCCCCACCCGTGGGAGACTTTGAAGACCCAATCGGCTTGGAGAGGTCCTCCAGAATGGGGATCTAGGGGGCGAAATCTGCGAAGCTAATCTCAACGGGTGTGTACACGGTAGACGACCAACCGGGGAGGAGCCATATCAAGCCGAATCGTATTTCGTTGTTTGAGAAGCTGAATGTGCTCTTCCCGAATAATGGTTCTCCTCGCACTTCGAGTTCTAAACCGTGTCCTCTGAGCCGACGATACCCGACGATTGGTAGAAAAAGTGAGAATAGAAAATTTGCAATTTCGATGTTAAAACCCGATTCTGGTGGCACTTGAACCAGTTCTCCGTTAAACAGTTCGTACAAATTCTCTATGCCGTCGTCGTAGGACAGATACTCTTCAAAACTGAGAAATCGAGGTTTGGTTGGCAGCATGACGTTTAGCCAGCAACGGAGATTGCTTCTATTCCATGATTTTGCCTGAACAGCAGGCATCGAAGCGCCACGGGTATGAAAAAAAAACTGTGAGATTTATCCCATCTGCAAAAACTTCGAGCTTTAATGGATAGAAATTATTTGCTTTTGCTCCTTTCACCTCCCAAGTTTGCACGAAACGCATGAGTCAACAACCTGGTTACTACCGCTATCCCACCATCAGTGGCGATCGAGTGGTGTTTGTTTGCGAAGATGATCTCTGGAGTGTATCGGTTCAAGGTGGCGTCGCCATTCGCTTAACTGCCAATCTCGGCATGGTGCGTCGTCCGTTTTTATCGCCCGATGGAACGCAGCTAGCCTTCGTGGGGCGTGAAGAAGGTCACTCGGAAGTGTATGAAATGCCTGCACTGGGCGGCGCGGCGAAGCGGCTGACGTTTGTAGGATCGGCGCATGTGGAAGGCTGGAGTCGAGACGGTAAGGCGATTGTCTTTCGCAGCAGTACCGGACAACCCTTCCATGGAATGCCTCATCTTTACACGATCAATCCAGCAGGCGGACTGCCCGAACAATTGCCCTACGGCTTAGCCCACAGCGTTTCGTTTGGAGCAAATGGCGGCGTGGTGTTGGGGCGCAATACGGCCGATCCGGCTCGCTGGAAACGGTATCGCGGCGGCAGGGTAGGCGTGCTGTGGGTTGATCCAACAGGTGAGGGCAGTTTCAGGAAGCTGATCGATCTGAACGGCAATTTAGCCTCGCCGATGTGGGTGGGAGAGCGAATTTACTTCCTCTCCGATCACGAAGGCATCGGTCATCTCTATTCCTGTATGCCCAGCGGCGAAGATTTGCAGCGCCACACTCAGCAAAGCGACTACTACGCTCGCAATGCCTCTACAGATGGAACGCAGATTGTTTACCATGCAGGAGCCGATTTGTTTTGGTTTGATCCTGCTACTGAATCAAATCACTTAATTGACGTGCAGTTTCACAGCCCCAAGGTGCAACGTCAGCGCAAGTTTGTGGATGCCGACGAATTCCTCAACTACTATGATCTGCACCCAGAAGGGCATTCGGTCGCCATCACCACACGCGGCAAAAGTTTCTGCTTTGGCAACTGGGAAGGAGCCGTGTTTCAGCTTGGCGTACCTGATGCCGGACGCTACCGCCTCACTCGCTGGCTGAACGACAAACAGCGCCTCGTTAGCATTTGTGACCGCAGCGGAGCCGAAACACTAGAAATTCTCAGCCCCGATTTTGCCATGCCGCCAGAACCGCTGGCCGGACTCGATCTGGGGCGAGTGCTTAACCTGGAAGTGTCACCCACTGCCGATCAGGTGATTTTGACCAATCATCGACAAGAACTAATCTGGGTCGATTTGGCAACGAAGGAAAGCCGTATTTTGGATCGCAGCGACTTCAATCGAATTCAAGGCTTTTGCTGGTCGCCCGATGGTGCATGGGTGACGTATGGCTGTGCCGAAACTCAGTTCACTTTTTCGATTAAGCTTTGCCGGATTGAGGATGGCAGCACCCACTGTCTCACACCGCCCCGCTTCCGCGATACGCAGCCAATGTTTGATCCGGGCGGTAAGTTCATCTACTTTTTGTCTATCCGCGACTTCAACCCTGTCTACGACCGCATTTACTTCGACCTCAGCTTCCCTAAAGCGCTGCGGCCTTTCCTAATTTCGCTGCAAAAAGAAACGCTGTCGCCCTTTGTGCCTCTCCCCAAACCCCTGAACGGCGCGAAACCGAAAGACTCAGACAAGGCAGAAAAAACGGAAGACGCCGCCGATCTTGAATCTACAGATGAAACAGTGGATGCTGGGAAGTCTGAGAAGCCGGCAAAACCCAAAATCGAACCCATCAAAATCGATTTGGACGAAATTCAGCAGCGCATTGTGGGGTTTCCAGTTGTTGAAGGCATCTACAGGCAGATTTGGGGCGTTGAAGGCAAAGTGCTGTTTACCACCTATCCGGTGCAGGGCAGTTTGGAAGGTCGCAACGGCAGCAGCAAACCCGACGCTAAACCCTCCTTGGAGATGTACGACTTTGAAGCACACAAGCAAGAGCGCATCGCTGCTGATGTCTCTCACTTCCGGGTTGGTAAAGATCACAAAACCCTGATTTACCGTTCTGGCAACCGTTTGCGCGTTTGTGGAATTAGCCCTCAAGACCGGGATCGCAACAAAGAAAATGAACCGGGACGTAAAAGCGGCTGGCTTGATCTGAAGCGGGTGCGGGTGTCGGTGAATCCAGAGCAAGAGTGGCAGCAAATGTTCAAAGAAGTATGGCGGTTGCAGCAAGAGCAATTCTGGACGCCTGATATGTCTGGCGTTGACTGGCAGCGGGTTTATGAGCGCTATCGTCCCTTGTTGGATCGGGTTGCCGTCCGCTCCGAATTTTCCGATCTGGTTTGGGAGATGCAGGGCGAGTTGGGCACTTCCCACGCTTACGAACGTGGCGGCGATTACCGCGAAGAACCCGACTATCGGATGGGCTTTTTGGGCGCAGACTTTCAGTATGATGCTGAGTCCGATGCTTATCGGGTAACGCATATCGTTGAAGGCGACTCCTGGACAGATCAACCTCGCCGCTCAGCCAACTGGGAGCCAATGTGCAAGTGGGTGATGTGCTGCTGGCGATCGGCGGGCAGCGAGTCAACCGCCACTGCGCACCACAAGAGTTGCTCGTCAACCAGTCTAAATGTGAAGTTGCCCTCACCTTTGCAGGACGCAATTCCAGCGAAACCCGCAGCGAAACCCGCACCGTCACCGTCAAAACCCTCTGGGGCGAAACCTACCTGCGCTATCGAGAGTGGGTGGAACGCAATCACCGCATCGTTCAGGCAGCCACACAAGGCAGAATCGGCTATGTCCATGTTCCCGATATGACCGCTCATGGCTATGCCGAATTCCACCGCTACTATTTTGCCGAAGTTCACAAAGACGGGCTAATTGTAGACGTGCGCTACAACGGTGGCGGGCATGTCTCGCAACTCATCCTCGAAAAGCTCGCTCGGCAGCGCATCGGCTACGACATTTCCCGTTGGGGCAAACCCGATCCCTACCCCTCCGATTCGATCGCCGGCCCGATCGTCGCCATCACCAACGAACATGCAGGTTCCGACGGCGACATTTTCAGCCACTGTTTCAAGCTGATGAACCTGGGAACCCTAATCGGCAAACGAACTTGGGGCGGCGTCATCGGCATCCATCCGCGACATTCCCTCGTCGATCAGGGCAAGGTAACTCAGCCTGAATATTCCTTTTGGTTTAAAGATGTGGGCTGGAACGTAGAAAACTACGGCACCGATCCTGACCTCGAAGTCGAAATCACGCCCCAAGACTGGGCAGCGGGCAAAGATCCGCAACTAGAAAAAGCGATTCAGGTCATTTTGGAGCAGCTAGAGAAAAATCCGGTCGCCTTACCAGATTTTAGTAATCGACCCTATTTGCCATTACCCAATTAGGTCAGGGGCGGTAGGGGCAGGTTTCGCCAACCATCTGCCTGTCCAGTGATGAGATTCATTGCAAAACCTGCCCGGTGGGTTGGGTAGGGGCAGGTTTGGCAAAAGATTGATTTGTCTCCGTGATGAGATTCATTGCCAAACCTGCCCGTACAAGCAGTTTTGGTTTCTGCCTTTCCTCCCCACCCCTCGCGCTAGAGTAAAGTTAGACCTAGCGATCCAGGAGTCACAAGTGATGAAACTCCTCAAAATTGGTGAAGTCGCGGAAACGAGCGGGCTTCCAGTGAAAACCATTCGCTATTACGAAGAAATCGGCTTACTCACGCCGACGGTGGAGCGTTCGGAGTCACACTATCGCCTCTTTTCAACAGAAGTGTTGAATCGCCTTGCGTTTATTAAGCGATCTCAGTCTTTGGGGCTGAACCTCAAAGAAATTCATCAAATTCTTGAGGTGCATGATCAGGGAAATTTGCCCTGTGGCGAGGCAAAGCAGCATTTAGAATCTAAAGTGGTCGAAATTACGCAGCAAATTGAAGCCCTGCAAACCCTTCGCGCTGAGCTATTAGGCATTCTTTCGGGCTGGCAGGAACAACCTCCGGCAGATCGAATTGAACAAACCATTTGCCCTAATATTCAAAAAATTTGATGTATGCGAGCGGGTTTGTTAGGTTGATCGGAACAAATACAAATCAAATACAAATCAAATACAAATAGGGTCTGCGAAACCTCAAATCTGGACGGGCGGGTTTGTTGGGCTGATCGGAACGGATGCCCTATAGGGTCTGCGAAACCCGCCCCTACGGGAATTTTGCCAGATTTGGGAAACCCAAAATCTGGACGGGCGGGTTTGTCTATATGATTGATGCCAATGGCTTCTATATTTTTGCGAAAACCTGCCCCCTCCTATGGAATTTCTTTTCTCTGCTGCCATCACGCTGACGGTTTTTGTGTTGGGTTCTGCGGTTGGCAGCTTTTTGAATGTGGTGATTTATCGCGTTCCGGCAGGCTTATCGGTGCTGTTTCCGCCTTCTCGCTGCCCCCATTGTTTACGGAAGCTGAAAGCCTACGATAATGTGCCGGTTTTGGGCTGGCTGTGGCTGAAAGGGCGCTGTCGGTTTTGCAAAAGCCCGATTGCAATCCGCTATCCGCTGGTTGAAGCTGCAACAGGTCTGCTGTTTGTTTTCACCTTTTGGGCATTTGACCTATCGCTGCCGACGCTAGGATACTGGGCGTTCTTTAGCTGGCTGCTGGCACTGGCGCTGATCGATATTGATACGCTGACGCTGCCTAATCCACTGACTCAGTCTGGACTAATCGCCGGACTCGCGTTTCAAGCGCTGGTGGGCTGGTTTGCAACGGCAAGCACTTCTGGAGCACTCCATGCCATGATGGGCGGGCTAATCGGCGCAGTGCTGGGAATTTGGCTGTTTGACCTCATTACAATCATTGGCTCAATTGCCTTTGGTCAAACTGCAATGGGCGGCGGAGATGCCAAACTTGCCGCCATGATGGGCGCTTGGTTGGGCTGGAAACTGCTGCTGATCGCCGCATTCTTGGCTTGTGTGATTGGGGCTTTTGTCGGTGGCGGAGCGATTGCTCTCGGCTGGCTCAACCGTCGCCAACCCATGCCCTTTGGCCCATTTCTAGCTTTAGGAGCCATCCTATCTGCCTTTTTCGGAGAAGCATTAGTCTCAGGATACATGCAAATTTTCTTCCCAACCCTTTAACTGTCACTAAACCAAAAGTTGCCTGCCCCACTCCCCACTCCCCCACCTTCCCCTCTCCCCGTGTATGATCATCTACGACGTGTCACCCCTCTGATAAGATCATTCTGTGACTTGGATCACTATCAGAACAACGGTTACTCGCTGGGAAGCGGAGTGGATGCAGCAGATTTTGGCTGCCCATGAAATTCCGGCGCGCGTGGTCAGCCAGGGAGTTTCAGCCCACTTTGGTTGTGGCGTTCCTGCCTCTCTGCAAGTCTGCCTGCAAGATCGATGGACTGCGCTGCTGCTGCTCAGTCCCATTGACGAAAATCCAGAAGAAACGTTGGATAAAAATTCTTGAGTGGGCGATTTCTCACCTGCTTTTTCTCTAAATCTATAACCCTTCTTTTTCAATGCCAATGTCTTTATTTGACTGGTTTGCCAATCGTCAGAAAACAAGCTCTCTCACGAAAGAGAAACAGGAACGCGAGATTGCTGACGGCTTGTGGACAAAGTGCCCGGTGTGCGGCGTCCTCACCTACACCAAAGACTTGCGAGCAAACCAAATGGTGTGCTTGGAGTGTGGTCATCATTTACGAATTTTTGCCGATCAGCGCGTGCAGCAGTTGGTTGATCCCGGCACTTGGAATCCGCTTGACGAAGATCTGCGCCCTACCGATCCTTTAGGGTTTCGAGATCGCAAAGCCTACAGCGATCGGTTGCGGGAAACTCAGGAAAAGACGGGCTTAATTGACGCAGTGCAGACGGGCTTGGGTCAGTTGGAAGGGTTGCCGCTGGGCTTGGGCGTGATGGATTTCCAGTTTATGGGCGGCAGTATGGGATCGGTGGTCGGAGAAAAGCTGACTCGCCTGATCGAACGCTCAACCCACGAACGATTGCCTGTTGTGATCGTCTGTGCGTCGGGCGGAGCGAGAATGCAGGAAGGAATGTTGAGCCTGATGCAGATGGCAAAAATTTCTGCGGCTCTAGAGCGCCATCGAGAAACTGGACTGCTCTATGTTCCCGTGCTCACCCATCCCACCACAGGCGGCGTGACGGCGAGTTTTGCCATGCTGGGAGACATTATTCTGGCTGAGCCAAAGGCAACGATTGGGTTTGCAGGTCGGCGCGTGATTGAACAAACCATCCGCGAAAAGCTCCCGGATGACTTCCAAACCTCCGAGTATTTGTTGGCGCATGGATTTGTGGATGCCATTGTGCCGCGCACCCAACTCAAAAAGATGCTAGCTCAACTGATTCGGCTACATCAGCCCTATTCCCCCGCAACTCATCATTCCAACCATTTTGTGCATGTGCCCGATGCCGTCATGCCCGATGCTGTCGCGAGTGTGATTATGCCCGATGCACTGTCGATGAATACGGTAAGTCCAGACTAGAGCAGGCAGGTTGCTGAGGCTGTGAGATAAGCAATGGCTGATTTCTTTCAATTTGAAGCAGATTTTGTCGATACGTTGCGCTGCATTCCCATGCAGGTCAGGTATAAACTCGATACCTGCGGCATTAAGCTGAAGCTGCCCCATTGGAATCAGTTCAATGTCAGCGAACGGCAGCAGCTTGTCGAGATGCCTTGCACAACGGCAGCCGAAATTCAGGCGTATCGGTCTCGTTTGCAGCAGATGGTGCAAGTGCATACGGGCGAACTGCCTGCTGATTTGCTGGTTGAGAGCCATCCGTGGCTGGAGGCAAAGGCGATTCCAGAGAGTGTGCAAACGCAAGCTGAATCGGTTGGGTGCTCTATTTCATTAACAGAATGGGCAAATCTGTCGCCCCTCCAACGCTTCGCCCTGATTAAGCTCAGCCGATCGCAACACGAGAACAAAAACTTTTTGCCTGCCCTGCAAGAGTTTGGTCTTGCCTAAGCTAAGGAATGGGAATTCAATCCGTTCGATCGTGGGTAGGGGCAGGTTTCTGCGGTCAAATCGATTGCCGGATGCCCATTGCTCTGCTAAACCCGCCCGTCCAGTTGACAGATTGATTCAATCCCCGATCCTAAGTGAATAATCTTAAAGTTCATCAACAGCAGGCTAAAAATCCGCTTGCCCCCGACCATTACCTGCCCCAACTCAGAGGGATATTTTTTCTCGCAAATCTCCTGAGCAACTTCCGCATCCAAAATCCAGTCGGCGGATCTAGAATCAAGTTGCTGCGCTGACCGAATTCCTCGCGCGCTTCAGGACATGACCTCAACCGACTTGATCATTGTTACTGTTTACCTAATCTGCATCTATTACGTCATTCTTCAGGCTTGGAATTCCCTAGAAGAACGAACTGTGATCAAGCATGTGGGTAATGTGTTTGATTACGAAACCTTGAAAGATTTTTTAGATGTCAAGTTTAAACTTGATGACTTCTACGCCTTCTCGAAGCAGCCTGCCAAATTAGCCGCCACGATTCAAAATAAGTCGCCTAGCGCCACCATCACAGTGGACTGGGAAAAAGGAGCGTTGCGCGACTTTCAGGGAAACGATCGGCGGTTGCTCCACTTGGTTCCCGGATTGCAAGAAGCAGCCAAAGCCCAAACGCCTAGTACGATTTCGCCCAAACGCAGCTTCTCAGCAACTTTAACTGCTGAGGGCTTGGTGACAGCCGATGACGAAACCAAAGAGCTACGTGCGACTAAACCCATTGTTGACGTTGAAAAGCTGGCACAAGATAAGAACGCCAAACCCAAAGATAAAAAAGACGAAGAAAAAATTCAGAAGCTAAAAACCACCTACAGCAATTTCATGGCGATGAGAGAGCCACTGACCTTCTCGCTGCGGCTGCCGCTGCAAATCACCAACATCGTTGAAGGCTCCAAAAAAGATATGTGGGGCTTCGTAGACTGTAACTTTACGGTGTCTCGCAAACCCCGCATCGATCAACTGCCGTGGAACCCCAAACCGCCCAAAAAGTAGTGGGTCGCATCGATCGCGTCATCTCACACTAGACTGGAAACAAGGGAAGAGGAGGCGCAGGCGGTTGCAGATTGGTCAGTTCGCTGGCTAAGTCTGAGGAAAGTCCGGGCTCCCAAAAGATCGAACTTGCTAGGTAACGCCTAGTGCGGGCGACCGTGAGGAGAGTGCCACAGAAACATACCGCCGATGGTGTTTGGGTCTGAGCCGCAAATACACAGGTAAGGGTGCAAGGGTGCGGTAAGAGCGCACCAGCAATGTCGTGAGGCATTGGCTCGGTAAACCCCGGTTGGGAGCAAGGTTGTAGGAGTCATGGTTGATCTTTTTCCGGCTCCGGGCAGGGTGTGGGCAACCCATTCTGCGAAATCCGCTAGAGGTGTCTGGTGACAGGCATCCCAGATAGATAACTGCCCTTCTGGTGATCGTCTAAATGGCAGCATCAGAAGAACAGAACCCGGCTTATGTCCGCCTCTTCCCTTTTTTAGCTGCCTGTTTTCCCGCAGAAGAGATCCCCCTCCCCTGCGGGAAACCACTTCGCGTCTACAAAAAGCGGACTTTAGAAGTTCCCCCCTTAAAAAATGGAGATTAGGGGGAGCGAGAGTTCAAGCTTCCAGTGCAGAAGTTTTAGCAGTGTATTTTTGACCCGTGCATTTTTGACCCGTGCATTTTTGACCCGTGCATCTTTGACCATCACTGCCGCAGATCATGTTCCCCGATCCTCGTCGCCAAAAGCAACTCCAACAATTTGTCCAGAAATTAGGACTCCCCGCTGAAAGCCCAATCAAGTGGCAGCTATTAGATCTGGCGTTGATCCACCCGACGGCTTCGGCGGCTGAAAACTATGAGCGCTTAGAGTTTGTCGGGGATGCGGTCGTGAAACTGGCGGCGGCAGAATTTTTGTTTGCGGCGTACCCCACCGTGGCAGAGGGAGAACTTTCGGCGATTCGCGGCATTTTAGTCAGCGACCGCATCTTGGCAGAAATTGCTGATTGCTATGGCATCGAGCGCTACTTGATGATGAACACCAGCACTTCGGCTGACAAAGTTGGGCAAGAAACCCGCATGGCGGCAGCTTTTGAGGCAGTGTTGGCGGCTCTCTATCTCAGCACCCACGACCTGCGGTTGATTCATCCTTGGCTCGACGAACACTGGCAGCGCTACGCTGAAGCAATCCGGCAAGACCCGACGCTACAAAACTATAAGGGCGCTCTGCAAGCATTAACCCAAGCGCACTATCACTTACTGCCGGAATATCGCCTTACCGAAATCGGGCAAACTTACGGCGATGCAGAACGGTTCATGGCGGAGGTGTGGTTTCAGGGCAAACTTTGGGGACAAGGCAAAGGCCCTTCCAAAAAGGCAGCGGAACAAGCAGCGGCTCAAATTGCATTTTTAGCGCTCCAGGCTATCAACCCACCTCAAGCGTAAATTCTCAGCAATTGCGCCAAACTTCCGCAATTCCTCGGAAATTGCACCCTTCATTCAGCGGGAACCCTAGCTTCAACCTGCCCTCGAACGCACTCAATCGCAATGGGGGAACTGAAATGGAGAACCTGCATCGTGACGCTCAGCCCGCAACGCTCGATCCACCAACCTGTCTCATTGGCTCCGGCTCATACCTCTGCGTTATCCAAACGGCCCGTTAGAGTCGCTCTGTTTGGCGTGGGACGATGGGGAACGCATCTGCTGCGAAACTTTCTAGAACATCCCAATGCCGAACTCATTGCTGTTGCCGACCCGTCTGTTGAGCGGCTCAACACCTTGGCGCGTCAGTATCAGCTACAGCAGCAGCAGATCACCGTCACAACCGACTGGCAAACTGCCCTTCAGATCCCCGACGTAGAAGCGGTGGTGATTGCTACTCCGGCTGCCACCCACTACCCGATGATTCGGGCTGCGTTAGAAAGAGGCTGTCATGTGTTGGCAGAAAAGCCGCTGACCCTCAGCTTCACTGAATCCTGGGAACTCTGCCAGCTTGCCGAACAGCAGCAATGTCAGCTTGTGATTGACCACACCTATTTGTTTCATCCGGCAGTGCGGCAGGGCAGAACCACGATTCAAAAGGGAACCCTTGGCGAGTTGCGCTATGGCTATGCCGCCCGAACTCACTTAGGCCCCGTTCGGCAGGATGTTGATGCCCTCTGGGATTTGGCAATTCACGATATCGCAATTTTCAATAGTTGGCTGAATGATGTTCCGGTACAGGTTCAAGCTAGCGGCGCAACTTGGCTTCAGTCTGCCTCTGGTCTTGCCGATCTGGTCTGGGCGAAATTGACTTATGCCAACGGGTTTCAAGCCTCAATTCATCTTTGCTGGGCTAATCCTGATAAGCAAAGGCGGCTGAGCGTTGTGGGCAGTCAGGGAACGCTCGTATTTGACGAAATGGCAGCCACGCCCCTCACCCTGCTCCAAGGGCAGCTAAACCCGCAAGATGGGCATTTTGTTCCCTGCTATCAACCGCAACAAGCTCTGCCACTCGAATCCATCGAACCCCTCCACGCAGTTTGCACCCACTTTCTAGACTGCGTTCAATTCAATCGCCCTTCCGAAATTTCTCCTGGTTGGTTAGGCGCAGATCTCGTCAAAATTCTGGCAGCCCTGACGCGGTCTTTGGAGCAGCAAGGAATTCCGGTTTCTGTTTAGAAGGAATGGGAATTCAATCCGTTCGATCGTCGGTAGGGGCGGGTTTTTGCGGTCAAATCCATGGCAGGATGCCCATTGATCTGTTAGACCTGCCCGTACAGTTGACAGATTGATTCAATCCACGATCCGAAAGTAGTAAGGGAGGATAGGGTCGGGGTAAGTTTCGCAAAAGGTTGATTTGCCTACAATCACAGGCTGCTGACAAAGCCTGCCCTTAGTAGTTGCCTTCTCCTCTCTGCTTTCTACCCTTTTAATCGTCTGCCTTTTTAATAGAGAATAGAAGCGTTATCAATCAACCAGCTGCTTTAAACCCGCCGGAATCAAACATTGCTATGGGTGAAACCACAGAAATGACAGAAGCTAACCCAGTTGTGCCCCTCCCCGGAGAACTGTGGGATTTAGCAACCGCCCGCACACAACAAGCGCTTGCCTGTGGCGCACTACAGCCGATTCCAACCGAATCTGAGTGGATTGAGCAAGGCGGTATTCGGTTTCTGGTGAGAATTTTGACCAATATTGCTCGCAAAGAAGCGGCGGATAAAAAACAGCAAGTTAGCTCAAATAGTAAACCCTTTAATCCGTTTCTGCCCTACGATCGGGACTTGTTTGTGGCGGATCTGTCTCCGACTCATGTTTGCTTGCTGAACAAATATAATGTTGTTGATCATCACTTGTTGATCATCACTCGTGCCTATGAAGCCCAAGAAGATTTGTTGACCCTAGCAGATTTAGAAGCGCTGTGGATTTGCCTCAATCAAGTCGATGGGCTAGGTTTCTATAACTCTGGCAAGCAGGCGGGAGCCAGCCAACCCCACAAGCATTTGCAACTTCTGCCGCTGCCACTTGTGCCAACAGGGACAAAAGTTCCAATTGAGGCAGCTTTCACGACTGCAACATGGCAAGGCGGAATTGGAGTCAGCCCAGTTTTGCCGTTCCAACATGCCCTTATCCGCCTCAATTGGCACGCAGCCCTGACTCCGCAACAAGCAGCCCAGAACACGCTAGCAGCCTATTACACACTGTTGGCAGATCTCCATTTGTACAATGCCAACGAAAATACTGCCAACGAAAATACCAATGAACTTAAAGGAGCCTACAACCTGCTGATCACCCGCGAGTGGCTGTTAATTGTGCCGCGAACGCAGGAGCAATTTGAGTCAATTTCAGTAAACTCGCTAGGCTTTGCAGGCACGCTGTTTGTCCGCGATCAGACACAGTTCGATCGCCTGAAAGCAATTAGCCCTTTTCAATTGCTCAGCAATGTGGCAGTTGCTAGAAACGATTTGCTAGAGACTTAGGTTAGGGATCCAAGGTAAATCAGTCACCCCTGGATCGTATCCTAGCTGACTCAGCAGTGTCGTTAGCTGTCCGCGATGATGAGTTTGGTGATTAAACAGATGGGTGACGAGCAGCCAAGCAGGGCGGGTTGCGGTTCTGTTACCCGAAACGCTGGTGTAAGTGAAAGGTTGACTTAGCCACTCAGAGGATAAATCTTTAGCCCAATCGAGAAGGATTTGATCCGTCTGCTGACGTTGCTGCCACAGTTCGGCAAAATCACTGTAGAGTTCTTGATCCAGCCTGGCCACAAAAGGCTGTTGCGTAAATCGCCCCAACCAGAGCCGATCGCCGATGAGTAGATGGTTCAGCGTGCCATGAATAGAGCGAAAGAAAGCGCCTTGGTCTTCACGGCGAGTGGAATCGGGAATCTCTGCACAGATTTGATAGAGATTCTGGTTCATCCATTGGTTATAGGATGCCATAGTTTCACAGTAGATGGGATCGATCATCTGCTTTCATCTGCTTTGGAATAAATGCTGCCAGTCTGCAACGCCGAGATTTCTGGTTTCAATTAGTCTAGATTCCGCCCTGTTAGCTCCACAAAAATATCTTCGAGGTTAGATGGACGCACCATCATACCCGTTTTGTCAGGTTGGTGCTCAAGATACAAGCGGGCATCTTCCAACGTCGGGAAAAATTTATAATCCCAGCGCTCGCTTTCTTGCTTCATCACCAGTCCCGCTCCGCGTCGCTGCCGCAGTTCTTCTAGCGTGCCGAGTTCAATCAATTTGCCGCTGTCCATAATGCCGATGCGGTCGCACAGGTACTCAACTTCTTCCATATAGTGGGTAGTGAGCAAAATCGTCATGCCCTGTTGGTTTAAGCCTTTGATAATTTCCCAGAGGCGGCGGCGCGTTTGCGGATCAAGTCCTACCGTCGGTTCGTCGAGAAACAGAATTTGTGGTTGATGCAGCAAGGCTCTAGCGATTTGTAACCGTCGCTTCATCCCACCCGACAAAGTTTTGACCAGATCATTGCGGCGCTCGGTGAGTTCCACATATTCGAGCCAGCGATTAATTTCTTGCTGCCGTCGCGGATTGGGAATATGGTGCATTCGAGCGTGAAACTCCATGTTTTCCCAGACGGTGAGATCCAGGTCTACGCTAGTTTGCTGCAAGACTACGCCAATTTGCTTTTTAACCCCAAACGGCTGGCGCAGCACATCATAGCCTGCTACCACAATGTCGCCCTGGGTAGGTTTGGTCAGCGTCGTCACCATCCGAATGGTGGTAGACTTTCCGGCTCCGTTGGGACCAAGCAGCCCGAAAATCTCTCCGGGTTCAATTCTGAGCGACAGATCATCTACAACCGAAACGTTATTGTAGACTTTGTGGACATTTTGGAGACAAACCGCAGCAGGCATGGAAAAAATCGGCAAATGTAGAGATCAATCTAAATCTACAACAGCTAGCCATCTCCTGGACAGATTTAGCCTAAATTCTCGATCGGAACTGGCTCAACCGCATCGGCTAATTCAAACCCAAACACGCGAGCATAGAAATAAAGTTCGCCATCCAACGCCCGCTTAATGTTTTCGGCTTTGCGGAACCCATGCTGTTCACCCTCAAACAAGACATAGGCGACGGGCAAGCCTTTTTTTCTCAGCACTTCCACCATCATCTCCGCTTGGTTAGGCGGCACGATTTTATCTTCATCCCCTTGAAAAAGATCAGCGGACAGTCCAGTTGATCGACAAATTCGATCGGCGAACGCTGTTGATAAATTTCAATTTCTTCAGGGTATTTTCCAATCAGTCCATCAAGATATCTGGACTCAAACTTGTGCGTATCTCGAACCAGCGCTTCTAAATCACTCACGCCGTAGTAGCTCGCGCCTGCTTTAAATACATCGCGGAATATGAGAGCCGCCAACGTCGTATATCCACCCGCACTGCCGCCGTCGATACAAAGCCGATTGGGATCTGCCAAACCTTGATTGACTAAATACTTTGCTCCGTTCACGCAATCATCTACATCAACGATTCCCCAATGTCTCTTCAGGCGTTCTCGGTAAGCTCGTCCATATCCCGTACTGCCGCCATAGTTGACATCTAAAACAGCGATGCCGCGACTTGTCCAATACTGAATGCTAGGGTTGAAAGACGCAGACGTAGAGGCAGTGGGGCCACCGTGACTTTTGACCAACAGAGGCGGCTGTTCACCGCTTGGAGCCGTGTAATCCTGGTTTTTGGGAGCGTAGTAAAAGGCATAGGCAGTCAAGCCATTTTCGGTGGGAAACTCGATCGCTTCAGGAGCAGAAATGTATCCTGGATCAATGGCTAACGTACTCGACTGACGCAATTCTTCCACTCGTCCCGTCTGCAAATTGAGTCGCACAATCGCACTCGGACAAATTGCTGATCCGCCAATAAACACCGCAAAGCCGGAGGCAACTTTTAAGCCGCCAATCGCCGAAAAGGGAGTGGCAATTTCGCTCAGTTCCAACGATTGCGGATTCAAGCGGGCTAAATGCTGAACGCCATTTTCAACGTAGGTGCAAATCAAACTTTCAGACGATTCAAAGCCGTAGGTCGTCATATCAAACACCCACTGCGGCAAGCCAAACTCGGCTGCTTTGGGGCAAACTGGCTCAACTTGCCCACCCTGCCAGCGATATAAGTTCCACCAGTTCGTGCGGTCACTGACAAAATAGAGCACGCCATCGGGCGACCACTCCGGCTGAAACACGGATTCTGTCTGTCCTCCAGCGATGTTTTGTGCCTCTCCTAAAGTGCCGTCCGCTCGAACTTCTGCCACCCATAGCTCTGTGCCATCCCAAGGCATATTCGGATGATTCCAACTGAGCCAGCACAGTTGTGATCCGTCGGGGCTGAGGCGAGGCGAGGCGTAAAAGTCACTTCCCGATACCAGCAGTTGCCCCCCTTCTGAAACCGCAGGTGCAGTTTCTACAGCAGTTTCTACAGCAGTTTCTACAGCAACAATGGCGTTCACTGGCTCCTGCTCTTCTGAGAGGTGCTCCTCCCGGACGCAGATCAAACGGTGGCGCTGTCGATCGATCACGGCATCCGCATACCGAAAATGGGCGGCGGGTGTGATTGGTTCTGGCTCGCTGCCGACGGGCTGACGATAAAGCCGTTGATCGACAAAGTTAGAGAAATATACAATCCGATCTGCAACAATGTATGAGCCGCCACCATATTCGTGAACGCGAGTCCGAACGTTGTAGGGAGCAGACGGAGTAACGTCTGTTGATTTGGCTTCGTCATACCGGACAACCACGCTGCGTCCGCCTTCGGTAGGTCGCCCTTCGCTCCAGTAGATATCCTGACCATCCAGACGGATTTCACCCAGCCGGATGCTGCCTGCCACAATCAGATCAGATGTGATCGGAGATTTCCAGGAACCGTAAGGCGATACACTCATTGACATAGCTGCACTCTACTGTTGAATCACAGAATCACTAAACTACTCCTTCTGAGCATATCGGCTTTCCGGCACTCCGTTCTAAAAATCTAGAATTGTCAGAGCAACTCAGATTTTTTGAAGCTAACTTTATCATTCTCAGGAACTGGGTCAAGTTTCGATAAGCACGCACTGGTAGGCTAGGCAACCTTTCGATTTCTCAGTAAATATATCTACAGATGGCTGCGTCATACTGAATCATTCAAAATCTCTACGACAGGCTGCTACAACCCACAGCCATTTGCTGATCAAAAGTGTTCTACCTTCTGAAAGTTCCCTGCCTGTTTTTCTAACTTCCGACTTCATCATTGTGTGTTCTCTGTCCATTTCTGTTTACCGTTGTGTGCTCTTCAAGATAGCATTCGTTCCCTGACCATTCTCGCGTGTTCTCTGTTTCTTATCACCTGTTGTTGTGTGTTCCCTTTTTCAACAGCGCTGTTTGCAGAAGTTATTCAAATCACTGCTCAGCGCACATACAGGCAAGCAATCCCTTAATTATTTCGACTGGCTCTTCCTGCCGTAGCTTCACCTACAATCAGTCAATGATAGCTGTAGTTCCCTCGCTCATCCTCCATTACTGCGGGGCTTCCAAAAATTGCCGTCCACAATCTCGATCTTTGTAACTTTGCTTGTGATGCCGAGTGCGACCGTTCTTCATCATAGAGTCAGACTGACAATTCGGACATCTCAGCAGAGCAGTAAACAGAAGAACAAGCAACATTAGAATCACAGCGCCTTCATTTTCTCCTCTTTAGCACTACCGATTTTCACTATCGGCAATAGGATGGCTAAATTAGGTAAGAGGCGGGTGATGTCCTAACGAGGGAATTGGCATTTCCAGTTAGACTTTGGTAGAGAGATGCCTGATTGATGCCTGATCTGGCGGCAAGCTTTTGATTAGAGTCATAAATAGGTTTGCTTGAGTCCATACTCAATCTAAATCCAATAACCATCAGCATCCCCAATTTCATCGGGTTTGACCTTCAGGTGCATTGCTGATGAGATAGACCGTCGAGTTCTCCAGTAAGGTTTGTGGATCTGTTGTCGATAGCCAGCAGCGTTGATTTCGACGAGTGCCATAGATGCTCCCACTGCGATATGGACTTCGGTTTCACCCTTACTCAAGCTGCGAGTAAAGGGTTGTCCCGGTTCGCTTGCCACCTCCTGAGGATGACAGAGAAATAGATCACGAAAGCAAAGATTTTATAAGAGGTTCAACCACCCCAAAATTTTTTTGATTATATTCGGATCGCATCAGTAAATCTACGAAGACTGCTTGTAGATACCTTTAGCTGCATCAGTAACAGTCAGTAACTCTACTGGTTCAGCCAGCCCAAATCTTGTTCCTGTTCCCGATGGTTTTATTTCCTGTCGTTAGTAAGGACTCGGCTATGATTACTCAAAAGCATTCTCGTCAACTCAAAAAGCTTCTCTTCCTCTCCATCAGCACCACCGCAGCCCTCACAGCCCAACTCCTGATCGCTTCACCTGCCAAGGCTCAGGTAACTTGTGAGTATGGAGGTCAACAATACTCTCCCGGTCAAACAGTTGGCTCTTTCATTTGTATGCCTGATGGAACCTGGCAACAGCGTTGAACTCAGTGCATTGGCTACCAACACTCTCAATTACAGGTAATTGATCGAGCATAGGACTCCATATTGTTTTAGGAGTCCCATCAAGCATTGCCTGTCAAGATTTGTAAGTAGGTGGACAAAATTAACTGTAAGATGCGTTTCGGCTCCGCTCAACGCGCAAACCTTGCATTCGGTGGGTTGAGCGCAGTCGAAACCCGAATTTTAAGTCCGTTTAATCTATTTCGGGTTTAATTCCCCGCCCCTTGGGGCGCTCGTATTTGACTCATGTGAACCGGAATACCCCGCTGCTTGCGGTGGGGTGAGTTTATTTGGGTTCTTCTATTTGATCCACAAAAAATTATCTATCAGAGAGATCAATCAAAATGACAGCAAGTGTAGAGAATCAAAATCCTCCCCAGAACGAGGGAAGTCGAGGGGCAATCACAGTTGCCATCGCTGTTCTGACCGTTGTCTTGAGCGCAGTTCAAATCGGCAGTGCGTGGTTACAAAGGCGAACAGATTTAAGCATCGCCAAAGATACCCGACAACATGAGGTCATGTCGGAATATCTTGAGGAAATGACAGATCTTCTTGTCGATGAAGACGGCTCTGTCAAAAAACCTAATGAGTATGAATCATCTATTGCAGGTGCAATTACATTAAATGCATCGCGTCAGCTTGCAGATCCTGAGCGCAAAGGTCAGCTTCTTAAATTTTTGTATGATTCAAAATTGATTGGTCGCTGTAATCTCTCTAAAGAATTGGAAGTTTTAGAGCCATGTGAGGGTACACAGATGAACCTTTCAGGCGTAAAACTGATTGACGCAAAACTTGAACAACCAGCCCCTGCGCTAGCAGGAATCAATCTATCTGGAGCATCATTGGACGGAGCCGTGTTGCCAGAGATCACGCTGATCAAGGCAACGTTAGAAGGGGCAAAATTAGAAAAAGCGGTCTTGAATGGGGCTGACCTAACCCAAGCTGACATGCGACGTGCTCGTTTATCTGATGCTAAGTTAAAAGGTGCTCGTCTACAGAATGCAGTACTGGAAGGTGCTGATCTAAAGAAAGCTGACTTAAGAGGTGCCAACCTCTCAAATGCCTACTTGAAAGACGCTGACTTAAGAGGTGCCAACCTCTCAAATATTATGCTTCAGGGAGCAAAATATAGTAAACCTGGAACACAATTTTCAGAAGGGTTTGATCCTGCTGCCCACGGAATGCAACTGTGTAATCAAGAAGATATTGGAAAGGTAGAATGTAAGCTGTAGAAGCTACTCCCTCTCACCCCCCCTGAGCCGCTGGTGGGTTGACTGCTGCTGCGTCTTTGGCAGAAAGGCCGTTTCCTTGGGAGCCGAACTGCCAGAGGACAGCCGCAGCTTCAGCACGACTGACGGTTTTTGGGGTTGAAAGAGGGTCGTGTAGCCAAAAGCCCGACGGATGTTAGAGAGGTCGCCATTTTGGTAGTCGGCTAACACGGCGCGGAGTGCTCTAGGGTCGATTTTGGTGGCATCCTGGAAGCCCCAGGTTTGCTGGACGGATTCAATCGAGGCAGCGGGGAGGGCTTGGCGCGTATCGACGGGGACTTTCCAGAGGATTAACTCCTCGCGGGTGAGGGGGGCATCCGGGCGGAAGGTGACGGTCGTGGAGTCGCCCGAAAGCGGGCTGGGAATCAATCCCGCATTGGCTAAGCCTTGAATCACGCCAAAATCTGGGTCGGAAGTCGGTACATCCTGGAAAGCAGGCTGACCGCTGGCTGGGGCCAGGCGAATGTTGCGGGCGGGCTGGTTGGCATAGATGCGGTTGTTTGCCGTCACAAGCCAACGGGCATAGTCACGGCGAGAAATTTCGGCGTTTGGCTTCAGTTCGCCACCTGTTGTGGAAGGCGCTTCGTTTAGAGGTTGGGTGGGCAGCGCGCCTAATTTTGCCAAATCCACAATGTAGGGTTGCAGTTCAGGTGGCGCTTGATTTAAGTCTGCAAAAGTCGTTGGATCTGCCTCAGAGGTTGGTGTGGGGCTAGCGGCTTCCGCAAGTTCGGCAGGCAGGACTGGCCCAATAAAGTCAGGATCGCCCGGTTGCGGTAGGGCATCAGGATTGGCGGCAGTTGTAGCAGGACTTGGCAATTCAGTTGCGCTAGTGGCTCCAAACTGGTAATCCAGCGTAAATTCTGTGGTTTCGCCAGATGTCACCGTTGCCACTGTCACTTGCAGACCATCGCGGCTGGCTTGCAGCGGCTGCGTCACGGATTCTGGACTTGTTGCCGGTGCAAGTTGCCATCCTTGCGTTTGAAACTGTTCGCGGTAAAACCTTTGCACCTCTGCCGCTACATCTGGGGTTTGCCAGCGGGTTTGAGTGGCTGAATTCGCTCCAATGGCGATGCCGGTAGACTCGGCTCCCGTCACTTCGAGCAGTTCTGCGTTAGGGTAGCGCGGAATTTCTGCCGGAAAGTCAGCAGGCAGTTGGGCCGTGGTGGAGTCAGGCGTTGCCCCTGGGGTTGTGCCGTCTGCTGCATTGGTTGCATCGGCTTGTAGGCGCGGATCAGCAGCAATTGAGCGCTCTAACTGCTCTGCCAGTGGGCCATTGGCACAAGCACCCAGGAACAGCAGTAAGACGCTAGCGAGGAGGACAGACGGTTTAAGGCTCACCACGGCAACTCCATCCGGTAAACTTTCTTCCAGCTTAACGTTAGCGTGAACCAAATGGCTTGCGGATGGGGAAACGACGACCCCCGAAGTCGTGATCTCCGATCTATGCATTGGGTGGCAAACCGTTCTCCGGCTCGGAAGCACGTCATTTCTATTAGCATTCTACTGGCGTTCAATAAGCAATCGAAACCGCTGGCTCGCGGGTTGCCCATTCTTGATCAGATTGCAGATCGTTGACGACATAACGAGACTGCGACGGATGGATTCTGGCGACCACTTCGTAGTTAATCGTTCCCATCCAGGCAGCTAACTGCTCAGCACTCACTCGTTCATCTCCATCGCTGCCCAAAATTGTAGCCACTGTGCCTGCTTTGACGTGAGGAATATGCGTTACATCCACCATCATCATATTCATGCAAATTCGTCCACACACAGGCGCACGCATTCCGTTGACTAGCACATGTCCTAAACTCGAAAGCCGCCGATCATAGCCTTCGTGATAGCCAATCGGCAGTACCGCGATTTTCATCTCATAGGGGGCGCGAAACGTGCGACCATAGCCAACATAGCCACCCGCAGGCACGGTTTTCACCTGCACCACCCGCGCCCGCCAAGACAACACAGGCTGCAAATTGGGGATGAAGCCTTCGCCGCGTTCTGCAAAGGTTTGAAGCACTTTCGCATAAGTTTCTTTTGAGGGCCAGAGTCCGTAGGCAGCGATGCCCACCCGCACCATGGCAGCATGGGTCTGATTCCACAAAATCGTAGCGGCCGAATTCGCAGATTGCACAATCGGTAAGGCAAATCCAGCTTGCCGGAAGGCTTGTTCGGCTTCCTGTAAACAGGCTAGCTGTTGAAGGGCAAAGCGGTGATCGGTGGTGTCTTCAATGTCGGCATAGTGGGTGGCGATGCCTTCCAACCGGATACCATCAAGCCGATCGATCTGCCGCGCCAATTCCAGCGCATCTTGCAAAACCAAGCCCTGCCGATGAGTTCCGGTTTCGATCTTGATGTGTGCCGGAATCACATGACCCGATTCTCGTCCAGCTTTGGCCATTGCTTGCGCCACTTCCAGGTCATAAATCGCAATTCTCGCCTGCGTTCGGGCAACCGTCTCAGCTTGTGCTACCGAAGTATTGCCGCAAATGTAGATCGGCGCATCAATTCCTGCTTCTCTTAGCTTCACCGCTTCATAAGCAAAGTTGACAATCAGCCAATCTGCTCCAGATTCCAAAAACGCTTGAGCGCAAGGAATTAATCCATGACCGTAGGCATCACTTTTAACGACGATGCCTAAGACCACCTGTTCACCCACCCGTCGTCGCAAAATTTCAACATTCGAGCGAATCGCTGAGGCTGAAACTTCACACCAGGAAGATTCGTGCTGGATAGACTGAAAGAAGTTGTGATTCATACCGCTTCTATGCTTGAAATCAAGTAGCTCAAATCAAGTAACGATTGCAGCAGTACACTCTTCGTTTCCGCTTCAGGGCTGTACTTCAGTCTGCCTTTCGCAGAAAAGAGCGTTCTAGCGCCTGAAGCATAGCATTTCATTCCTGGAAATGGTAGCTCACGTTAGGTCATTCTTAGGAGATTTCTGGGAAACCCTCTACCCCGGTACGGGCAGGTTTTGCAGATCAATCCTCTAGGCGACGCGAGACTGAGTCCAAACCTGCCCCAACG
>JAAUQT010000282.1 GCA_012033495.1 Cyanobacteria bacterium RM1_2_2 | reverse complement strand
TACGGAAACCCTCTACCCCATGTACGGGCAGGTTTTGCAGATCAATCCTCTGGGCGACGCGAGACCTGACGTCCAAACCTGCCCCAACGTTGGCAAACAACTTTTTCCTAGAAATCTCCTAAGTCGCTGAAATCGCACTGAAGCAACCTAGAAACGCTGGATTTTATCTTTTTGGCTAATAAAAACTAGCCCCACTACAACGGGGATCACCACGATCACCACGCCAGCCAGCAGACTGTAGAAGAAATTTAATAAAGATGGCGTCATAAAACCTACCCTTGCGTTTGAATAACTGAGGCAACATCTGAACTCATCTTATCGAGTTAAGACATCTTTGAGAAGTATTGAGAAGTATTTGGGCTTTTAGCAGCAAAGCAAGTGAGTCAGCAGTGGGATCACTGAAAAGATCACCTACTCAAGGGCGAGAATTGCCGCACAGTAACGCAGTAAGAGGGTGAGCCGATCGTAAATTCGCTGTTTGTGCTGCTGAACGGTTGCCGCTTGCCGTGCCGATTGCAAAAACAGCAAATCAGTTTCTAGAAGCCGCAATTGTTTAGTTACTTCGGTTTGAATGGGCTGAGATTGAGCTTGGAGGCTGCTGGTTTCTTCATTGGCTTCCTCATCTGCTGCTTGAACCTGAAAGGAAATGATCTGCTGCTGAATCTGCTGAACTTCAGCTAAATCAGCCTTGAGATCGGCATTGATAACGGCTGGATCAGTAAGTTTTATTTGAAGCTGCTGGAATAGCTGCTCTAATCTTTGGTAAGACTGCCGATACTCTGACAACATCATAAAAATAAACTTAATGCTAATTTGATACCAACGACCGGCTTTAAGTTAAAGTAGTGTTAAGAACTTTGTATGCGTGGCTGACCGCTCAACTTTGAACTTGTTTTAACTTGAGAAAGTTTCAACTTGAGAAAATCTTGATTAAGCTCAGTTCGGTAAGGTTTTATGGTTCCATTTCTGGACGATTTAAGCTGAAGCCCAATTAAAGGTCTAGAACTTAAAGCTGATTCCTCCGGTTCCCTGTTGTTTCAGTTCGCCCTGCTTCAGTTTGGAAAGTTATTTATTACATTAAATGTTTATATTGCCACTGTTCCGCCTGCTATCACTCTAGGTTATGTCGCTGTAGCTGAATGCACACAACCATCAAGCAAGCATTAGGGCGCGTCATCCATCAATGGTCAAACATTTACGGCATCCGCCGGATCGCGCCCATTCCCAAAAACAGGCGAGGGGCTGTCGCCTTGCCATTATCAGGGTTCTAGCTGGAGTGGATGACAGCCCCTAGTGCATGAGTGGAAGTTCTGAAACAAATCACGATTCCTGAATCTGGTTCTGTCTCGATAAAATCAGCAAACATCGATCCTTTAATTTCTTCTAGTTTTCCTAGCCCTTTTGTCGTCTCACCGTGGGCTTGACAGTATGAACGTAGCAACTTTGATTCCAACTGACATTGCGCTTCCAAGCTGGCTTGAGGATTGTTTAAGAGAGCCTCAACCTCCGCTGAATTTGCCTGATTCTGATGCTTCCCTGCTCGTGCCTGAAACCGATTTGGTCTGTGAGGCTTTTAAGTTTGCCTACAGTTTGCATCAAGGGCAAATGCGAGCATCGGGAGAACCCTACATCGCACATCCGGTGGCAGTGGCAGGGTTATTGCGCGATCTCGGTGGCGATAATGCCATGATTGCTGCGGGCTTTCTGCATGACGTAATCGAAGACACTGATGTCACCGCAGAAGAAATTGAACAGCGTTTTGGGAGCGAAGTTCGGCGATTGGTGGAAGGTGTCACCAAACTGTCAAAATTCAATTTTTCTAGCAAAACAGAGCGCTTAGCCGAAAATTTTCGCCGCATGTTCCTGGCAATGGCGCAAGATATTCGCGTCATTGTGGTGAAGCTAGCCGATCGGCTGCATAACATGCGCACGTTGGAATATTTGCCGGATGAGAAACGCCGCCGCATTGCCTTGGAAACGCGAGAAATCTTTGCGCCTTTAGCGAATCGATTGGGGATCGGTCGGTTTAAGTGGGAGTTGGAAGATCTAGCGTTTAAGTATCTGGAACCAGAGTCTTATCAAGAAATTCGTCAGCTAATTGCCGACAAACGTATTGACCGGGAAGCCCGTCTCGATCGGGTTGCCGACACTTTGAGAGAACGGTTGACTCAATTAGAAATGCGGATTTACGACATTAGCGGTCGTCCCAAGCATCTCTATGGCATCTATCAAAAAATGCAGCGGCAGCAAAAAAGCTTTGAAGAAATCTACGACATTGCTGCCATTCGGATTATTGTCGATACAAATGATGAATGCTACCGAGCGCTGGCTGTTGTGCATGATGCCTTCCGTCCGATTCCGGGCCGCTTCAAAGACTACATTGGGCTACCGAAGCCAAACCGCTATCAGTCGCTGCATACCGTCGTGATTGGCAATACTGGGCGACCGTTGGAAGTACAAATCCGCACGCTAGAAATGCACCACGTCGCGGAGTATGGAATCGCCGCCCACTGGAAATACAAAGAAGCGGGCAACAGCCACACCAAGCTGACGACAGATGACGAGAAGTTCACCTGGCTGCGGCAACTGCTTGACTGGCAGAGCGAGTTGAAGGATGCCAACGAGTATCTGGAAAACGTTAAGGGCAATTTGTTTGATGATGATGTTTATGTGTTTACGCCAAGCGGGGATGTAATTGCTCTTTCGCAGGGCGCAACGACCGTTGATTTTGCATACCGTATCCATACTGAAGTGGGCAACCACTGTGCCGGAGCGCGGGTGAATGATCGGATGGTGACGCTCGACACGGCGCTCAAAAACGGTGACATTGTGGAGATTATCACTCAGAAAAACTCTCACCCAAGCCTGGATTGGCTCAACTTCACCGTCACGCCCGGCGCTCGCAACCGCATCCGGCAGTGGTATAAACGATCCCATCGAGACGCTAACATTCTGCGCGGTCGAGACATGCTGGAAAAGGAAATGGGCAAGCGTGGCTTTGAGGCTTTGCTCAAGTCTGAACCGATGCAGGCAACCGCCGAACGCTGCAACTATCAAACCCCTGATGATTTGCTAGCCGCTTTAGGCTATGGCGAAGTCACGCTCAATCTTGTCTTAAACCGCCTACGAGAAGCGATTAAAGCCCGTCAGCCTATCGTTTCTACTCCTAAAGAAAAAGAAGATGAGGCGGATACGCTGCTGCATCCTGCCAGCAGTCCACCTTCCACTTCTGCTCCGGCAACCCGATCGGGCAAAAGTTCGCCGATTGTTGGCGTAGAAGGTTTGCTATATAACCTGGCAGGATGCTGTAACCCGGTTCCTGGAGAAGACATTATTGGCGTTGTTACATTGGGCAGTCGCGGGATTTCCATCCATCGCCAAGGTTGCCATAATACTGACAGCATTCCAGGCGACCGTTTGATCCCGGTGCGATGGAATACAGCCGACAAGAACCAGCGTCCTCAAACTTACCCGGTTCAGATTTTGATCGAAGTGATTGATCGGGTGGGTGTGCTGAAGGATATTCTCTCGCGGCTGAGTGACTACAACATCAACGTGCGCAGTGCCCAAGTGAAGACCATTCCTGGACAAACGGCAATCATCAACCTCGGCATTGATATTGTCGATCACCAACAGTTAGAGCGCATCTTCACCCAAATTCGCAAGATGAGCGATATTTTGAACCTGCGTCGGGTTTTTGAAGAGTAGGGGCGGTTTACAAACTGCTCTGACCAGTCCAGGGAATATCCTGATTTCAAGATCAACGTTAGCTCTTACCGCGCCCGTGCCGTCGATCGACGTGTTTTAGAGCGAGTGCCGCCTAGCCCCGCCCAACCGATTAGCAAATAGCCCAACGCAAACACCAAACTCGATAGCGTAATGTGCAGTCGGTCGCGCCGCATCTCAGACTGCAACTCACTCAGAGCCGATTTTGCCGCTCCTGGATTTCGGTTTGCCCTTGCGTCCGGGCTTTCGCCACTTCCTGATCCAGCGCTTGAGGATCAGATTTAACTTGGTCTAAAGTTTCCCGAATTTGGCGAAGCTGCGCCTGTTGCTCTTCAGGCAGTTCTAAGCTATCAAGCTCTTGTTCCAGACGACTTAGTTGAGCTTCGTTAGAAACAATAGCGCTCACCCGTTGGCGCTGTTGAGCCAGCAGATTATTCAACTGCCGTTCAGCTTGGGCTGCCTGTTGATTAATTTGGCGCGTTTGGGCCGCACTGGTTAATCGGCTGCTGTTGAAATAAAGCGGAGCCATTACCAGAAACAGCACCCCCAGCAAAACCGAGAAGATCAGCGCAAAGGTAGGTAGCCCCTTCAAAGAGCCAGACTCAGCGCTAGAGCGATCATCAAGCCAAACCCCCAAAAATATAATTGCCAAGCCGAGCAGCGGCACATTGCCTCGCCCCACCCATTCGCTAATCAAATTCACCAACCATTGGCTATTCAGGAAATCGGGTGGAACCGCCAGCAGGATGTAATCAACCAAAGTACCTAAAATCAGCATTACACCGACTGCTTTCAGCATCAGCGCATAGTAGGGATGGGATAAAAAACTGCCTGTTTTCATGACAAAACGCGCAAAAGAGGACATCGACACCAGATAGGAGAGATTCTCAGAAAACAAAATCCCTGTAAGGGTAGGTTGGGCACTGGGATGGTCGGCTTGACGCAGAGACTTTAGCAAAACCTGCCCCAACCCAAAGGATATCTTTATCCCAAAAATCTCAAGTGGAACGTCAGGGAACTTGGAACAAAATGCCCCGATTCAACCTGTAGAATGCCCGGCGACGTGAATCAACCAACAAGATAGCAGGAATTCCCTAGGGGCTGTGATCCATTTCGGTCAGAATCCTAATGATGACAGAGCAACAGATCCTCGCCTGTTTTTGGGAACGGACGCGATCCGGCTGATGCCTTCAATATTTGACCTTCTGTTTGACCTTCCCATAGATGGGATGACGCGCCCTAGCGCAATTGGCAGAATTTACGATTGCGATCAAACTCTGGTTCCTGCCACGAAAAGGCAAAATGGCTAACTGCCTGGATCTGCGGAGAGGTTTGTCGGATCGCCTGCAACTGCTTCTCCAGGGGAGGATGCTGGTGTAAGGTTTGTCCCCAAGTTCCAGCTAGGGCAGGCTGAATGTGGGTTCCAGTGGGGGCTTGAGCCGTTACTCGCTGCACCTGAGCCGCCACACAGCTTGCATCTTCACAAATGGCGTAGGTCATTGGATGCCACTCGATGGTACTAGGAAACCGATCCCAGGGTTGGAGGCGCGAGTCAAAGCCTTGTGCACCGACCGTTTGGTTGCCATCTGGAAAAAAGACGGCCCCTGCCTTCAGCCCGCGT
>JAAUQT010000039.1 GCA_012033495.1 Cyanobacteria bacterium RM1_2_2 | reverse complement strand
TTTGAGTGTTGAGGGTTTCTGAGTGCTGAGCGTCTTTGAGTGCTGAGCGCAGTCGAAGCACGGCATTTGGGACGGCTATGGCTTCTTCGCTGCATCAACCTCTAGCTTCAGTTTGAGTTAGCCCACCATCGCTTTTGGGGTTGCCTCCATTTGTGCTGCTTCTCGCTGCGCTTGCTCGACTTTAAATTCAGCAATTTGGGCTTCAATCTGATCGCGGACAATTTGCCGATACTCGATGAAGTGTTCAGCATGGGCACAAACCGTCAGGTAATGCACCCAAACGCCCGGATTTCGCTTCATGATGCTAAACAACTGCCACCAAAACTGCCAGCGCGTGCTGCGCTTCAAGCCTTGCCGCCAAACAATGATTGCGAGCGCTTTTAGGTCAACCAGACTTGGCATTTGGAAGGGCGCTTCGCAAGGGGAAGGTGCGAGATGGAGGAAGTGACGATAGACTCGATCGAGGAAGCGAGCCGGCTCATATAGCGTACAGAAGGCGTGGACATACTCGCGGGCAATTTCTTCTACCGGACGAGTCGGCACAAAGTTCATCAAGGCAAACTGGTTGCCGTCGCTTTTGTTGCCATAGAGCCGCCCTTCTTTTTCCAGACGATGCCAGAGTGCGGTGTTCGGGAGGGCTTGCAGCAGTCCGAAGACGGCGGTTGGAATGGCAGTTTGTTCGACAAATTGGATAATTCGATCGCCTGCGCCTGGTTTTTCACCATCAAAGCCGATAATGAATCCAGCCATAATCCGCAGTCCGGCCCGGTTGATCGTGTCTACGGCTTCTTCTAGGGAACTGCGCGTATTCTGAAACTTGCGTGTGAGTTCTAAGCTGTCGGCATCGGGCGTTTCGATGCCCAAAAACACGGCATTAAAGTTACACTCCAGCATCAGTTGCAGCAACTCTGGATCTTGCGCCAAATCGACAGAAGCCTCGGTGTTGAAGCTAAACGGATACTGGTGTTCCGCCATCCAAACTTTCAAGTCTTTCAGCAACAGCTTGACGTTGCGCTTATTGCCGATGAAATTATCGTCCACCATAAACACCGCCCGCCGCCAGCCCAGTTCGTAGAGCCGCTCCAGTTCTGCCAAAAGCTGCTCTGGTGACTTGGTGCGGGGCTTGCGCCCATAAAGCACGATAATGTCGCAGAACTCGCACTGAAATGGACAGCCCCGCGAAAACTGCACCGACATGGAATCGTAGGCACTCAACTCCAGCAAATCGTAGCGAGGAATCGGCGTAGTCGTCACATCTGGTTTTTCACCATCCGAGCGAAAAACACCCTGCGAGACGCCGCGCTGAATCGCCTCAACAAACAGCGGAATCGTAATCTCGCCTTCATCCAAAATCAGGTAATCTGCCTCTGCATCCAGCGCATCTTCAGGAATCGAAGTGGGATAGGGCCCACCGACCGCAACTTTCTTGCCGCGCCGTTTTGCTTCTCGAATTTGAGCAACAAAATCCTGCTTCTGCACAATCATCGCTGACAAGATCACCAGATCTGCCCACTCCCACTCTGCCTCCGTGACTTCGCGGACATTGTGATCGACGAGCTTATACTCCCACTCCTGCGGGAAAATGGCGGCTGCGGTGATCAGTCCCAGCGGCGGCAGCAGCACTTTCCGCTCCACGAGTTCCAGAATTTTTTCAAACGACCAAAACGTTTTAGGAAACAGAGGATATAGCAGCAGAACTCGCATGAAATGCCCAACCTCACACTAAACAACGCTAATGTAAACAACGCCAAAGTCTAAATTGGCAATTGACATCAGCTAGCAAGAAACTTAACTCTAGTTCAGCCTACCGTAAACTTAGCCCCTGTGTCTTTGGAGATGGGCAGCTTTTGCCAATGGATGAGATTGGAACACAGCGGTTCGCTTGAGTGGTGGCAGGGAGCCTTTGCATCACCACGGTTGTTAGCTAGAGTATGCCCGGATGCTCTTTGCCATTACGCATCACCTTCTAGACGCTACTATGTGGACAGGAAGCGCATTTGAACCATTACAGTCTCATCTTCACGCAATCTAAATTGGAAGAGACGAGACTCTGCGGTTCCATTCGTTGGCGGACGCCCACCAGAACCTTGCCAATAGGTCAAATTACATTCATATCCATTTTCTTGGGTTGGATATGGACAACCTAGACGATTTACGAATGCCTCAAGATCGTCTGACGACATCGAAAAGCGCACATGGGCTTCATATTCAACATTGATGGGAATGGAGCCGAGCAGCCCTTCAAACTGAACTTCTGGCTTGACACCTTTAGGGAGGGGGACTCCTATCATTTGTTCCGTCACTTTACGCGGCGACTGTCCAATTGATATGCCAAGCACCCACCCGACCAGCAGTGAACTGGTGACAACGAAGAGATTCCACAGCCTGTAGCTAAGAAGTGAAGACGGCTCATATGTCCTCTCTGTAGTGACTAGAATAACTAAGTCTATATTCTTCTCTACTGCTGCTTGTTCAGTAAGTATTCTTTTCTAGTTAGACCTTCTCGACGCGGAACCGTTCCACCGACGACAGCAGATCGCGGGCGACTCCTACCTGATTTTGCAGCGAAGCCGATACCCGCTGCGATTCTTGTGAGGTTTCTTGGGCGGTGAGTTCTACTGACTGCATCACTTGCGCCACCGTGCGGGAGGTTTCCGTTTGCTCGACGGTGTCTGCGGTAATTGAACGCACTAGCACGTCGATCCGGTTAGACACCTGAATGATGTCTTCCAGCGAGCGTTTTGCCTGTTCTGCCAAGCGGGTTCCTTCAATCACCTGCTGCGTGCCTTCCTCCATTGCCGTCATGACTAAGCTTGTTTCACCCTGAATCTGCAAGACGATTTGCTCGATTTCTTTAGATGCTTTGGCTGCCCGGTCTGCCAACTGCCGCACCTCATCTGCCACAATCGCAAAGCCGCGTCCGGCTTCTCCGGCTCTAGCCGCCTCAATACTGGCGTTTAGGGCGAGGAGGTTCGTTCGGGAGGCAATCTGCGAGATCAGCGCCACGATCTTAGAAATTTCTTGAGACGATTCGGCTAGCCGCTTCACCTTGCGCGTTGTTTCTGCCACCGTTTCGCGGATTTCTAAAATACCTGACACCGTGCGTTCTACTGCCTCGCCGCCCTTCAGCGCCGTTGCCGAAGCCGACCGCGCCACTTCCTCCGCCTCACGAGCGCTTTCTGCCACCCGTTGGATTGAGTCCGTCATCACCTGCACTGAGTTGAGCGTAACGGCTAACTCTTCAGCTTGACGCAAAGCATCTGAGGATAGCGAGCGAGCAAAGATTTCGTTTTCGGTGGCGCTCTTGGTGACTTGTCGAGCTGCTAGCTTCACTTGCTGAACGATTTCCCGCAGGTTTTGGATGGTCAGGTTAAACGAGTCCGCAACCGCCCCTAGGACATCGGCTGTCACCTCAGCTTGCACCGTCAAATCACCTCGCGCCGCACCTTCCACATCATCGAGTAACCGAATCACCTGCCGCTGCAAGTCTTCTTTGGCTTGCTCCTGTTCCTCTGCTTTGCGTTGAGCTTCGCTAGTGGTAGTCAAAATGACCCGTGCCATCTGGTTAAAGCCCGTTGCCAAGCGCCCAAACTCATCTTCCGAATAGACAGCCGCCCGTGCGTTCAAGTTGCCCTGAGAGACAGCATCAAACTGAGCTTGCAAATCGGCAGCGGTTCGCTTCGACTGGCGGGTGGCAATACCCGATAGCGCCAATGCTGAACCAAAGCTAGCCACTCCTGCGGTCGCGCTCATGGCGAGTCGGTTGAGTGGAGACACGTTCCCTGCCGCCACCATACTAATTGCAGCGACTGCCAGCATTGAAATTGTGCCCGTCACACCGCCAATGATCCATTTTTTAGTGGCAAGCGGTGCATTTTCTAGCGGTGCTTTCCAGCCTTGCTCGACGCTAACATCTGGCTCTAGCCCTCGGCTATCAACCTGGGTGAATGTGGGCAGCGGTTCGTTGCCATGGGATAGCGAGAACACCTCATCTTCTCGGAGGATAGACTGATCAGTGTCGTTGAAATCAAAGCTTGATGTGGTGGAGATCGACGCGCCTGAAGTCGTGCTGCCAAGCGACGGACTTGTAAAATCTACCGAGTTATCAGACAAGTCGAAATCAGGCAAACTGCCCAAATCGTCAAACTCATCAAACTCATCCAGGAAATCGACGCTACTACGCCCCGCCGCAGGCGAATCTTCTAACGATGGCTCTTCACTGGTGGAAAACTCTTGGTCATCAGTGGGATCAAACCCATAGCCGCCACTGTTGGCAACAAAGGTGTGGTCATCGTCATCGTCGTAGAAGTTGTCGGTGTAACCCGTCGAATTACCATAGCTGGCAGCATCCTGATCGTAGCTTTGGCTAGGGTAGGGCGGCGGCTCAGCCGATTCCAAATCTTCGATGCCCATGAAGAGGGTTTCATCATCAGAGCCTTGATCGAAACTTCTGGGTCGCGACGTGCCGTAAGCAGGCGATTCAAAATCTTCGTCTACGGGAGCCGAACTGTAGGGATCAAACTCATCTAACGAGAACGAGTCAGAAATAGGTTCTACTGGCTCAGATGGGACGGCTTCAGGCATCGCAAGCTCGGAGGCATATCCTCCCGAAGCCGAACTAGATTGAGCAGGCGGAAAGGCATCATCAAAGTCTTCTGGCTCGTCAAACAGCCCCGTGCCGTCACCGCTAGCAGCAAACGGATTGGCAAACGGGTTATCACTCGTCTGCTCATCTGCCGGATCGCTGAAAGAGTTGCCGAACGGTGTGGATGACGGCGAGAAGTCTGTATCATTGATGCCGCTGATGCCGCTCAGCGCCCGCACATCCTCAATGCTATCCATGCCCAAATCGGCAAAATCGAAGTCTTCGCCTAAGTCATCAATCGGGCTAGAAGCTCGCTCCCAGTTTGTGGCGTTGAAAGAGTCGTCAGAGAGGGGCAACGCTTGAGAGTCAACCGTGCTGACGAAATCAGTGTCAATGTCAGCAAAGTTGAGATCGTCAAATTCATCGTCGGCAAAGTTTGATCCAGCCAACTCTTCTGCTTCGGGTTCAGCCGCTTGGGGTGGCAGGTCGTCTACTTCTTCCAAGTTTGCCAGCCCTTGATTGGCGTAGTTCACATACTCGCTGTCATTGGTCAGCGTTAGCACATTCTGATACTGCTCGCGCGCCACGTCATATTGCTGCAACCCATAGTAGACGTGACCTCGCAACAGGCAAACAGTCGGGTCACTCGGATAGCCTTCGGCAAGTCGATCGATCAAGGTCGCCGCTTCCTCATAGCTTCCCTGTACATAAGCCATTTGGGCTTGCATGTACTGATCTGCAAACTTAGTGCTTGATCCCATTTCGCTTCTCCTGCCCATGCGAGTATCCGAAGTTATGCTGTAGTGATTATGCTGCCCATCGTGCCGATCGCAAAATTGCAATTTGATCTAACAGACGCAGTAGCTGATGATTCTCTCCAGACAGCCACTCTCCTCTCAGGAAAGGAGCCATCCCATCTGGAATGCTGGTCGGCATTTGAATTTCATCAATATCTAGCCAGTCCATCCCCACAATTCGTTCAACCGCCAGCCCTAGCATCATGTCTTGATCTTCGACTGCAATCACCGAAATCTCTGCCCGATCGGTGCTGAGTGGCGCAGATTCTCCCAAAAACTGACCCAAATCAGCGACCCAAATGACGCGACCTCGAACATTCAGCGTACCTAATAGTAATGGAGAGACGTTGGGAATGGGAGTAATTCGATCAGGCGGAGACGAAATCACTTCTCGGATGCCGGATGCAGGCAAAGCAAATTCTTCTCCTGAAGTTACAAAAAACCTCAAGTGCAGTTCACCTTCAGGGCTATCCAATTGCTGAAGTTCTGGCGCTTGATCTTGACCTCTACCCGTTAAAAAATCTGGACTTCCGATCATGCAGTTTGGCTCAACTCGTCACTGAAAGAAGTTCATGCTCTATCCTTTTTAACCTACCCGCATAGAAATAGTTCATATCATTTCATTTATTTCTTAAGTAGGACTAATGTTGCAACTATTCTACTCATTACCCCCGCAAAAGTTGCTTGACCGTTCCTACTAATTCTGTCGGTTGAAACGGCTTGGCAATATATGCATCAGCGCCCTGTTTCATTCCCCAATAGCGATCAAACTCTTCGCCTTTTGAAGAACACATCACAATTGGCACATGCTGGGTTTTCGGGTCAGCTTTCAGGCGGCGGCAAACCTCATAGCCATTCATGCGCGGCATCACAATATCCAACACCACCAAATCAGGGCGATTCCCTTGAATTCTCTCTAGGGCTTCAACGCCATCGCTGGCAACCGTCACATTCAACCCGCTGCCTTTGAGTAAGTCGGTGATCATTTCCCGTTGGGTAACGCTATCTTCTACAACTAAAACGGTACTCATATTTTGCTTTACCTGCTCAGTGCAAGAATTAACGGGCAAGGGGGGTGTAACCAAGTTGCAATGTACGCTGGGTACGCTTAAAACTGGTTTAATTTAACCTTTCTTGCGAGATTTCATGCTTTTTCTACTCAATTAGAATAGCTGGTCTGTGATGCTCCATCCGGATAGAAGCCAATTTTGAGCATCGGAACTGCTCCGGTCAAGAAATCTCATCAAGAAACAGGAGAAATCGGGGTTGAATCTTCAGCATTTGGTTCTAGATCATCTTGCATCGCTTTGGCCAATAGCTGGTCAGGTTCGGGACGATTCGGATGACCCATACCCACATATTTTTCGACTAACATCAAAAGTTCTCCTTCACCAAAAGGCTTCGTCAAATAGTCAGTTGCCCCCACCATGCGAGCTTTCACCCGATCAATAAACCCATCTTTGCCCGTCAGCATAATAATGGGCGTTTCTCGAAAAGCCGTTGACTTGCGCAGCATGGCGCAGATTTCGTAACCGTCGAGTTCTGGCATGGCAATGTCGCACAAAATCAGATCGGGCTTTAGTTGAAAAACCAAACTCAGCGCCTTCAGCGGGTTACTAATACTTGTGGCTTCGTAGCCATTCTGGTTCAAGATTTGCTCAACAGCTACCCGCACGGATACCCCATCGTCGATGCACACAATGCGCGGCACTTTGCCCTTACTGCCGATCATTTCTTCTGAATGAGCGTCTTCCGACGGAGACAACATTTGCACCAACCCTTGCCGCACATAGGGATAAACAGCCCGCGCCACGGTGACAATATCTCGGTTCACATAGCGGGACATTTGCCGCAAAGAGGTTTTACCATCTGCCCATCGCTCAAGCACTTCAAAACTAGACTCAGTTAACGTTTTACGAAGCTGAACCGAATCTGCAACAACCGGACATTGCTCTGGCGAGTGAATATGAGGATGAAACTGCTTCCACTCCTGCACTTGCTTCATGATTTGCTTCAGCAACGGTGCGATATCCAGCACCATCAACTGAGGCGTTAGAGCGGAACCCAGTTCAAACACAAACGCCCCTTGATGCAGGCTCAATAGATCAAACAAGGTCTCCTGCACCATGCTTTGAATAATGCTGCGCCCTTGATCTGGCGTGAGCACATGGTTTTCAAGCAACGCCCACAGATAGCCATATTCAGGGGCATTAATCGTAGCAATGGCTGAGGCATTCGGGCTGAGGGTTTGCTCCACTTTGTAGCGACGTAAGTAATCACGGAGGCGCGCTAAATTGCTGCTACCATCACCCGCATAAATAATTTTGCCATTAAGAAAAAACACCAGCCATGCCTGTTTTGGCACTTTTGGGCTGCGAGTCCAAAGCGCTGAATTGCCCATACCAGGTTCCCGATTAGGGCTAAAACCCGGAGAACCGTAGGACTCAACAAACAGTTCACCTGTCCGTTGTCCAAGCTCAATTAGCTGTAGAATACTACGAATGTCAATTTCGCTGAGTTTGCCCTGCATTTAGCCTGAATATCTCCTGACATAGATCAAGCCTGGGTTACTTTTGCCCGCTTCGTTGAGGGAAGGGCATTTGTCATAGGGTGATACGACCTACCAGGTTCAGTGAAGCGTTGGATCAAGGAATGGCTTGCTATCCCATAAATATAACTCTGCTGAGCCAGTTTCATCGTTGCAGCGTTGGTTCTTTATGAGGGAGGCAGAGGGCAGAAGGTGAGAGGGGGTGATGCAGGGGATGAAGGCGGCAGGAGACTGTCAAGGAGGCTGTCAGTTTTTTGTGCTGCATGACTGATGCGTGATTTGCAGTGAATGCGCGGGCTAATCGTTCAAGTTCAATTCACTAGGCTTAAACTCTCATAAATGAGTCAATCAGATGAGTCAATCAGTATTAACCGCTCATCCTTTCCCCCACGTATCAATCTCTCTCCTTCTCTCCGCCTCCTGCTGCCCTCCCCTATGTTGTTCCCGGAAAAGTCTAGGGAATCCTAGAATTACGAGTCGTTTATGAAGCAATAGAATTGCAGGTGATAGTCTAACCGAGTGGCTTGTTTAGCTAGATAGCCTCCCAAAGACTGATGAAAAAGTTGATGCGAGGTTAAAATCAAGTACCTCTGGCGGCGTCACGGCGTCACTTCTCTAGTCAAGCGGCCATTTGTCGTTCAGGTGTGTCTCCTTCGGTTCAGATCTATCCAGCAGCAAACTGCTCGTAGCAAGTTGAAAGCTAGGGGTGAGCGATTCGCAAGCATATCTGCAAGCATAGGATTTGAATGGTCAACCCGTGTTGTATTAACCTGGCGATTGTTGGTCATGGGATGCTGTGCTTCGGCGCCGCTCAGTTCTCAAGGGGGCAAGTGGTTGAGCGCAGTTGAAACCCGATCCCAATGTTGGGGGTTCTGCTGCTGGTTAAGTGGGTCAACGACCCGAAGGTGGGTGGGGTTTGTCTTGACGATCGGTAAACTGACCTGCAAGTGGTTTTGCCTGAAACAAGCTTCTACTGGCTACACTGAGCATAGATTATGGGCACGAGCTAGCGGGTTGCTTTCGTTAATCTTAGGTTCTGCTCAATTTCAAGATGGCAGTAAGATCAGCGAAAATAGAGGACTAGCAGGTTGAGTCGGCTACAGTTGGTTAGACATCGTTAACTAGACGAATGATTGGACGAAGAGATGGGTTGATACGTTGGGTTCGTTGAGGCGTGAGTTTGGCAAAATTGCGCAGATTCACTCTCAATCGTCTAACGCAATTAGATAAAACTACTGAAGTAGAAACCTACTTGTGATTTGAGCGTCAACACAGAAGGGGATGGTCAGCGTGCTGTATCTAGCGGAAGTATTGAGAAAAGCCAGAGTAATTGGTGGCGGTAGGGCTGAATTGAAGCTGTTAGCCTGTCAGCGGTCAGAACTGAGTTGGAGCGCAGTTTCTGGTGAAGAAGTGATTCCAGCCCCAGATGACGCGAACTACAACGCTGGGGCTTTGGTGATGGTAGAGCTTTCGGCAGGTAAGCAGGTACAGCGTCATGCTGAAGCAGGGCGGCAGTTGGTCAGCATTCTGCAAAATTTTTCGCGCTTACAGGAAAAAGCGAAAACGCAGGAAGAAGAAATTGAGCAGTGGAAGCAATCGCTGACTTACCAGAGCCAAGAACTGAACCGTCGGGAGATGGAAATTGAGGCGGCTCAAGAACAGATCCAGCAGATGGATGAAGATTTTGAGCGTCTCGAAAAGCAGCGCCAAGAGATTGAAACGGCACAGGAAGAGGTGAACCGTCTGCGAGCAGAGTTTGAGCGGAAAAGCCAAGAGTTGGAGGGCGCATGGGCCCAATTGCAGGGAGAATCCAACCGATTGGAGGAGCGGCAGGCAGAACTTCAGCAGATGACCGTGCTAGATGAAGGGCGCTCTCGTCAGTTTCAAGAACTTCTGGATCGGGTGGCTAATTCTGCTGCCCCAATTGAGTCGATTCAAACTCAGCTTCATGGCGCTTCTGAGTCGCTTTCCCAACAGCAGCAAATGCTAGATCAACACTGGCAGAAGGTGGGAGAACAGCAGGCTGCGGCTCAGCAATTGCAGGAGGAAGTGAATCAGCAAACCCAAGCCTTGCAAGAGCGGTGGTCGGCATGGCAGCAGGCCCAGACCGCCCTAGAACAAGCCCGGATTGAGCTTGAGATTAAGCAAAATCAACTGCATCTGAAGCAGGAATATGCTAAGACGCTGACGGCCCAACTTCAGAGCCAGGAAGCATTGCGTCAGGAAGTGGCTCAGCTTGCAGAAGGCTCTTCTAAGGTGAATTTGCAACATTTAGAGCACATGCCCCTGGAGGAACTGCAAACCACCGCTCAGGATTTAGAGAAAGACCTCGAAAAACTGTCTCGCTTTGTCAGCAGCCAAGAAGAGGAGTTGGTGCTTCAGCAGCAGACCATTGACGAGTTGCGCGAGCAAATTCAGCAGGCGAGCGAATATGATCGGTTGGGGTTAGAAACTGAGCTTGCCGACGAACAAGACCGCTACCAAATGCTGAACCAAACGCTGGTCGGGCAACGCCGGAATCTACAGGAACGGCAAATTACGCTGAAACAACATCAGACGGTTTTGGCAAAGCGCCAAGGCTATCCGCTGCCCGACAATCAAGAGCGAAGCGTAGATGTGGAGCCAATTCTTAGCCAAATTGAGCAGACACGTCAGCGCTATGCCGAGCAGCTTCAAGCTCTAGAGCAAGAAATTCGAGATTTACAAACAGCGATTGCTGCCGCTCAGCAGTCTGTCGCCCAACAAGCGGGCAGCCAAGCAGCCAACTGGGATGATGTGCGCCAGTTCGATCAACAGGTGCGCTCTCAGATTACCGCCGTCGCAGAACTGTGGGGCAAGGTGAACACCTACCACGAATTTTTGCAGCCGATTCAAGATAATCTCAATCTCCTGAAGCAGCAAACCGAAGGAGCGACCGCAACGGTTACGGACTTCCAGCTATCGAGCACAGCCCAACGTCAGGCGATTGCCGAGATGCGAGAAACCGTTCAGCAGTTGACTAATCCTGCGGCTGAGCTAGCAGCGTCTTAATTCAGTTCAGTTGGGCTTCAGTCGGGCTTGTTGATGGGAGTCGCTGTTGAAAGCCGAATCCAATCTCCTTCGACTTGGGCGATCAGTCCACCAGGAAATGGATCGGTTTGGCTACGGTTGGGGGCGTTGAGCAGCAGCAGCAGTTTTTCGATGTGTTCAAAGGTGGGAGCCGTTGGCAGCAGCAGTAGCAAGAGTTTTCGCAGAACTCGTCGCTGAAGGGCAAGCGGGGCAGATCGCAGCCGGACTCGGTGAATTGCGGTCGCAGATGCGGGATGGTTGGACTCCAATTGGGCAGCTTGATTCGCGTCTTGACTAGCAGCATCAGCCCCCGAAATCACCTGTTGCCACCAAGCCTCGGTTGCGCTTTCCCAATACTCGACCTCTGCCTGCAACAGTTCGGCAGTTTGCGCTAGCGTTTGCTCAACCTGCGGGTTGAAGTGGCTTTTCAGATAAGGCAATAATTCTGCCCGAATCCGGTTGCGAGCATACTTCAAATCTTGATTGGTGGCATCTTCCCAAACGTTGAGATGGTGAGTTTGACAAAAAGCAGCGGTTTCCGTGCGGGTGATGGTCAGCATGGGACGCACAAGCTGCACCTCAGGAGACAAGGTTCGCTGCCAGCACAACGCCTGAAGCCCATCTGTGCCGCTGCCGCGAATCAGGTTATAAAGCAACGTTTCAGCCCGATCGCTGGCTGTGTGTCCAGTCACCACATAGGCATAATTCTGAGCAACCGCAATTTCGGTCAAAGCCTGATAGCGCCACTGGCGGGCGGACGCTTCACTTTTGGGTCGTTCGGGTGCGGTTGCAACAAAGTATGGGATCTGCAATGCCCGCGCCAACTCCCTCACATAACTAGCATTTGTCTCAGCATCGGGCCGCCAGCAGTGATTGCAGTGGGCGATGCCGAGTTGCCAACTCCACTTCGGCTGAAGATTGAGCAGCAGGTGCAGCAGGCAGAGTGAATCTTGCCCACCCGAAACCGCCACCAGCAACCGCTGCTGCTTGGGAAGCAACTGGCGCTGTTTAAGGGTTTGATGTAAATGGGCATGGAGCAGTGACCACTCAGCCACTTTCAGCCTCCGCAAGGGTCAAATCATTACAAGGCTCGAATTTGCTAGCCTTCTAGGGCGCGTCATCCATGAAGGGTCAAACGCTTGCCGCATCAGCCGGATCGCGCCCGCCCTCAAAAATAGGCTAGGGGCTGTCTCTGCCATGGTCAGGGTTTTAGCTGGAATGGATCACAGTCCCTAGTAGTCTTCTTCAATTTCAGGGTAAATCTCGCTGCCCCCCTGCCAAGCATTGTCCCGTGGGTAAGGGTTGTTGCGATTGCGGCGCGGCGTGTAGTCTTCCCGCAGCGATAGCTCTTCCCGATAGTCTTCTCTCGCCACCGGACTTTCTCGCAGCAGCTTCGGCGGACGCTCTGGGCAAAATTCTAACCGAATTCTGACTCTGCCACGCTGCCAGCCTTGGTTGCCAAATCGCAGCACCTCACATCCTTGCCCGCTATCTGTAAACCAGCCTTCTCGCTCGTCTGACCATTCGCCCTCCTGTTCGCTGATCAACTGGGCCAACGCATCTAAAAATTCGCTGACCTTAAAGGTTGGGTTGGCCATGAGAATGCGCCCCGACCGAACGAACAACACCTCATCGTCATTGAGCAATCCGTATTCGTTATCCATGCGTGGTTTCCAAGAGCTATATGAATTGAACGTCTGTGGCTAAAAGATCTAGCTGTGACTTAAATCACGCCATCCGCCTCTTTGATCTTGTCATGCTGAAGCTAGCCTAGCGAAATCTTGTTTTGCCTTTTGTGTTCCCCAAAAATGTTCGAGTTACTCATACCAATTCTCGAATCAGCGGTTTTCCATTGATCAAATTGATCAAGTCAAACTGCACGTGAATTCTGAATTCATAACCAACTCCTCCATCCCGTGATTTTTGGCAAACTGCGCACTCTACTGTTAAAGCAAGGAGCAAGCCATGAAACTTTTAGCGTTGCTGATCACACCATTGACCGTAGCCCTATTGCTGCCATTGGCAACCGTCACCAGAGCTACAGCAGAGCCAACTCAACCTGAACCTGCCTCAACCGAAGCTCAGGAAATTCAACCGATTTCGCCTCCAGCAACGGGCGAAGCTGGAAGTGCCGCTCAGGAGGAAACCCTAGAGCAATCCGCCGAGCAGATCAACGAAAACTTAGATGGACGGCTCACACGCGGCCCTCAGCTTCGAGATTTGCTGAACTTACCGGATGGCATGATTATTCGCGGTTCTTCAAGAGGCGGGCTGGGCATCGGCACAGAATACTAGCTGCCAATTTGCCCAGATTTTCAAACCTGCTCAGTCTTCAAACCTGCTCAGTTAGTGCACTCAATTCAACTCAACTCAGAATGTGGGGTTCGGCTCTGCTCACCCCGTTTCAGCCACTGGTTGGAGCGTTGAGTGGAGTCGAACCACATCTGCAATCTCATTGCATCTATAGCATCTATGCGTCTATCGACTGAGGTGAAGCCTACCTACAGAAACCAGCCGTAACTGTGTAGCCCTTTGCCGAGCAGGTTTACGCCCAGGTAGCAGACCCAAACTACTAAGAAGCCAGAAGCCGCCAAGATCGCCGGACGCCGACCCTGCCAGCCGCGAGTAATGCGAGCATGGAGGTAGGCGGCAAACACCAGCCACGTGACCAGCGCCCAAGTTTCTTTCGGATCCCAACTCCAATATGATCCCCAAGCTTCATTGGCCCAAACTGCACCCGCGATGATGCCGATGGTGAGCAACGGAAAGCCTAAGCCAATCATCCGGTAGCTGATGTTATCCAACGCTTCCGCTACGCTGAGGCGCTGCGGAGACAGCACACGGGCAGCAGCCGTTGAGGTTGGGCTAAGCACGGCTGTGCTGCTGGAGCCATTCGTCTCGATAGTGGCTGCTGATACCACTGATGCCATGGTCGGAGCCGAAACAGCCGGAGCCGGAATCGCCATACCAGATCGCTGAAGCCGATAGCGACTGTCTCGATAGGCCCCAGTCCCGACTGAGCTACCTTTCAATTCAATCGTTTGCCCGCGAGTCACAAACAGAAACGCAATTGCCAGCAGCGACCCCACCATCAAAGCAGCATAGCTCAGCAGCATGACGCTGACATGCATCATCAGCCAGTTTGACTTCAGTGCCGGAACCAGCGGCTCAGCAACCTGCATTTGGGCAGGCAATGTCAGCGTCGCAAATGCCGTGATCCCCATGGCAACGGGGGCAGTCACGACGCCAACTAGAGAACTGCGGCTCATCGACTCTGCCAAAAAATGGACAGCCGTGATGCCCCAAGCAATAAAAAACAGCGATTCATATAAATTACTGAGCGGGAAATAGCCTGCCTCCAGCCAACGAGCGCCCAGCAGCGCCGCAATGCAAAGATTAGCAACTCCCATTCCCGTGGCTCCAATGGCCGAGAGATAGGGCAGGTTGGGAAAAGCAGCACTACTCCAGTAGATCAGCATGGTAAAAAACAGAACGGCGAACGAAGTGTTGTCTAGCCAGTTCTGAAGGGTAATTAAATCCATGCACTTGTCTCCAGCACAATGAATACTCGTAGAAATCGTGAAAAAATTCACCTCTCTTTATCGTATCGAGTCTTGTCACTTCATGCTGCACTGGCTGCTGTCGTGAAGTCAGGCTTACTCTGGAGCAGGCGTGGCTTCCGGTAGGCTAGGAGACTTGCCGGAGAGAGGAGACGGAGCAGGCAGCGGGCCAGGCGCATCGCCTTTTCTCAGCAAAATATGGGTGTCGTAGCGGGTAGTGCGCCCATCCTGAAGTGCTGTCGTGACGCCAATCGCTCGAATGGCTTTCAAAAATGCCTGATTTTCGGGCGGTAGGTTGGGCACAGGCAAATTTACATTCGCGTTGAACAGGCGATCCACTTCGATGAAGAAATGACCATTGTTGGGATTCAGGTCAACCGAGGCCGTTTGCTGAAACAGCGGATTTTCCGCCAGGGGTTTCGCAGGGGCAGGAACCAGCGTGCTGGCCAGATCAGGCCCGATGGTTAAAAACGCCACATTGCCGTCTAACCAGCCGTGGGTCGCGCTCAGGGCCGTGAAAGGAGACACCCAACTCGTCGCGGGTTTGCCTGCCACCTCGGTTTCACTCACCTGAAAGCGATAGCGGGTTTTCATCAACTCATCCAGCCGCTGAAAAGACTGCTCTGCTGCCTTGCGGTCGGTTGTTTCCACCAGCAGCATGATGCCTGCCTTGGCGTTAGCGGTTGCTTTGGCGTCGGGGGCAGAAACCAGCGCCAGCGCAAACTCACCGTTCATCCAGTTGATCAAATCTTGGTCTAAGTCTAGCCCTGCCAGATTATTGAGTCCGCGTCTCAGCGCATCTGGATTCAGCAACCCCTGGCGCGGCGAGTCGTTGGGCTGCTCGGCGTAATTTTGCCAAAGCTGCTTCAGGTTGCCCCCCGATGCCACCAAAAGCGCATCAGCAGGCAGAATTTGCGGCATTTGCTCTGCGTTGTTCGCCACTTTAAAGCGAGTTTTGCTGTTAGGAGCCAGCCAACTCACCCCCTGCAACCGCAAGCCTTCCGGCTCTAGGGTCATCGCGGCAGCCATCCCTTGATTGCTTTTCAACGGCGCTAGAATTTGCGGCGGCACAGGCTGGTTCGCGTTATTGGTGGTGACGGCATTGGCAGCAGGGATATTCACATACATCTGCATAAAGGGGTCAGTAGTTGCAATGTGGCTCAAGGCTTGGCTATAGCCCGGAGTTTGCGCCACCGAAGATTTGCTTTTAAAAGTGTCGATCACCTGCTCTAGCGCTTTGCCTTCATTCGAGACCACGACAAACCGATTGTCGAGTACGGCTGCTGCATAAGCGCGCTCGGTTTGCCCATGCACTTCCCGAATTTTGATGCCCTTATATTCCCGATCGACCGCATCTTGCTGGGCGGCAACTTTTGGTCTGGTTAACACCTGCTGCGCCTTCGCCGGATCAGCAATCGGCATCACAATCACCGTAGACTGTTCGCCCCTAGACAGCGCACCCGGATCGTAGGGCTGAATTGCATCCGATGAATTTGCGGCGGCTTCGTTAGCAGGTAACAGAAATGCAGCCGTAATTTCGTCACCAACCCAAGGCTGAATGTCACGTTGATAATTAAGTCCATTATTGGTGAGCAGCCGATCCCGCAGCTCAGCTAGCTTTTGGTCGAAGGCGGTTTGGGTTTCGGCTGTGCCAAATCGCCGCAACTGCTGCCATTGTCCTTTATCGGTTGAAAAGGAAAGGGTCATGATTGCATCTTGCGGAATCACTTCTGCGCCTGTCGGCATTCCAACGAGCGTGGGGCGACGTTGCAGCAGGCTCATGGCCACAACCCCGCCCACAATAAACCCAGCCGCACTTCCCAGAGTCAATAACAGCGCTGGTTTGCGCTTAGCAAATAGTTTTGCCACCACAGAATCACTGCTCCCTACCACAGGTTGCTTTAGAACAGACAGTTAGACTATAGACGATGGATTTAAGATTGCAACGCCTTTTGATAATTGAGTTTTGAGAGAAAAAAAGGAAGCTGTTGTTTTGCGGTCAGGCGATGCCAAGGGCGATGCCAAGGATAAGGATAAGTCCAGAGATTTTTGTAGCCGTTCATTAAAAAATAAAAACAAGCTGAATCTGCCAGTCTTCCCCATCTCGTAAGATTTGAATCTGGCGAATAAATTCTCGAAAGTAAAACCGCCGCTCTGCCTCTGAGAGATCTAGCCAAAATTGCGGCAGTGAGGCAACTTGGGCAATCGCTTTGAGGTTAACGGGCGGCAGTTGGGCCAGCTTGAGTTGCAGCGTGGACACTTCAGTACGAATTTTGTAGGCTCGCAGATCGGCAGTTTCAGCATCCAGCACTCCTGTTTCCACCAAAGGCGGAAGCTGGTCGAGTAGGGCTTGCTTAGCAGAAATTTGCGCATTCAAATTTTGTTTGATCCCTTCCACCGGAGGCAGTGCCGCTTCGTTGACCGCAGGCGGGAGATCTTGACAGATTTGCTGAATCGTTTGTTCTAAAACCTGCGGGTAGGGCAAGGCGCGACAGGCTGGCTGGCGAGGGCACGCGACCGGAATTAAGTAAAGGTATTCTTTCTGTCCAGACGGCTTGCGACGAGCCACCACTCGACTCACTTTCATCGCTGACTGACAGGCTCCACACCTGACCAACCCCGACAACGACCGAGGCGCGCTAGCGGTGCGGGGTGGCATCTGACGGTTTCGACGCAGGAGGCGATCCACTTGGGCGGCTTCCTCTGGCGGCAAAATTGGCATGTGGGTATCTGGCACAATTTCGCCCGTGTGGTAGAGCAAATCGCCTCGGTAAACCGGACTGGTCAACCAGCGCTGACCTGTAGAAACCGAAAGCTTCTTGCCATATTTTTTCTGCAAATAGCGGACGCTGCCTCGCAGAGAGCCATACAGCAAAAAGTGATCGAAAAAGTCTTTCACAATCGGGGCAGTGCTGCGATCGAGTAAGTAGCGATCTTTGCCGCGCCGGTAGCCGTAGGGTGCTTTGCCAGGAGGAGGCAATGCCTTGATGCGGTTGCGGGCATGACCGCGTCGCAGTTGTTGGCTACGGTGATAGGTTTGAACTGCCTGTAAGCGCTGAAGTTGTCCACCCGCCGAGTTTTGGAGGGTTTCTGACCCTTCATCCCCCGTTTCTGTGGAATTGAGCGGACGACCAACCGTTGCTTCAGCACCACTTTCCGCTGTAATTAAAGAAATATTAAGCGACTCTAGCTCGGTTAAACAAGTGCAAACGGCTGCCACAGAATCTCCTAAATCTTCGAGTCGGCGCACCACTAGATATGCAACAGATTCAGTGCGACAATCTTGCCATAACTGGTGTAGCTGTTGACGATTCCCTTGGTCTTGATAAATCCGGTCGATCTTCCATCTGTCCACCGCCATGTTTGAGGTGAACTCCTTCATAGACTCATCTATGGACTCAAGCAGGGGATCATGATAGGTATAAGCGAAGACTTGACCTGGATCAGGCATTTTGGCGTGGTGTGCGATCGACAACAGTTTGTAATACCTATACTTTGAGCGTTTGATTTGAAAGCTCAATCATGAGTTTAGAGGGAATTTAGAGACAGTTTGTGATGTTACAGCGTTCACAAGTTGGTTGTGAACAGGGGGGTGGGGCTTCGCCCCCACGCAGAGGTTTTACCCCTGCACCCCGTTCAGATCCTATGAAGGATTGCTGTAGTTCACAAGTTAGTTCATCAAAGTGGCTAAAAAGTAGCTAATTTCTTTAAGTGATTGGTTCCAATGACCTATTCAAACTTGCTGATTAAATCAACTCCTTCAGCCTACCTACTTATGAGATCGTAATCTTGAATACAAAATATCAGCCCATACTATTGTATCAGTGCCATAATTCCCCTATTTATCAGGCTTTCTTGATAGTTGAAATAGTTGAAAGGGTTCAAACTATAGCGTTTACCTGACAAGCGGTTGATTTGAATTGATTGGAAAATGATTAATTGAAATTGAGTAGAACTGCAATTCAAATTGTTTTTTCTGAGCCGTAGTTCTTTTCGCTCAAGAAAGCGATTCATCTAGATTTGCGCCACTAAAACCCATAGAATTAACCCATAATTTTGCTAGGACAAGCCATGAGTTCAGCCCTTCACTCCTCAGATGATGCGTCCCATTCCACTGCTGCAATCGAGGAAAAAATGATTCAAGCGCCAACTCCTGATTCAGCCTCAGACATGTTCCTGCGGCATCGGCTCAAAATTGTGGAAGATTTGTGGGAGCTTGTCCTTCAGCAGGAATGTGGCCAAACTTTAGTGGACTTGCTGCGCCAACTGCGGTCGATCCACTCTGCCGATGAAGCCCCGGCAGCAGATAATGCAGAAACCTTGGCTGAAGTGCTGAAGGTGATCGAAAACTTGGATTTGAACGAGGCAATTCGGGCAGCACGAGCTTTTGCGCTGTATTTTCAGTTAATCAACATTGTTGAGCAACATTATGAGCAACGCGGGCAGCAGCAGCAATATCGAGCCGCCTATGAGCAGGTAACGCTCCCCAATAGCTCAATTTTCCTCAGTGATGCTGCTAGCACTTTTTCAGAAGCGGAGGAGCAAAACGGCACACTTCAAGCTGATCTGCTAGAAAAAAACTTGAGAGGGTCGCAGGCTCGACGCGAAGTGCCCACTCTACAAGGGCTGTTCCCGAAGCTAAAACGGCTGAATGTGCCGCCGCGTCAAATCCAGCAATTGATCGACAATCTTGATCTGCGACTGGTGTTTACGGCCCACCCCACCGAGATTGTTCGCCACACGATTCGAGACAAGCAGCGACGAGTTGCCAAAATCCTGCGCCAGCTTGACCAATCTGAGGAACAGTTGCAGTCCTTGGGATTGGCTTCGTCCTGGGAAACCGAAGATCTGCGCGATCAGTTGATGGATGAAATCCGGCTGTGGTGGCGTACTGATGAGTTGCACCAGTTTAAGCCAACGGTGCTGGATGAGGTGGATTACGCGCTGCACTACTTCCAGGAAGTTTTGTTTGACGCGATTCCCCAACTGCACCACCGCTTTTGTCGATCGCTGAACCTGACGTTTCCGAACCTGCGCCCGCCTCAACACAACTTTTGTAAGTTTGGCTCGTGGGTGGGTTCTGATCGGGACGGCAACCCGTCAGTGACGCCAGAAATTACTTGGAAAACGGCGTGTTATCAGCGCAATCTGGTCTTGGGGAAATATATTCAGTCGGTGAAACACCTGACCTCGCTGCTGAGCATGTCGCTGCACTGGAGTGATGTGCTGCCCGATTTGCTGGAGTCATTAGAGCAAGATCAGGCCCAAATTCCTGAAGTTTACGAGCAGCTAGCGATTCGCTATCGACAGGAACCCTATCGTCTGAAGCTGGCTTACATCCAAAAGCGGCTAGAAAACACCCGCGAGCGTAGCCTTCAGCTTTACAACGGCGACTATCTCAAAACTGAAACGCCGGAGATTAACCCCACGATTGTGTATCGATCGGGCAAGGAGTTTTTAGACGAACTGAAACTGCTCCAGCGCAACCTCAAGGAAACAGGGCTGCAAAGCCGCGAACTCGAAACCTTGATTTGTCAGGTAGAAATCTACGGCTTTAATTTGGCCCATCTCGATGTGCGTCAGGAAAGCACGCGCCATTCCGACACGATCAACGAGCTTGTAGACTATCTGCAAATTCTGCCGCGCCCTTACAACGATTTGTCGGAAGACGAGAAAAGCCGCTGGCTGGCCACCGAACTGCAAACCCGCCGCCCGCTGATTCCATTTGAGTTGCCGTTCTCAGAAAAAGCTTGCGAAACGATCCAAACCTTCCGCATGGTGCGGCGATTGCAGCAGGAATTTGGCCCAGAAATTTGCCAAACCTACGTGATTAGCATGAGCCACCATGTCAGCGATCTGCTGGAAGTGCTGCTGTTGGCCAAAGAGGCGGGCTTATACGATCCGGCAACGGGGGCGGGTAGTTTGGCGGTTGTGCCTTTGTTTGAAACTGTGGAAGACTTGCAGCGAGCGCCGGCGGTGATGCAGCATTTGTTTGAACTGCCCTTCTACCGCGCTTTTCTGGCAGGCGGCTTTTCTGGCAGAGCCTCTGAACCGCAGGTGAATGGGGTGAGCCACGCGCCGCCGCTGCAAGAAGTGATGTTGGGCTACTCCGACAGCAACAAAGATTCTGGCTTCCTCAGCAGCAATTGGGAAATCCACAAGGCGCAGCAAGCCCTTCAGGAAATCGCGGAAAAGTTTGGCGTGGCGCTGCGGATCTTCCATGGTCGCGGCGGGTCGGTGGGTCGCGGCGGCGGCCCAGCCTATGACGCAATTTTGGCGCAACCTGGTCGCAGCATCGACGGACGGATCAAAATTACCGAACAGGGCGAAGTGCTGGCGTCTAAATACAACCTGCCGGAACTGGCGCTTTACAACCTGGAAACCGTTACCACTGCCGTCATGCAGGCGAGTCTCCTCCGCAGCGGGTTTGACGATATCCAGCCTTGGCACGAAATTATGGAAGAGTTGGCGGCTCGCTCGCGGGCCCACTACCGCAACTTGATCTATGAACAGCCCGATTTTCTGGACTTTTTCTTGCAGGTGACGCCCATCGAAGAAATTAGCCAGCTTCAAATTAGTTCGCGTCCGGCGCGGCGCAGTGGGGGGCAAAAAAGACCTGTCTAGCCTGCGGGCGATTCCCTGGGTGTTTAGCTGGACGCAAACCCGCTTCCTACTGCCTTCCTGGTATGGGGTGGGCACGGCAATCCAGAGCTTCCTGGAAGAAGAACCCCACGAAAACATGAAGCTACTGCGCTACTTTTACTACAAGTGGCCGTTCTTCAAAATGGTGATCTCAAAATGTGAGATGACGCTGTCTAAGGTGGATTTGCAGATTGCCGCCCACTATGTCAAGGAACTCAGCCATCCCGAAGACCAAGAGCGACTGGAGCGAGTGTTTGAGCAAATCGCCAACGAATACTACCTCACCCGTGACCTAGTGCTGACCATTACTGGGCATCAACGCCTACTGGATGGCGATCCTGAACTGCAACGCTCGGTGCAATTGCGCAACAACACAATTGTGCCGCTGGGCTTCCTGCAAGTGTCGCTGCTGAAACGTCTGCGCCAACACAAAACCAGCGCGGCTTCGGGCGTGATTCGCTCGCGTTACAGTCGGGGTGAATTGCTGCGGGGTGCGCTGCTGACAATTAACGGTATCGCTGCCGGGATGCGGAACACAGGCTGATTCAAAAAACCAGCGGCTAAAATGGGAAAATCAGTCCTACCCACGGGGTTTCTATGAGTCGCAGTGAAGAAGTGAAAGGGTTGATTGGTGAAATCCAGTCGCAAATTGCTATCTTGGGCGGTTTTGTTGGCTTAATGTGGGCGCTAGAAATCCTCGACCTGTTTTTGGGCGGATGGCTGAATCGATTTGGCATCCGCCCTCAGTCTATCGTTGGGCTGCGAGGGATCTTGTTTGCGCCGTTTCTGCATGGCAACTTTTTTCATCTGATCGCCAATACCGTACCGTTTGTGATTTTGGGTTGGTTTGTGATGCTGCGACGCACGAGTGATTTTCTCACGGTGACAGCACTGGTGATGCTGATATCCGGGTTTGGCACTTGGCTGTTTGCGCCTTCTTATACCAACCACATTGGTGCGAGCGGAGTGGTGTTTGGCTACCTGGGTTTTCTGCTGTTTCGCGGCTATTTTGAGCGCAGCATCGGCTCAATTCTGACTTCAGTGGTGGTTGGGGTGCTGTATGGTGGGATGATCTGGGGCGTTCTACCAGGGCAACTTGGCATCTCCTGGCAAGGGCATTTGTTTGGCTTTATCGGCGGCATTGTGGCGGCGCGACTGTTGGCCCAGCCAAAGCGCACTCGTCCATTCTGATTTAACCCACACCATAGCCTCATCTTGCATTTCGTCTATCTGAGTTGACATCTTTCTGAGTTAATACTTCCTGTGCAGCATCACCCCGCTTACGGCAATTCTCCAGATCACTCGCTCATCCTTTCAGAACAATCTCTACCCCAGCGTTTCTTTCGGCTGGCAATTGTCAATGTCCTTTCAAATCTGACCGTGCCGTTAGCGGGTTTGGTGAGCGTCGGTTTTTGGGGCATCTGGGCGGCATTCAATATCTGGCTGGAGTGACGCTAGCAACGGTTTTGTTTAACTATCTCTACCGCACGCTGGGTTTTCTGCGCATGAGCACGACCGGGGTGACGGCGCAGGCAGTTGGGCGGAATGACCAAGAGGCAGTGTTGCTGACGGGTTTACGCAACGGACTGGTGGCGCTGGGGTTGGGCGTGCTGTTGCTGATGTTTCAATACCCGATTCGGGAGTTTGGCTTTGCGTTGCTTCATGCGGCTCCGGAAATTAAGGCAGCAGGGCAGGCGTATTATGATGCGCGGATTTGGGCGGCGCCTGCCACGTTGCTGAATTTTGTGATCATCGGCTGGCTGTTGGGACGTGAGCAGAGTGGTCGGGTGTTGCTGATCTCGGCGATTGGCAACAGCGTGAATGTATTGCTTGACTACTGGTTTATTGTGCGCTGGGGCTGGAATAGCGCTGGGGCTGGCTGGGCGATTGGGTTGAGCCAATATCTGATGCTGCTGATTGGCGTCGGTTTAATCATTCGAGAATTGCGGTGGTCAGAAATTCGGGCGGTCAGTGCTCAGCTTTGGAATGTGGCAGCGCTAAAGGCGACTTTGTCTCTAAACAGCAATATTTTTATTCGGACGCTGGCGTTTTTGTCTACTTTTTCGATTTTTACGGCGTTGAGTGCTTCAATTGATGAAATTCTGCTGGCGGAAAATGCGCTGTTGCTTCAGGTGTTTACGCTGGCAGTGTATTTGATCGACGGCTTGGCTTTTGCGACGGAGAGTTTAACGGGGGTGCTGCATGGTCAAGGCACGAAGAAGCCGCTGCTGTCGCTGATTGGTTTGGCGGGTGGCAGCAGTCTGTTTCTAGGGATAACTTTTGCAAGCTTGTTTGTGGCTTTTCCGATGCGGCTGTTTGCGCTGTTGACGAACCATGTGGAGGTGTTGGCACAAATTGGCCAGTCTGTGGGGTGGCTGCTGCCAATTTTGGGGTTCGGCTCGATTGCGTTTATGCTGGACGGCTATTTTCTGGGGCTAGCGGAGGGGGCAACGCTGCGAAATGTGGCGCTTTTGGCAACTTTAATGGGATTTGCCCCGATTGCAATTTTGGCTTGGCAGTGGCAGAGTAGCGATTTGCTTTGGTTGGCGCTAGCGGTTTTTATGGCGCTGAGGGCAATTTTACTGGGTTTTCAGGTTCCGAGAACGCTGAGTCAGGATTCGGCATCGTAGGGGGGCTTTGTGAAGTGCTTTTAGGCGGTGTTTGGAATATGTGGTGTTTGGAATATGCAGTGTTTGAAGAAATGCTGGTGATCCGAACTTTGGGGCACGCCCCCAAACCCCCTGTGGGGGAGACGACGCCTCCCCCACGCCCCCTCCGTATTGGCTGGTTTGTAGGGTCTGAAGGTTCCGCTTCGCCTCGTGGGTTTGGTGTGGTCTCTTGATGCTGGAGAATTTCTCTCGGCTCTCTATCTCTTCTCCTTCCCTACTCCGACAAAGCATGACTGGAAAACACATAAATTCGCTGGGTTTGCAAGTCCTGACAAATGGCTGAGGGCTGAATGGCTTGCTGGCTGTTTGTCTTGTTGAGCCGGAAGATTTGCCGATCTAGCTGCACTTGTAGATTTGCTAGGGGATCGCCGCCAGTTGAGATCAGGAATTCTAGCTGCTGTAAGGAGTGCCAGTTGACTAGGTTGTCTAAAATCTCTGCAATTGCTGTGATGTAAGGATGGCCGGGCTGTTGATACCAGTCGGCGCGGGCGAGGGCGGGCTGGTCAAAGCCGAGATGGAAAATTAAGGATGATTGACCAAATAAGGCTGAAGCGAGGGAACGGGCTTCTTCTTGCAATAGCAAATCGTGGACTTTGGCGAGATGACGAATTTTTTCTAGCCGCTCGTAGCGTTCGGTGACGGAAAGAGGTTCGTCTTGCCACTGAATCGCGACTGAAACCAAGTAAGTCTGTAACAGCAGATGTCCTAACTTTTCGGCTTTGGTGGCGAGGTAGTCGGCGTTGTAGGCAGTTGCTTCAATTAGTAGCGGCACGCGATCGACCATTTCTAGCCCGTAGCCTTTTAATCCGGCGATTTTGCGTGGGTTGTTGGTGATTAAGCAAAACTTTTGCACACCCAAGTCATTGAGAATCTGTGCTCCCATGCCGTAGTTGCGCTGATCGGCTGGAAAGCCTAGTCGCTCATTGGCTTCAACGGTGTCTAGCCCCATATCCTGTAAGGAGTAGGCTTTTAGCTTGTTGATTAGCCCAATTCCACGCCCTTCTTGCCGCAGATAAACCACTACACCCTGTCCGGCGTTGTCGATCATCTTTAGGGCAGCTTGCAACTGCATTCGGCAATCACAGCGCAGTGAACCGAGGGCATCGCCAGTCAAGCATTCGGAATGAACGCGCACCATCACGGTTTTGTCTTTGAAGGTGGCTGGGTCGCCTTTCACAATTGCCAGATGCTCTGAGTTATCCAGCAGGTTGCGGTAGCCGTAAACCTGAAAAAGTCCAAACTGACTCGGCAAATTGGCTATTGCTTCTCGTTGAATAAACCGCTCGTGCTGAAGCCGATAGCTAATCAAGTCGGCAATGCTAATCAGCTTTAACTGATGCTGCTTGGCATACCGGATCAACTCTGGCAACCGGGCCATTGAGCCATCTGGATTCTGGATTTCGCAAATCACCGCAGCGGGATAGAGTCCGGCAAGCTGGGTAAGATCAACGCCGGCTTCTGTGTGTCCGGCTCGCTTCAAAACGCCGCCTTCTCGTGCCCGCAGCGGGAAAATATGTCCCGGTCGGCGCAGGTCGGTCGGTTTAGTGTTGGGATTGATGGTTAGCTGAATCGTGCGGGCCCGATCTTCGGCTGAAATGCCTGTACCAACACCTAAATGCAGCGCTCCGTCAATACTCACGGTAAAGGCTGTTTGCTCGCTTTCGTCGGTTTTGTGGCTCACCATCAGCGGCAAATCTAACTGATCGAGCCGTTCGCCGGTCATTGCCAAACAAATCAGCCCGCGAGCTTCAACTGCCATGAAGTTAATCATGTCGGGGGTGGCAAATTGGGCAGCGCAGATCACATCACCCTCATTCTCACGGTTTTCGTCATCGACCACCACAATCGATTTGCCTGCCTTAAGATCAGCAAGAGCAGCATCAATTGAATCGAACCCAGTCAGAGAAGATGGGTGAGCGTAAGTTAGTTCATCAAAGTGAAGCGGTTCCACAGGAAATTTCTCACGTAGCGACAGATGAATAAAGCAGGAATGAATACCAGACTGATCAAAGTAAAGCCAACCTATAATCTGGTGCTCGACTCTCGTTAACCAACTGCTGGTTAATCAGATGAAAGTTGATATGAATTTTAATTACAGTTTCTTAAGTCCGATTCTAGCGTTTTCCAAGCCTTTCTTAGGCAGCGGTTGACTAAACCACAACAAGCGCAGTCATCGATACCCACAACCGTAAAACTTAGTATTACAATGCAGCTTTTGATAGACGTAACTGACTGAGTTACTCTATTGTATTCCTACAAATCAGCAAGGACGGTAGAGCATCATGGGTGATTCAGGACGCGTGCCAGTTGGAATTGTGGGAGCGTCAGGCTATGGCGGTGTGCAGCTTGTACGCCTCCTACAAGACCACCCCAAACTAGAGGTCGTGTATCTTGGCGGCGAAAGCAGCGCAGGCAAAGCTTTCAATGAACTGTATCCCCACCTCGGCAACCAAATTAACCTCACCGTCGAAGCCATCAACCTAGATGTCATTGCTGATCGCTGTCAAGTGGTTTTCCTGTCTTTACCCAACGGGCTGGCTTGCGATATGGCTCCAGCACTGCTCGCTAAAGGCTGTAAGGTGCTTGATCTTTCGGCTGACTATCGCTTTGCCAATCTCCAAACCTACGAGGCCTGGTACAACAAAGAACGCACCGATCACGCCGTTGCCGAAACCGCAGTATATGGGCTACCAGAGCTTTACCGCGACCGAATTGCCGATGCCCAGTTGGTAGGATGTGCGGGCTGCCACTGCACGGCTAGCCTTCTCGCCCTCTCGCCCCTCCTGAAGCAAGGTCTGATCATCCCCGAAACCGCCATTATTGACTCGAAAACCGGACTTTCAGGAGCCGGACGCAAAGCCGCAGTCAACATGCTCTTAGCCGAAGCCGATCAATCTGTCGCCGCCTACAACGTCGCCCGCCACCGCCACACGCCCGAAATCGAGCAGGTTTGCAGCGATTTAGCAGGGCACGAAGTCATGGTGCAGTTCACGCCCCACCTGATCCCAATGATTCGCGGCATTTTAGCCACGGTTTACGCCACTCTCCGCGATCCGGGCTTAGTCCGCGACGATTTGCTGACCATCTTCCAAGCCTTCTACCGCTCCTCGCCGTGGGTCAAGCTCCTGCCGAGCGGCGTCTATCCGCAAACCAAATGGGTGCTGGGCACAAACCTCTGCTACATCGGCATCGAAGTTGATCCGCGCACCGATCGGGTGATTGTCATGTCCGCGATCGACAACCTGATGAAAGGGCAATCTGGACAGGCAATCCAGTGTTTGAACTTAATGATGGGCTGGGACGAAACCCTCGGCTTGCCGCAACTCAGCTTCTATCCGTAAGGGTTGGGTCTACTACTCCCTGCACCTCTGCGGTAAAGTCTCTTTTCTTCGTGCCGTTGGGGTGAAAAAAATTTGATCGCGCTTCGCGCGAAAGAGAAAAGTGAAGAAGTGTAAAGAGCAAGAGGGCAAAAGAGCAAAGGGCTACAAAGTCCTCGACGCAACACAAACCACCCGAAAACCGCAGGTGAGGTTGCGAAACCCCGCAACATTGCTGACGCGAGTGGCAGAGCGACAATCACGCGGATTGAAGAACCACGAACCGCCCCGCAGCAGCCGAGGAGCTTCCTTATCTTCACTTAACCAAGCCCTACCATCGTTCGGTGCTCCCTGATAATTGTTGTGCCAATGATCCTGACACCATTCCCAAACATTACCGTGCATGTCATACAGTCCAAAAGCATTGGGTGAAAACTTACCAACTTCAGTTGTTTGCTGACGATATTCGCCTTTGGGTTCCGATTGATAAATATAGCTTGCATTGTAATTTGCTAATGCACTCGTGATTGTCTCGCCAAAATAAAAGGGAGTTGTGGTTCCGGCTCGGCAGGCATACTCCCATTCTGCTTCACTGGGCAAACGATAGGTACGTCCGGTTTGCCGACTTAACTTGGTGCAAAACTCTGCTGCATCATGCCAAGAAACTCCTTCCACAGGATGGTTTTCGCCTTTAAAGCTTGCAGGATTATTCCCCATAAGCTGCTGATATTGAGCTTGAGTTACGGCAAACTTGCCTATGAAAAAAGACGATACATTGACAGTATGTTGAGGTGATTCATCTGCATCACGCTCCTTTTCTGTATCCGGGGAACCCATGCTGAAAGAGCCAGCGGGAATTTTACCCATTTCCAAAATTACACCGTTGCCCAAGTTCTTCTTGAAGAAATTTGCCTGTTTAGCAAATCGCTCTGTCACCTGTCCTCTTGCATCTACTGTCACTGTCTCAAAGTCAACTCTCCACAAGGGCAAACCTTCTGCAACTTCCTCAGTAAGCTGCGTGTACTTAGGCTCAGCGACAGCGACAGAGAATGAGTCTTTGGGTGGCTGCGGCTCTGAAAGCGGACTACCTTTAAAAACTTCACGTCCGACTACTGCCGTAACTAATCCTGCACTTCCCAAGCCTGCCCATTTAAGAAACTTCTGCCGTGTCCATTGTTGTGAGGCGAGAGGCTGATCAATTAAGGGAATTCGTCTGGCACTTCTAGCAACTCTACTTCGGTTGAAATATTGCTGTACAGGCGTTTGAGTCGATATTGGTAAGGGACTTGAAACAGGCGAAGACTGAGCAGGTTGCGGTGAAACAACTGGAGGTGTCGCCACTTTTTCTGAGTCCTTTTTCGGTTCAGGTAGTGGCGCTTCAGGTGGTTTGGGAGGCTGGGCAGGTTCGGGAATCGTTCCAGCATTACGCTTAACGGCAATCATTTGTAGTGCTTTAATTGCATCGGTGTCCTGTCCTGAAGCTGCTGCCAAAACCCGAATCCAGAGCCGTTCTGCTTGCTCCCAATCTTGCTCTACTTGTGCTCGATAGGCATCATTTTTCAGCGTGGCGATATCGCTCAAGCTAGCGTGTTGCGGCATCAAGATCAGATGGGATCGATCAATCGGTTCCGCGATCGTGTAGGGAATCTGCCTTGCTCGTCCCAAATGTTGCTGCACCAGTTCCGGCACACGATTTGCCAAATATTGATTCAACCGCTCCACCGTGGCGCATCTGCCCCGAATCCCCAACCCTTCCAGCAGCGCACAGGTAAACGCGCCCTGTCCAATCGCCTCAATCTCATAGGAATATTGCTCTGGGCTACAGGAAAAAATGCTGATTACACCTGTCTGCCGCGCCTCTGCCTCCGTTTGTCTGCCAATCCCTTCGCCGCTCTTTTTGCCCTCACTGCGGCAGGCATCCAAAATCATCACCGCATTGTCCGCACCGCAGCTTCGTAAATAGTTGGCGATCAGATGCGTGGAAATGCCCGTATGCTCCACATCTTCTGGGTCGCCATCCAGCGGCATCAAATAATCTTGCTCCTGATGGCGAATGCCGTGACCGCTGAAGAAAAACCAGAAATTGTCTCCATCCGTCATGAAGGGCTTTTCAAAAATTTGCCGCAAAACCCGCAGCAGGTTGTTCCGAAACGGTTCAGTGGTTTTGCGCCCAGTTCTGGCGAGTCATCAGTAAACAAAAAAATCCGCTCAAACCCAGCCGTTTGAGATAGAAACGCCTGCATCGTTTCTGCATCCCGCTTGGCATACCGCAAGGGCTGCAAAATCGGTATTGGTTGATCCCCACGACAATCGCCCAATTTTTCGCCATCTAGTCTGAATTTGCTCGCTTGAACTTTAGCCGAATCGCGCCCTTTCCAGCAGCTTTACCACCTGCCACTAATTTAACTTCACCTTCCCCACTAATTTCTACCGAAAGCTCCACCTCATCCAGCTTCATCGTCGAATCATTGCCAATCTGCTGATCCACCTGCTGAAACAAACGCCCCACCAGTTGCAGAAATTGCCCCATATTTTGCTCTAAATCGGCAACAGGCAGCTTCACCTGCTTCAAGCCAGAAATGCGTTTCTGCACCTCATCTCGCCAGCCCCTCTGCCCTTCAACTGGCTCTGGCTCTGCTTCCGTTTCATCAACTACGACCCAAATGTAATCCTCTGACCTCATTTCCGACATACATAGCCACCAAGACACCTACGCCCAATATACTCGCCAACTTAAGCAAACTCTTGCGTCAGATGAGCGGAGAGAAGAGAAGCCGCTTAAATCCCTTGCCGAAATGTCTGAACCGCGCCTGAAAAATCGGTTTCAGCTAGCAAAATGCAGCGGCTGAGCAACGCAATATCAAGCTGATCAAGTCCGGGAAGTTCGCTATTCGTGACCTGCTCATAGCCAGAAGCTCGCAAGCGGTGCAGTGCCAACACGCCATCTTCCCAAAACCAAACTTCAGGAACACCAAGCGCCTGATATCGGGCAAGTTTAGAACTGCCGCTCGTAAAGATAACTTCAATTGACAAGTCTGGAATCAGTTTAGCTTCGCCGATGCAATAGGACTGATCCGCTTGTGCTGAAGCCTGTCCTTCCCGCTCTTGAGTTTTGGCTCCGGTTGGCTTAAAAACAATGCCCTTTTCTAGAAAAAACGTGGTCAACAAATACCCAATTACATGAGCAAAGAATTCGTGATCTTCTCCAGGCATCAGAATTTCAATCGTTTGATCGGAATAAGCTAGCCGCACACCCGGAGAATCAGCCGCAGCTTGCTGAATCAGCCGAAATTTCTCCCAGGTTCCCTGCAAGATAATTCTCTGATCGGTGCGTTTTTGAAGCGTAATCGTCATTCTACTTTCCCCACGAACTAATCTGGATCAAGCTTGTCTTCCCGTGGATTAGCCTGCCTTCTGCGGGTGGCTTGGCTCCGATACCAGCGTCGCCACTCCGTTGAACTGCGAATCGTGATCCATAACAGCAGCAGCACCAGTAAGCCGCCCTGTTTCGGTGCGTCAAACGCCAGCAGCGCCAGCGCCACACAGAGAAAATCCTGAATGAAAATCACCCAAATCGGCAAACCCCGCAGCCGATAAGACCAGCCCACCTGCACCAATTGCAGCACCAGCGCCACAAGACCCCCTACAATTGCCAAAATCCAACCCATGGAGGATTCCATTTCACCAGTCCGCGCCACCGTTAGCCCCACAATGCCCCCCACAATGGGGCTAAACAAAAGCTGGACAATTTGCAGTAGGCGCTGTCCCAATCGCTCCTTAGACCACAGCAATTCCACCAGCGACCAACTCACCAGCCCACCCAATACAAGCGGCGGCGGCATCTGAGACAGCAGCGGCACATTTGCCCACAAGTTGTCACTGTAGAGTAAACCAAGCAACAGCAGCGGTAGGGCAATCCTCATCCCCACCGCCGCCGAAAGCGAAAGGGCAGCCAAGACTTCGACCATCGGTTCATCTCCCGCCTAGAGCAGCAAGTCAGCCGAGTCTGTGACAGGCGCAGCCACCATCACCGGATCTTGATACAGCGGCACTGTGAACGTAACCGTTGATCCCAGCCCCTCGCCCATGCTGAAGAAATTAACAATGCCGCCCATGGTTTCTACGAGTTTTTGCGAAATCGCTAAGCCTAACCCAGTGCCCCCATACTGTCGGGTGCGAGAGCCATCCACCTGGCTAAAGCTCTGAAATAATTTGTCTTGCTTTTCCAAAGAAACGCCAATGCCCGTGTCGGCGACGCTAATTTTGACGCTGCCAGGTTTCTCTTCGTTTTGCACCAAAACCTTACCCGGAACCACCTCTGCACTGATGGTAATACTGCCTTCGTGGGTGAACTTGATCGCGTTGCCCACCAAATTCAGCATCACCTGGAGGAGCCGCTGATAATTGCCGTAGAGAATCACCTCATCGCGGGTGTCAGGAGTACGAATCTCGAAGCTCAACTGCTTTTGCTGGGCTTGCGGGCGCGTGAAGTTTTCCACTTCCACCAGCAGGTCATCCAGTTTAATGGGATTGAGATCCAACTGCATTTTGCCTGCTTCAATTTTGGCAATATCCAAAATGTCGTTGATCACGTTAAACAGGTGCAGCGCCGAGCGATGGGCTTCCTGAATAAACTGATGCTGCTCTTCTGGGTCATCCGCCATTCCGTCCATCACGAGCTTCAAGAAGCCAATGATCCCGTTCAGGGGGGTGCGCAACTCATGGGACGTGTTCGCCAAAAACTCGCTTTTCAGCCGAGAAGCCGCCTCTGCCTGCTGCCGTGCCTCTTCCAGGTCAGAGTGTTGCTGCATCAGGTTTTCGTTCACCCGCTGCAACTCAGTAGACAAATTTCGGCTCTCTTCATACTGGCTGGCATGGGCAATCCCGATGCCAATCTGGTCTGCCATTTGCCGCAACAACTCTAAATCTGCCTCACTCCACCGCTGCGAACGCCCCAACTGATGCACAATAATCAGGCTATTCGGCTGATCTTCGTAGTAGGTGGGAATCGCCAGAATTGTGGGCGTTCTCTCATCACCCCTATTCTTCTGCCCCTCCACCCATACAGGCTTCAGCGTTGTGATCGCCTCCCTCACATAAGGTTCAGCTAAAGAAATTTCCTTCTCCAACAGGGACGGCAAATGCGGCAAACCATATTCCGCCATAACCGTTAAATGAGCGCTATCAAGCTGGTAAGGGCAGATCAGACAGCGGCTAGCGTTTAGGGCCCTACCTAGCTGATCGACCGTTTGCTGCCAAATCTGCTTCAGTTCCAGCGTCCGGCGAATGGTGCAGGCAATTTGTAAGAAAGGTTGACTAAACCCATTTTGAGGAAAAACCGAATACTCTTCCAAACCGACCTCATCCATCGCCCGACTTTCCGCAACAGTCCGCAAAAATTGCCCCATCACCACTACCGTTGATGCAACTCCTTGCGGCATCAAAATTGGGCTAATGGTCAAGTCAAAGACCCAATGCTGGTTGGCATAGACAAAAGCACACTCAAATTGCACAGGGGTCAAGCTTTCCAGCACTTGACAAACTTGCTCTCGGTAAGAAGCCAGCGCGACAGGCGCAAAAGTTTCCGTTATTGACTGACCAATCACCTGTTCAGCTTTCAGCCCATGCTGTTCTGCCGCGCCCCAATGAAAAGAGAGATACTGCCCCGTCGCACTTTGAATAAAAACCAAATCAGCCCTAGGAGTCGCGGCAAACCCATCAAACCTGTGTGCGGTTGCCAATATCGATTCAGCAGTAGGAAGCGAAAGGTCGC
>JAAUQT010000281.1 GCA_012033495.1 Cyanobacteria bacterium RM1_2_2 | reverse complement strand
GCAATGACTTGCCTTTTGAACTTTCATGCTCCCAAGTATAAGTCTCTGTTGCCGACCTGACGGTCGGCGGGCTGCTTATCCCAATCGCAGCAAGCTGCGGGGTATGCGCAGCCATTTTTTAGATCAAACCGATTCAACTGTTTGCAGTTCAGGATATGATAGGAAGTCACGGTTTAATTCAAGCCAGCAATGCCGATTGAGTTTTCAGGGGTTTCCCTTTAAGCATTTGCTGCCAGCTTTTCTGCCTTTTCCCCATGAAGCACACTCTTTCTGTTTTGGTCGAAGATGAAGCGGGCGTATTGTCCCGCATTGCTGGGCTGTTTGCCCGACGCGGGTTTAATATTGAAAGCTTGGCGGTTGGCCCAGCCGAGCAGGTGGGCATCTCGCGGATTACGATGGTTGTGCCGGGCGACGATCGCGCCATTGAACAAGTCACCAAGCAACTTTATAAGCTGATCAACGTTTTGAAGGTGCAAGACATCACCGAAGTGCCCTGTGTTGAACGGGAACTGATGCTGATGAAGGTGAACGCCACTAGCTCTAACCGCTCTGAAATTATTGAACTGGCGCAAATTTTTCGAGCGCGGGTGGTGGATGTGGCCGAAGATTCGCTGACGGTTGAAGTGGTGGGCGACCCTGGCAAAATGGTGGCGATTGTGCAAGTGCTGAATCGGTTTGGGATTCGAGAAATTGCCCGAACTGGCAAGATTGCCCTGATGCGCGAGTCGGGCGTGAATACCGAATACCTGAAGTCACTGGAAGCAAAGGTGTAGGATCGAGATGAGGCTGGTTACGGCAAAGCGCCTAAATTATCCGTCGCTATCTCGGATCGATTCACCGCGAACGGATTCTCGAATTTGCGGTTGGGGGGTTCTCAGAGAGTCTTTGCTGTTTTGAAAGCCGCCAATTTCAGAGAGGGTGTACAGCGGCCTGCCCTTAATTTCTTCATAGATGCGCCCGATATATTCGCCCAAAATGCCGATACTAATGAGTTGCACGGCTCCTAGGAAAAACACAACAACCGTGATGATGGTGTAGCCCGTCAGCGGTGAGTTGGGCGCAAAGAGCCGCCAATATAGCACCAGCAAGCCCATCAGCAAGGAAATGGCCGCAGAAACTAAGCCTAAATAAGTTGATAGCCGCAGCGGCACTTTAGAGAAACCAACCAAACTGTTGATGGCCAGCGCCAGCGATTTGCCGAAGGTATATTTCACACTGCCTGCATAGCGGGGCGCTCGATCAAACGGGATCGCAGTTTGCCGAAACCCAACCCAGGCCCGCAGCCCTCGGATATAGCGGTTGCGTTCGGGCATGGCGTTGAGCAAATCGACGACGCGCCGATCCATTAAGCAAAAGTCGCCCGTATCGGTGGGAATGTCAACATCGGCGAGGCGACGCAGGGTGCGATAAAACCAGTAAGCTGTGAAGCGCTTGAACCACGATTCTCGCTGACGCTGGGTTCGCTGAGCATAGACCACCTGATAGCCCTGCCGCCATTTCTGGATCAAATCAGGGATCAGTTCTGGCGGGTCTTGCAGGTCAGCATCCATGACAATCACCGCCTGTCCACGAGCAAAATTGAGTCCGGCTGTCACCGCTACCTGATGCCCAAAATTGCGGGCAAAACTGAGATAACACACCTGCGGATCGCGCTCATGCAGATGGCGCAACAGGGAAAGCGACCGATCGTGGCTGCCGTCGTCAATGAAGACCAGTTCTGCTGTTTCGTCTAGAAGTGCAATCACCGAATGCAGACGGCGATAGAGTTCAGGAATGATGGCTTCCTCGTTATAAATTGGCACGACGATAGAGTAACGAAGCATGAGATCAGCATTCACTTTGTCGCAACAACAGCGAGGTTCCAAGCGTAGCGCTTCAGCCAAGGCAATTTTTTCAGCAGCGTATCCCATTTTTCCAGCAATTGATATTCTGGCTGTAGGCGCTCGTGTTCCAAAATAATTTTTTTCCAGTAGCGCTCTTCGTTAGGGTGGACGCGCTCAATCAAGTAAAACTGAAGGAAAATCCACAGGGTTGCGATCCAAAAAGTATCATAACAAGTCTGGCTGAACTGGGATTTGATGAAATTGACGAGTTCAATATTTAGGGGCGTTTCGTCTTCAGTCCGCACTGCTGTAGCCATGCGGCGATACACATTAATCAGCGGATTGTGTTGGAGCGGATCCCAAAAGCAAAACTGCCCGCCTGGTTTGAGAACTCGGTGAGCTTCTCGGATGGTAAGAGTCGGGTCAGGGATATGGTGCAGCAGATTGGAGGCATAGACAATATCAAAGGTGTTGTCGGGGAAGTTCATGTCCATTGCGTTAGTGACTTGACCTTCAACCCTGACCCCGTTCGCTTCAGCCAGCTTGAGCGCCACTTCCACCATGCCGGGAGAATAGTCTGCCGCGACACAACGCGCCCCCTTGCTAGCAAAATAGACGCTGTTTTCACCCGCGCCGCAGCCCAAATCGAGCAGAGATTTGCCGCACACATCGCCCAACTGCCGCAGAATGAAACGATTTTCGGGCGCAGTGCAAGCCTCAAAATAGTCTTTAACGTGGATGCCTTCAACATCGATGGCGGCGGCCCAGCGATCGTGGAAGTCTTGCTCTTTGCGGAGAATTTCGTCTTGCATCGCTTCAGTCTAGAGCCTCCATCCAGTTTCCCACTAATTTCCTAACAAATTTCCTAACAGAATAGCGAATTCTGCAAAAGAATCTGCAAAAGAAAAAGAGACATAGATTCACCATGTCCCCAGCAGCGTGAGCAAATTGTTGGCTAATCCTTGCAATTAAGCCATGCGGTTAATCACATTTTGGACAATCTGCATTCCCGTCACCGCCTGCCACGCAAACAGCCCGACCAAAACCAAGTTGAGGGCAATGTGGCTATACCGGGCCCAATCATGTCCTTTTTGCATATATGGAGACAGTGAGGCAGACATGGCGATCAAGCCAGTCATGCCCAACCCTACGAGTAAGTGAGGATTAACGAAAAGCTTGCCGCTGTTGACATAGGTAGCTGCCATCGCACCGATCGATCCGATCACCATCAGAGCGAGCAAAATTGACCCTAGCTGGTAATGACGAAGATTAAACCGCCCTTTAATTAATGCTTTTTTGGTGTCGCCTTCAGCGTTCCGAGTCCGGCGAATTTGAAACCCCAGATATCCTGCATAAAGCGTGATACCCAAAAGCACCCACATGAGAATTGGGTGAGCAAACTGACTCCAGACTTTAATCGATTGTAGAAGTTCGGAACTCATAGTGTTCTGCGTTTCTGAGTGAGGATCTGCGTAAAAATTAACATACTTACCCAAACCAATCGGTTGGGCTAACTACAAGTATTAAATCAATATTAATTTATGTTGCGCTGAATTTGTAGCTCAGCGTGGTGGAGATGATCCAGTAAAGATTGCCGCATCACGTCCACTGGAACAGGCTGTTGCAGCCAGAGTTTCAGCGCAGCGGCTCCTTGCTGAACCAGCATTTCTAACCCGTCAAATAGGATGGCGCCCTGAGCCTGCATTTGCTGCAAAAACAGTGTCGGACGCGGCGTATAAATTAAATCGTAGGCAATGGTTCCCGCTGCAATTTGAACAGAAGCAGATTGAAGCGAATCAGAGAAATCTAGCGGAGATACCTGCTCGTGAGGATGCATCCCGATTGGCGTAGTGTTGACGACTAATCCGGCGGTAGGCAGCAAATCAGGCAGTTTTTCCCAAGCATGAACCGAAAGATGAACGCCTGCTGGGGAATTTTGCCAACTTTGGCGAAACTGCTCTAATTTTTCGGGATGGCGTCCTACTACTTGAATGGAGCGACAGCCCAACTCAGCGCATCCGGCAACCACGGCTCTCGCGGCTCCGCCATTTCCTAGAATCAGAGCAGTGGTGTGCTGCCAATTGGGCGGTGTAGACAATTGCAGCAGTGGGGCTAGAAATCCTTCCGCGTCGGTATTTGTGCCATACCAGCCTTGCTCGGTGAGACAAACGGTGTTAACGGCTCCAATCTCTTGGGCAACGGGAGCAATCTCGCTTAACAGCGGCATGATCGCCTGCTTATGAGGAATCGTAACATTGAAGCCGCGCAGCCCCATCGCCTCAAAGCCTTTCACAGCAATGGCTAAATTTTCGGGCGCAATCGGCAGCGGCACATAAACAAAATCGACACCCAGTTTAGCAATGGCGGCGTTGTGCATTACCGGAGAAAGGGAGTGGGCAATCGGGTATCCAATCACGCCGAGCAGTTGCGTTGTGCCTTTGATCATGGTTGGGTTCCTGGCTGGGTTCCTGGCTGCGAATCCGGCAGCGCAAATAGGGGAAAAAATGCCCGACGGGGCCTTGTCCCTGCCCGATCCGGAGAGCATAACGCAGCGCTGTTGTGACATACGCTTTCGCCAGATTCACCGCCGCAAACCGATCTTCGCCCTTCGCCAAATTGGCAGCAATGGCAGCAGAGAGGGTGCAGCCTGTGCCGTGGGTGTCGCTGGTATCGATTGTTGCGGTACGGAGCACTTCTAGCCGCTCGCCATCAAACCAAACGTCAACGCCGCGTAGGTCGCCCAACATCCCTCCCCCTTTGACTAAAACAGCCTGCGCCCCTAGTTTAAGAATCCGCTCAGCGGCAAGCTGCATATCTTCTAGAGTATTGATTTCCAGATCGCTGAGCAGTTGGGCTTCATAGCGGTTGGGCGTCAGCACTGTGGCAAGAGGAATCAGCCGTTCGCGCAAACTGAGGATGGCTTCATTGTTAATCAACTGCGCTCCCGTGCGAGACACCATTACTGGATCGACCACCAAATTCGGTAAAGGCAGACCTTCTGCTTGATCCGCCACCGCTGTAATAATTGCCTGATTCAGCAGCATTCCGGTTTTGACAGCCTGCACACCAATGTCAACCACCACCGCCTGAATTTGAGCCGTCACCGCTTCTGGAGGCAGCGCATCCACTCGCGTTACGCCGAGCGTGTTTTGGGCCGTAATGCAGGTGAGGGTGCTTGTCCCGTGAACTTGGTGAAAGGCGAAAGTTCGTAAGTCTGCCTGAATGCCTGCGCCGCCGCCGCTATCGGAACCTGCAATCGTCATGGCGACCGGAATTGGTGCGACCGGAATTGGCGCGACCGGAATTGATGCGACCGGAATTGGGGAGGCTGAAGTTGCTGCCATCGTCTATTGCCTATTGGTGATCTAGAATCCCTATTTTTGCAGGAAAAGAAGATTTCGCAGAGAGATTGATCCGTTGGGTAGGGGCAGGTTTAGCAGAAAGAATTGTTTCAGGCGAAGAGATTCTTTGCAAAACCTGTCCCCACGTCTGGTGGGGTGGATTGACGCAGACAGGTAGTTAGTTAGGCTGAAGAGACTTCTTTCGCAAA
>JAAUQT010000280.1 GCA_012033495.1 Cyanobacteria bacterium RM1_2_2 | reverse complement strand
CAGTGAGATAGTTAGGCGGTACATCCAGGAGCAAGGGAGCGAGGAGGAGCAGGCTAGAGCCAAACAGTTGAAGTTATTTCCTCTCTTCTAGATACCCCGCAGCTTGCTGCGGTTGGGTTATTCATTTTGCTCAGCCAGCTTGGCGACTACTGAGTTTGGGAACATCTGGCAATTTGTGACGCAAGTTAGAAAATTCGTGACTCAAGTTAGAAACAGCGGGTTGCCGATAGAGGTGGGGGGCGTTGCTGAAATCGTGGTATGAATTTGCTGCTCAAAGTCCTCCAGAATGGGAGATTTAGGGGGCAATCAGAGAAATAGCATCTCAAGAACTTATCCTCCGATTCAGGAACACCAGGGACAGGGATCAATAGCTCTCCCTGTTTTTTATTCAGTTTATTTTTTGCAAAACATGGCCTTGGTTCAGATGCGGTCAGGCAATCAGTCTTGGTGCTGGCTTCAATAACTTGTATAAAACTGAGGTTTGGGAATACTTTGGCATAGAGACTCCAGGTTTTGCCCAGCCACCCAATTTCTTTGCAGTAGCCAGATATATGCTAGATGCTCTCAAAGCTATTTTAACCTCCGGACTATCGATTTCTCACGAGCACTGTTATCTTTGGAACCCAGAGCTGCTAGGGTTGCATGTTACCTCCAATCTGTTGACTGCGCTCTCGTTCTACTCCATTTCGAGTGCTTTATTTTATTTTGTTTGGCGGCGGAAAGATTTGCCGTTCAAACGGATACTTTTGCTGTTTGCCACATTCATCATTTTGTGTGGCACAACCCGTCTGCTAGACATTTGGACACTTTGGCATTCAGTTGACTGGCTTTCTGGTGGCGTTAAGGCGGTGACAGCCTTGGTTTCAGTGTTAACCGCAATTGACCTCGTTCCACTGATTCCTCAAATGCTTGCCCTCCCATCGGAGGCGGAGTTTCAAGCACAGCAACAGTTTTTGCGGCAGGTGATTGACAGTAACCCTAATCTAATTTTTGTCAAAGATTGGCAGGGTCGATTTACCTTAGCCAACCAAGCGGTAGCCGAAATTTATAACACCACTACTGAAGCCCTGATTGGTAAAACTGACGCTGATTTTAGCTGCAACCGAGCCGAAGCCGAAGCGTGGGTGCGAACCGATCGCCAAGTCATGGAGACGCTGCAACCCTTACTGAATGTAGAAGAAACCATTACAACAAGGGAAGGAGCCGTTCGTTGCCTACAAACCACCAAGAAGCCGTTTCTATCAGCAGACGGACAAACGCGCTACATCCTCAGTGTTGCAAATGACATCACTGCGCTCAAACAGGCTGAAGCCGCTTTACAGCATAAGACCGAAGAGTTAGAAGCCTTTTTCTCTAGTGCAATTGATTTATTGTGTATTGCCAGTATAGACGGCCATTTTCTCCGGCTGAATCCAGAGTGGGAGCGAACGCTGGGCTATGAGTTGTCCGAGTTAGAAGGCAAGTGTTTTCTCGATTTTGTCCATCCAGATGATTTAGCAGCAACGCTCGCTGCCAATACTCAAGCTTCCAAAGAGGTGCTTCCAAGCTTTGTCAATCGCTATCGCCATCAAGATGGTTCGTACCTTTGGTTAGAGTGGCGATCGGTTCCTAAAGGCAATTACATTTACGCTGCCGCCAGAGATATTGCTGACCGTAAACAAGCTGAACAAAAGCTGCTTCAGAGTGAGCTAACCAAACGCGCCATGATTCAGGCAATTCCCGATTTGCTGATTCGGATGAGGAGTGATGGTAGACAGTTAGAACTGATCAATCAAGGAGGCGTAAATTTAATTGTCAGCCCAGATGCGTTTACAGAACTGAATGTTGTAGATATTTTGCCGCCTAATATATCGCGTGAGCGGTTACGCTGTACGCAACAGGCATTAGAAACAGGCGAAGTACAGTTTCATGAATACCAACTCACTATAGACGGTCAACAACACTATGAAGAAGCCAGAGTTGCGCCCCTGCAAGCCAACGAAGTCATGGTGATGGTGCGCGACATTACCGATCGCAAGCAAATGGAATATGCTTTGCGAGACAGCGAAGCTCGGTTTCGGACGCTGATTGAAGACCTGCAAGTCGGCGTTGTTGTGTATGGCGTTCAGGCTGAAGTTTTGTTGTGTAACTCCAAGGCGCTAGAGCTATTGAGTCTTACGGAGGCACAATTTTTGGGCAAAACATCTTTTGATCCCGATTGGAACGTGATCCGTGAAGATGGGACACCGTTTCTTAGACAAGACCATCCCGCTGCGCAGGCGATTGTCAAAGGTTGCTCCGTGCACAATGTGATTATGGGAGTTTGTCGTTCCCAGCAGCACGACTGCGTTTGGCTGTTAGTCGATGCAGAACCTCGGTTCGATCAAGCGGGCAGTGTGCAGCAAGTGATTTGCACCTTCAGCGATATCAGCGATCGACAGGCAGCGCTTCGAGAACGAGAACGAGTCGAAGCAGAACTAAAAGCCCAGCAAGCTTTCCTGCGTCAGATCGTCGATGTTGTGCCCAACAACATTTTTGTGAAAGACAAAGATGGACACCTGCTCATCGTCAATCAAGCCACCGCCACAATTCATGGAACGACTGTTGAAGCGATGCTGGGCAAACGAGAAACCGATTTCAATCCTAACTTCTCCCCAGAACAACTCCAAGCATTCCTGGCAATCAACCAACAGGTGATGCAAACTCGCCAACCTCACATTGATGTTTCGCAGTCCATCACGAATGCGAGAGGTGAAACCCGCTGGTATCAAACTGTGATTAGTCCTTTAACTGACATCAAGGGACAAGTGACAGGAGTGATTGGAGCCACCACCGATGTCACCACACTCAAACAAGCAGAACAAGCTCTACAAGTTGCAAAAGAAGCCGCAGAAGCCGCTAACAAAGCCAAGAGCATCTTTTTGGCAAATATGAGTCATGAATTCCGAACGCCGCTCAACGTGATTTTGGGCTTTGTGCAAGTAATGCAGCGAGATCCGATGCTGACTTCAGAGCAGCGAGAAAATCTACAAATTATTCGTCGCGGTGGTGATCATCTGTTGAGTTTGATCAATGATGTTTTAGATTTATCAAAGATTGAGGCTGGACATGCCACGTTAGATGAAAGCAATGTTGATCTAATTGATTTACTGAGTTCAATCGAGCTAATGTTGCGTCAGCGGGCAGAAGCAAAAGGCTTACAACTAGAGTTGGAACTAACATCCGATTTACCTCAATACATTACTGTTGATGCTGCCAAACTCCGCCAAGTGCTAATCAATTTACTAGGCAACGCAATTAAGTTTACCCAGCAAGGAAACATTAAGCTCTATGTGTCGATGATGGCACGCGATGAACGAGGTGGACTGGCTACACACCATGGAGCAGAAGACGATAAACCAGTCCGTTTAAGCTTTGAAGTGAGCGATACTGGAATCGGCATTGCCCCCTCTGAGCTAGACAGTATCTTTAACACGTTTGTGCAAACCCAAGCGGGAAAAATTTCACCTGATGGCACGGGTTTAGGACTAGCAATCAGCCGGAGTTTTGTGCAGATGATGGGAGGTAATATTACGGTTCAGAGTACGCTTGACCAAGGCAGCATCTTTACCTTCACAATTCCTGTTGGGGTGCAGGTGACTAATACTCCATCCATTTCTACTCTTTGTCAGGTGGTTGGCTTAGCGCCCGGTCAACCCACCTATCGTATTCTTGTCGTTGATGATCAACCAGAAAACCGTAAACTTTTAGTTAGCTTATTAACTCAGATTGGGTTAGAGGTTCGAGAAGCCGTCAATGGGCAAGAAGCGGTTCAGCAGTGGCAACAGTGGCAGCCGCATCTCATTTACATGGATATCCGGATGCCTTTGCTAGATGGCTATGAGGCAACTCAACAGATTCGTGCAACCGTGGGTGGACAAAACCCGGTGATCATTGCCCTGACGGCACAAGCATCAAGAAGAGATAGCATCTTAGCCCTCTCCGCAGGTTGTAATGACTATCTCAGCAAGCCATTTCATGAAGAGGTATTATTCAGCAAAATGGCAGAGTATTTGGGACTGAAATATCTTTGTGCCACCGATCAAGTTACTTGGTCAAATGATAGATTGCAAAACGCTCCCGTAACGCTGCACCCTGCCGATCTAGCGGTCATGTCATCCGAGTGGATTGCTGCGCTCCGCTATGCGGCCGAACTCTGCGACGACAGCAGTATTGAAGACTTAATTGAGCAAATTCCATCTGAACAGACTGCTCTGATTCAAGGGTTGCGTCAGCTTGTGCATAACTATAACTTTAGACCGATCATTGCTTTAACTGAATCAAAGATTCAAGTCAGCGAATTCAGTTAATGGAAGCGCAGAACGCAGATTCACAATGCCATCTAATGCCATCTAATGCCATCTACGAATCTACTACCCCCGTCAGATCTGACAAGATTCGGTTCCCACTACCACAAGGTAGAAGTCATCTTAGATAGACTGCCTGTAGAGTGAAGAAGATAAATCTAAGTTCCAACTTTCAACCCAACAGACTAGAGCAATGACAAACCCCAACCGTGACAATCAATCTTCCATGCAAGACGCGATAAATGAGGCAATTGCCAACGCAATTCGAGCCTCTCAAGTCATGGCAGAACAGCTAAAACAACCGATTACGGCTGTTGGAAACAAGGTTGGGGATACATTCTATGATCTCGTTGAACAAAGTACCGAACTCGTAGGCAAGGTTGTAACACCCATTGCAGAAAACCCACTGATCAAATACGCCACCAAACTGCCCGGAATCAACTGGCTCATGGCAGCATTAGGGCAAGTAGACGAAGCAGCCGTAGAACAGGAAGTGGCAGCTTTGCGGCAGAAATACCCCCTCGACACAACCGAACAGCTAGCCCAGCGCATCATCACCCAAACCACCTGGAATGCCGCCCAGATTGGGTTGTTCACCAACTTCTTGCCACCCCTTGCCGTCATGCTATTTGCCCTAGACCTAGGAGCCGTCGCTGCGCTACAAGCCAAGATGATTTATCAAATTGCCGCCCTCTACGGCTTCGCCCCCAACGATCCATCCCGACGCGGCGAAGTGCTGGCCATCTGGGGGCTATCCACCAGCAGTTCAGGATTCTTGAAAACCGGGCTGAGCTTTGTAGAAATCCTTCCCGGTGTTGGCGCAGCCGTAGGCATTACCACCGATGCAGCCCTTATTTACGCCGTTGGTGCCCTAGCCTGCCAATTTTACGAAACCAAACTCAAAAAAGCCACAGAGCAACCCCAGAACCTAGACAGAATCTAGAAAAAGACTCCAGCAATTTCTGAATCAAAAAACGCGAAATGCGCCTTTCAGCCGTGCCCAACACATGGTAGGTGAGTGATGACTTGCAAACGAATCAAGCAATTGCAAAAGCCATCCACCTCC
>JAAUQT010000279.1 GCA_012033495.1 Cyanobacteria bacterium RM1_2_2 | reverse complement strand
CCAAACGTCCGTGTAGATGAAATCGACATTTTTCACCGCCTCCAGCAGGTTTTCAGTCACAGTTAGCTTTGCACCATATTGCTTAGCCCGACTGCGAGCGATGGTTTCGATTTCTGCATTTGGTAAGTATTGCTTTGGCCCACTTAAGCGCACGTCAATGCCCATCGTGCAACCACCAATCAGCAGCGAGTTTGCCATGTTGAAGCGACAGTCACCCACAAAACAGAAAGATACATCTTGCAGTGGTTTATTGCTGTGTTCTTGTAGGGTCATCAAATCTGCTAGCACTTGCGTAGGATGCGATTCTGCGGTCAGTCCGTTGTAAACTGGAACACCTGCATACTGCGCCAAGGTTTCAACAATTGTCTGCCCAGCGCCCCGATATTCAATTCCGTCGTACAGGCGACCCAGGACACGAGCAGTATCTTGAATGGTTTCTTTATGTCCCATTTGTGAACCAGTTGGGTCAAGATAAGACACATTTGCACCCTGATCAAAGCAGGCAACTTCAAACGCACAGCGCGTTCGTGTGGAAGGTTTTTCAAAAATCAGGGCAATGTTCTTACCTTTGAGATGCTGCTGTTCTGTTTTAGAAGATTTGGCGCGTTTCAGCTCACGAGCCAGATCGAGTAAATAGAGCAGTTCTGACTGATTTAAATCCAACATCGTCAGCAAACTGCGGTTGCGGAGATTGGCTTGAGTTTCAGTTTGAGCGAACATAACGCTCCTTAACATTAATTCTGGCACGAGTCAGAAATTGTTTGATTTGGGCAGCCAGTCCGGGTTCGCTGGCTTCAGCAAACTCATAGTAAGCCCGCACAATCGGCTTATTGATCTCAATCAATGCTGCCAAGTCGATCGGTGTTGCAGAAACGACAACATCAGCGGGTGTGTTGTTGATGGTGTCCTCAAGTGCCTTGAGTTGTTCAGCTGAGTAGCCCATTGCAGGCAGGATGGCATGTAGATGGGGATACTTTGCATAAACCTCAGCGATCGCTGGAACCGCAAAGGGGCGCGGATTGACAATTTCTAGCGCATGAGCATGGGTCGTCGCCACAAACCCTGCACCATAGGGCATTCCACCATGAGTTGTAGTTGGCCCATCTTCCACCACCAAGACCTGCCGACCGATTACCGCTTCTGGATTGACCAAACGGATAGGAGAAGCCCCCCGGACGATTGTTGCGGTAGGATTGACCGATCGGGCTGTTTCAGTGACTCGTTGAATATCAGCCGTTGCCGCTGCATTCACTTTTGCCACCACAATAATGTCTGCCATGCGCAGCACCGCCTCGCCCGGATGATGGGTCATCTCATGCCCTGGACGCAACGGATCAACCAGAACAATATGCAGATCGGGACGGATGAACGGAAAATCGTTGTTGCCACCATCCCACAGAATCAAATCGGATTCTTGCTCTGCTAGATTCACCACCTCAGCATAATCAACTCCAGCATAAACAATGTTGCCTTCTTCGAGATGGGATTCATATTCTTCCCGCTCCTCAACTGTGCAGTTTGCCACAATTAAATCGGCACGACTAGCAAACCGTTGCACACTCTGTCTTTCCAAATCGCCATAGGGCATGGGATGCCGAATCACGCCAACTCGTAAACCCCATTGTCGCAGCAGTTTCGAGAGCCAACGTGTCGTTTGGGATTTACCACAGCCCGTTCGCACCGCAGACACCGCAATCACCGGAACTTTGGCTGTCAGCATGGTGTGATTGGGGCCAAGCAAGCTAAAGTCTGCCCCAGCCGCTATTGCTCGCGAAGCCAAGTGCATCACATGAGCATGAGGTACATCGCTGTAGGCAAAAATCACCTGATCAATCTGTTGCTCTCTACAGAGTGTCTCAAGCTCTGATTCATCAACAATTGGAATGCCATCAGGATAGAGAGAGCCTGCCAGCGCAGCCGGATAACGACGATTGGCAATCCCAGTAATTTGAGCCGCAGTAAAGGCAATCACTTCTACTTGCGGGTTGTCACGATAGACGACATTGAAATTGTGAAAGTCGCGACCTGCTGCGCCCATAATTACGATACGAGTTCGCGATGTTGCACCAGTAGATATTGAGTCTGTCATGTTTTTCATCTCTCTACTGCTTATGAATGGATCTGCGTTGGATGCCAAAATTCATCCCAAGCAACCATTTGCTGAGACAGCACGGTGATGGTAACAATTGGAGTTCCTTCAAGGGCGAGCCGATTCGGCTGACCTGTCTGGTAACGCGCCCCGCGATACTGCAAGTTGAAAACGGGTGGCTCGACTTCAGCCGTCAAGCGTTGAATCGGGTAGGAAGCCCCGCGATATTTGCCTTTGATATCGGTTGTAATAGCTTTGACTTCAGGCGGCTCGTAGGTGTAGGGAGCGCCGCGATAGGAGAGTTTCATATTTCACCTCTCAAGAATCTGTTAAGACTAGAAGACACCGGAAGGCGATTGTTGTGGCATCGCGTGGTTAAACGTCTATAGTTTCAGGTTAGATCAACAACTTGAAGAACTTGTGAGGTTGCAAGAAATCTTGTTGCTATGAGACTTGATCGTAAATAAGAGAAAAATTGACGTGAGCGAACTTAGAAGCAGTATACGGAACAGAAATAATACATCCAGTTCTACGGCTGCTGTATCGTCAAAAGCTGATCAGGCTTTGAATACTGCACCTTCTGTCGGGTTCCATCAGCCCAGGTAATTTGAATTGAACCGCTCCCCTGCTGTTGCCCTAACCCAAAATAGAGCCGATAATGCCCCTGAGAATAATGGGAGCCTTCTGCTTGTCCGACCTGTTGCACCTGTCTAGAGTCAGCAGTTGACACAGCGACTTTTGCACCAATTGCCTGCCGGTTGCCGCTCGGCCCAATCAGCTTGAGTTGCAGCCAGTGATTTTGCGTGAGGAGATTGCGATACAGCGTCGCCTGCCCAACTCCATTTTGGATGACTTCACAGAGAGCATCTCGCGTTCCATTGTTGTCTAGGTCAAACCAAGCGCTTCGAGCATCGTTGCCTTTCGGGTTATCTGAAACTGCTGCCCAACTAGGAACATCTTGATTTAACAATTGGGTGACAACAAACTGGTGATCAGGTGTTTGATGATAAAGCTTGCCAGGTATGGTGTGTAAATCAACCAATCCATTATTGTCATAGTCTACCCAGTTAACAGTTAATGCTTGCGTTGGTAAACCAACCATTGCAGGATCAATTGCCGTATAACGTCCTCCAGAATTGATCAATAGTTTACTAGATTGAGGAGATGCCGCATATACGTCAAAATCTCCATCCTGATCATAATCCGTGACAGCTAGTTTACGAATATCTGTTCCTGGAACTGGAATTGTTTGATAATGATTAAACCGTTTAGGTTGATTTCTATACAGTGATAGCTTGCCTTCACGAGCAACGAGTAAATCTAGATCACTATCATTGTCTACATCTATCCACTCAAATGAACTGGAATCGTGAAAGTTCACGCCTTGTCTGATTGCAACGTTCTGAAAGTGACCATTGGGCTGCTGACGGAAAAGCTGATTCGGACTTTTCTTTCCTAAGATGTAGAGATCTAGTCGATTATCCTGGTTAAAATCAACCCACGCTACCTTACGCGCTCGACATCCCTGTTTCTCAAAGCCCAGTTGAGCAGCGCGATCTTGAAATATACCATTGCCTCGATTGACGAATAGTTCATCTCGGATAACGGGAGTCTTGGGAAAGTTGAGAATTTGACCTCGCAGCCCTCCTCTAGTCATAAACACATCCATGTAACCATCGCCTTGGTAGTCGGCCCATGCCATGCCGTGGCGGTCGTGTAAATGGAAGGTAAAATTGCGGCTAGATGGATGGATCTGTCTTGCACCCACATGGATCTTATTTAGAGGAAGCGATTTGTCTAGCTTGACGGAATAAAAAGTCTCAGAAAATCTGGTGTTGAGAACTAACCGCCCATTCGGTCGAATTTTGAATTGGATGCGAGTCTGAAGTCCCTGCTGCCAAGGATATTCGCTAATTCTTACTTCTGCTCGGTGTCTCCCTAGGAGCGCGACAGAGGGCTTCTTGTTGTTTTTGGGAGCGGGCAGCAGAATTTGACCCTGAATGGGTTTGATGGCTTTTCCTCGCTCCAAATGAAGGTGCAACTCTGTGTCATTGCGTCGGTAAATATGCAGCCCTGCGAGATTTGCAGGTGGCTGAAAGATAAAATCTCCTAAACCTGGAAACCGTCGATCTTGATCCAGCCTCCATTGCGATAATACATCTGTGAACTCACCAGAAGCACTGCCAATTAACAAACTTTCAGTGGCGTTGTGATTGGTTGTGAAGATATCAAAAATATCGTCGTCGTTGACATCTGCAACGCCAATATCGAACAACCAACCCTGCTGACAAAGGATAGGAGATGACTCAAATGCCTGATTCGTCTCAGTCAATCGACTGGAACTACTGGAACTGCTGAAACTAAACGGACGATACTGAAAACACTTCTGGAATCTATGAGATCCATGAGATCCATTAATAAACGAACCTCTTGAATGATTAAAAATATCCTGCTTATGTAGCAGCAGGTTACTACTCAACGTTCTAGCTTGGACTAACATAATGTTCCTCACTACCAATTTCGGTACGAATTAGCAATGAATTCACCTGAGCAGAAAATTTAGATTTACATTCCTAAAAGAAAGAGGGTTGAGCGCAGTCGAAACCCGGTTGCTTCATTTTATTTTTGACGACCTGCTTAATCGGGTAATATTCCAACCCAAGCACAGCAACGTTGGGGCTGCCCTATTCCTCGCTAAATAAAACGTGTAAATATCAGGTTTGTGTGGCTCTTGCTAAGCTAAGTGCCTCGTCAAAAGCCATTTGACTCCGATTGGAAACATCGATCGCCACCAGGATTTTGTGAAACATAACTTATTTTCCTCAAGGTGTGGCCGTAAAATTTTCGTAAACATGCAGCGCTGAGCATAAAGCTAATTTGCCGACTCTACTTTGAAATTAAACAAACAACTTGAAGAACTTGTGAGGAAATTCAAAAGATAGGATCAAAAACTGGTGAAAATAGCTGTTGTCAAGCTTAGCCCTAATGCCAGCAGCAGAATGGATGCACACCACCTTGCCAATTTCCAACCGCCTATCACAGTGGCAAGCACTGCTTTCACGATGGTGTTGACCATTGCAGCAATCAGAATTCCGGCTGTACCCACTTGTAAAGGCAAATCTCCTTGGGTTGCCTGGGCGAGGGAAAGACTAACCGCATCAACATCCGTGATACCAGAAATTGCAGAAAGGGCGTAAATGCCTGCGTCGCCAAACCAGGTTTCCACTGCCTGGATCAGAATAAACAAGACGGCAAAGACTGCCCCATATCCCAGGGCTGCTCCCAATTCGATCGGGTTTCTCAGTTCAACATCGC
>JAAUQT010000038.1 GCA_012033495.1 Cyanobacteria bacterium RM1_2_2 | reverse complement strand
GGGCTTCGGTGATCCAAACTTGATGCCCTAGGGCTTGCGCTGCTTCCATCAAAGCAACGCTCGTGTCATGACCAGGATCAAGTTTTTGGATCGGATCAATAATGAAGGCAAATTTCACGCAGCCTCTCCTGACGATTTGTTCGCTATTTTGCTGCTTACGCTGCCAAAAGGGAATCAAGTTCACCTTTTGCGTTAAGTGCGTAGAGATCATCGCAGCCGCCCACATGCTGATCGTCAATAAAAACTTGCGGCACTGAGCGGCGACCATTGGCCCGTTGTGCCATTTCAGCCCGACCTGGTTCATCTCCATCCAGGCAATATTCGGTATAGTCTACGCCTTTTTTGTCTAGTAGAGCCTTCGCCCGAATGCAGAACGGACAGGTGCTCCAGGTGTAAATCTCGACTTTGGCAGCCATAGGAATTTCTAGCTCGCAATCTTTCTTCATTTAGTCTACCGCTTTCCCTTTCCCCAAGCACCGACACGGATCGACAAACCTGATCCCAACCTCTGCAAACCTTATACAAACCTAAATTCTTCGCCAGTCCATTCTAGGGATCTAGGATCAAAGGCATAATGGGGCATAATTGACCGACTCTGTTGTTTCGGTGGGATCTTGCGATTTTTATGAGGAATTCTCTGGTGTCCAAATTTAGTTTTCTGCTGCTAGCTCCAGCAACTGCGCTGGCAATTGGTATGAGTGCTCTATCAACGGCAGCTCAAACCACCTTGTATAGCCCAATTCCCATGCCGGATAACAATGAGGTATCAGACAGCCTCACGGACAAGGATATCCCGACGGGGAGCGGTGGGTTTGCCCGCGATTATTTGGTGACGTTTAAAGAAGGCGAGCAGGTTGTGATTGATCTCACATCCGAAGAATTTGACACGATTATTGTCCTGATTGGCCCCGATGGCGCAGCCGTTGCCGAAAATGACGATGCACCGGATGGATCAACCAACTCAATGCTGTTTGCGCGAGTCACCCGGCCTGGCAGCTATATTGTTCGCGTTAGTCCTTATGCCGGGCAGGGCACGGGGCGGTTTAACCTCAAAGTGACTCGCCTCCAAGCAGTAGAGTAAATTAGGGGCAGCCTCGATTGAGCCGATGTTGCGTCTGCTCATCCCGCAGATCTGATTTTGGGGGACAGGATTGCGCGACAATTGATGGGTATTGATCGGCTCGCAAAAGTTGTGAGCGCCGTTGAGTTCTGGATCAGAGGTTGATTGTTGTGAATTTTCAGCAAATTATTGCAACGCTGCATCAGTTTTGGAGCGAACGAGGCTGCCTCATTGTTCAACCCTACGATACGGAAAAAGGGGCCGGTACAAAAAGTCCCCATACGTTTTTGAGAGCGCTAGGGCCCGAGCCGTGGTCGGTGGCTTACGTAGAACCTTGTCGGCGTCCGGCAGATGGTCGCTATGGCGAGAACCCAAACCGAGTGCAGCACTATTACCAATATCAGGTGTTGATTAAGCCATCACCCGAAAATATTTTAGATATCTATCTCGATTCGCTGAAGGCCCTCGGCATCAAGCCCGAAGACCACGATATTCGGTTTGTGGAAGACAACTGGGAAGATGCCGCTGTGGGCGCGTGGGGTGTGGGTTGGGAAGTTTGGCTAGACGGCATGGAAGTGACGCAGTTTACCTACTTTCAACAGTGTGGCGGACTGGATTGCCGTCCAGTATCGATTGAAATCACCTACGGTTTAGAGCGGCTGACCATGTATCTGCAAGAGGTGAACTCAATTTTTGAGATTCGCTGGAATGACGAATTGACTTATGGCGATGTGCATTTGCAAAGCGAAATTGAAAACTCCACCTACAACTTTGAAGCCTCCGATCCAGACACGTTGTTTACGCTGTTTGGCATCCATGAGCGGGAGGCGGAACGGTTAATGAAGCTGAAGCTTGTCTTACCTGCTTTTGATCAAGTGCTGAAATGTTCACACACGTTCAATTTACTGGATGCAAGAGGCGTCATTTCAGTGACAGAACGCACTCGCTACATTGCTCGGATTCGCAACTTGGCGCGGCAGATCGCTCAGCTTTATCTGAAGCAACGAGAGGAGCTTGGTTTCCCGCTGTTGAAGGTGCAAGAAGCAGCGTAGTTCACCCAGTCAAAATGCTAGGGGCTGTTTTTGGGAACGGGCGCATGGCTTGCCGACAGACGCACCAAAAATAATATGCAACGTTTAGCTGGCTCAGCACTTTTGGGATGCCTTCTAAAAAATCGGTCAGGTTTTGATCGGGCAGTTGTAACGCATCGATAAAAATACCGACGAACAAAATTCCAACGCCTGTCAACAAAATTGGATAAGGGGTAGAGAGAAGCTGCTTGCGAAAGCTGAGGGCATAAATCGCTAACGTAATTGCATATATTAAAATCACAACCGGCTTGCCAATGCCGACTATTGATAAGTAAATGTGAATGCGGTAAATTTCGTTCAGCCAAAACCCACTCGTCACCAACGCCGACGCTAAAATAAAGCGAGTTTCAGCCCTGCTCCCTTCCGATCGGACACTGCGCAACAGCCCGTAGGTGAACCAGCAGATGATAGGCGGAACCCCAGACAGCATTTGAAACAAATGGGTAAGCGAAGCAACCGTGAAATGCGGGTAGGTTTCTGGATGTAAAAATAACGCTTTTGCTGAAAGTCCAGCCGATTTGACATACGCAACTAACCCAATCAGCATCAATAAAAATAGCCCATTCAACCAAAACGACGTGCGGTAATGCGACATTTTTGAATTCTTGAGATTTGAACAGACAGTCTAGCTTCAGCATTCCCCTTCCCCAAACGCTGTAATCTCTCCGTCTAAAAATAAAAAAATCACGAGACTCCAGAATGAATTGACCGCATCCGAGCTAGAGTTGGGGTAGGCAACCTGCGAACTGTAGTGAATTGAACCAAACAGGAACACCGAATATGAGCGCTTACGAACTTGATCTTGAGACGAGTGCTGAGACAGGAAGCTCAGGAGGCTCTGAAGTTACCATGAACTACGTTGAAGTGATCGAAACTGTCATTTCTAGTCTGCAACAAGACCAAAGCGCAATGGTTAGCCATGACGAGACAGGCGGCTATCTGTGGAAGTTCAAATATGGCAGCGTGGAGGTTTTCGTTCAACTTCTCGGAACCAGTGACGAAGATACGCTGAATGTGTGGTCGCCTATCTTAAAGTTGCCCGTCACTAATGAAGCAGCCTTAGTCCACAAGCTGATGGAAATGAACTGGAGCGACACCTTCGAGGCTCGCTTTGCGATTGTCGATCATCAGGTCGTGGTTTGCGCTCAGCGTACCTTAGCCGAACTTTCTCCTGCTGAAGTGTCTCGCAACATCACCATTGTGGCAACTATCGCAGACGACAACGACGAAGCGCTACAAGCCGAATTTCCTGCGAGTTAGATCCAGTCCGTTCAATTTTGCTGGAGTGTCTACCGTCTCAACTGATTCAACCTGGCGACTGATTCCGCCGATCCAAACATCAGGCGCACGCCAAATGGCAATCGACGCATGGCTGTTAGAGCAACATCGCCTAGGGCAACATCCCCCAACGCTGCGGTTCTATGGCTGGTCGCCGGTTGCCATTTCGCTGGGCTATCATCAGCGCCACTATCCTGACTTTTGGCAGCAGCTTACCTGGCAAGGTGAACCGATCGATCTGGTGCAGCGTCCTACGGGCGGGCGGGCGGTTTTGCATCAGGGCGACCTCACCTATGCGGTGATTACTTCTGGCATCTCTGGCACTCGGATGCACGCCTATCAGTCCATCTGCGAGTTTTTGATCGAAGGCTGGCGATCGTTGGGCGTTGATCTCCACTACGGAGAAGCTGGACGCGGCTACATCCACAATCCCAACTGCTTTGGAACCGCTACCGGATCTGATCTTGTCACTTCGGAGGGCGTCAAGCTGATCGGCAGTGCCCAACTGCGTCGTGGACAAGCAATTCTCCAACATGGTTCCATCCGCCTCACCACCGATCCGTTTCTGTTCCACCAGGTTTTTGCCACTGAACTATTGCCTCTCCATCTATCGTTGCCCCTGCCTCAAACCGAAGCGACGATCATCAATGCTCTGACTGCTGCTGCTGCTAATTGTTTCAATATTCAGCTAACGCCCCAGCCCTTGAGTGAATCCGAATGGCAGCAGATCTTGAGCCAGAGCAAACGGACTTAGGATCGTGGATTGAATCGATCCGTAAACTGGACGGGCGGGCTGAGCAGATCAATGGGCTTCCGGCAATCGATTTGATAGCAAAACCCGCCCCGACCCACGATCGAACGGATTGAATTCCCATTCCTTAGCGATATCAACTCTCAAAAAACAGCGCTCGATCAAACGCCACAAATCAACCCGATAGCCCAACTCCGTCACTCCGAACTCTAAATTCCGAATTCGTCTCACTTATCCCGTCGCCCAATCCAGTGAGTACAATAGACCGTAGCTGATCGAACTGCTTTCAGGAACTCCAGCAGGTCACAGTGTATTCTTGCTCGACAGGACACCTGCGCTCGCTGTTCATGACATCATCTCCACCGCCTAACCAATCCCCTGAACCTGGCAAACGGCCGCCTTCTCCCACTCAGCCGCCCAAGACGCTGTTAGGAGCTATCACTCAGGCAGTCCGCACGGTTCAAGCTAGAGTCGATTTTTCTAAACTTCAGCTTAAGCCCGACGCCAAAGTGCCGGAACTGTGGGTACAAGATGCCGATGCGCCTAAAGCCGAAATTTATCCTCTGCTTGGCGAGCGCTACCTGCTCGGACGCAGTTCCAAATCTTGCGATATTGTGATTCGCAATCCGGTGGTGAGCCAAGTCCACCTTTCCCTCACCCGCGACCAGCGGCAGCGCAACGCCCCTTTTGTGATCCGCGACGAAAACTCCACCAACGGCATCTATCGCGGCAAACGACGCCTCACGAAACTGAACCTCCAGCATGGCGATGTATTGACCCTCGGCCCGCCCGAACTCGCCGCCGCCGTCCGCATTCAGTATCACAATCCGCCCCCGTGGTATGTCAAAACTGCGCGATATGGGCTGTATGGCTTCACAGGTTTAACTGCCCTCGTTGCCCTCTGGATCGGCATGGAATGGCAGCGGTTTGCGGTGCGGCCGTTGCCTGCTTCGGTGCAAGGTCCGGTCGTCGTCTATGCCCGCGATGAAGAAACGCCGCTGCGAGCCATCGAAACCCGCGCCCATATTGAACTCAAGCAGCTTTCCGATTTTTCCAGCTATCTGCCGAAAGCGGTGATGGCTTCTGAAGATTCTCGCTATAACTGGCATTTGGGCGTCGATCCGATTGGGATTTTTCGCGCCTTGGTGACAAACGTGCGAGGGGGCGAAATCCGCGAGGGAGGCAGCACGGTGACGCAACAGTTGGCTCGCAGCATTTTCCGCGACTATGTGGGAACCGAAGACTCTGCCGGACGCAAACTCCGCGAAGCAGTGGTGGCGCTGAAGCTGGAAACCTTCTATAGCAAAGATGCCCTGATGCTGACTTATCTAAACCGCGTCTATTTGGGCAGCGGCAACTATGGGTTTGAAGACGCCGCTCAGTTTTATTTCGGCAAATCTGCCAAAGATCTTTCGCTCTCCGAATCTGCCACCCTGGTGGGTATTCTCCCTGCTCCGAATGCCTTTAACCCCGTTCAAGACTACGAAACCGCCGTTGAACTGCGCGATCGGGTGCTAAACCGCATGGTGGTGCTGGGCATGGTGAGGCAGGAAGAAGCGCAGCGGGCCCGCCGTTCGCGGATTGAAATCAACCCTAAAGCGATCAAAGAGCTAGAAAGCACGATTGCGCCTTATTTCTACTCCGAAGTATTTGCCGAAATCGAATCTTTGCTGGGCGAGCAGTTGGCCCAGGAGGGGAATTTTATCGTTGAAAGCAGCCTCGATCTAGAAATTCAGGAGGCAGCAGAAGCCGCCCTTCAAGATGCCGTCGCTACCACAGGTGCAGTGAAAGGCTTTTCGCAAGGGGCGTTGGTCACTTTAGACTCTGGCACGGGCGAAGTGCTGGCAATGGTCGGTGGCGTAGATTTTAGTGAAAGCCAATTCAACCGCGCCACCCAAGCCTATCGGCAGCCCGGTTCCACCTTCAAAACCTTTGCTTACACGGCAGCTATCGAGCAAGGCATTGCTCCCGGCTCAACTTACTCCTGTGCGCCGCTGAACTGGGAAGGGCAATCGTTTGAAGGCTGTCGCTCTGGAGATGGCGGTTTGGATATGTACAGCGGCATGGCTCGCTCGGAAAACGTGGTAGCCCTGCGGATCGCGGAAGCTGTTGGCTTAAATTATGTGGTTCAAACGGCACGGCGGATGGGGATCACGGCAAATCTTGATCCCGTACCGGGGATGGTGCTAGGGCAAAACGAAGTCACGTTGCTCGAACTGACTGGCGCTTACGGAGTGTTGGCAAATCAAGGCGTCCGCAACCGCCCGCATACGATTAACCGCATTTTAGACAGCAGCGATTGCCAGGATTTTGATGATCCCCGCACTTGTCGAGTCATTTATGATGCCACCCAAAACGCCGAGGTGAATGTTCCTGTCTTAGAGCCGCAAGTTGCCGACACCATGACAGCCCTGCTGCAAGGCGTTGTGCAAGCCGGAACCGGACGCAATGGCTACCTAGGCTACGGCGAGGCAGGCAAAACGGGTACCACGAACGACTATGTGGATCTTTGGTTTGTGGGATATGTGCCAAGTCAAGCGCTAGTGACCGGAATTTGGTACGGAAATGATGACAATCTTCCGACAAGCGGCGCGAGTGCAGATGCGGCTCAGCTATGGGGAGACTATATGCGGCGGGTGGTGCGCTGATGGGAGATTGGGAAGGATCGGGAAGATGGGAAGATAAACAACGGCAGAGTAGCGATTTGGGTCGCAGTAGCAGAGATTTTGGGTGAAGGGACTATTAGGTGAAGAGCCTATTGGGTGAACAGCCTAACTGAAGAGCGAATCGGCGGCTCAGGTCTTTTGCCTGCTTTTCTGAGCAGAAACACTTAAGGGCAATTTTTTAAATTCGGAAAGCTTTAGGAATTTAAAAGAAGTTGTTTTTCATTTTGCTGCCATTGACTTTGAGATCGGATATGATCACGAGCAAAGCAGTTTTCGGCTATAGAGTGACTTGGAATTTATCCTAAAGTTCCTGCGGATCTCCCCGAACTGCCCCCTTGTGTCGAATGGTTTGGAGAGGATCGTGACTATTTACGTTGGCAACCTGTCTTTTCAGGCTACTGAGGAAGATTTGCGGGAAGTCTTTGCAGAATATGGGAAGGTCAGCCGTATCAGCTTACCCACTGATCGAGAAACTGGCAGGAAGCGAGGCTTCGCTTTTGTAGAGATGGAGGAGGATGCTCAAGAAGATCAGGCTATTCAAGAATTAGATGGAGCAGAATGGCTCGGTCGGGAAATTAGAGTCAACAAAGCAAAGCCGCGTGAAGGTGGTGGCGGTGGTGGCGGTAATCGCAGAAATGGCGGCGGTTTTTCTAGAGACTAGCAGGATCTAGAAGCTCAAAAGCCTACACAAGATTTAACTCAACCCCGTAGCAGCATGACAGCTTGAAGCAGACTTTTTTCTGCTTTATTTTGCTGACAAGTAAATGAACAAAATGAACGGTCAGATGCGTTTCGGCTTCGCTCAACGCGCGAACTTTCAGCATTCGATCGGTTGAGCGCAGTCGAACGGTGGGTTGAGCGCAATCGAACAGTGGGTTGAGCGCAGTCGAACAGTGGGTTGAGCGGAGCCGAAACCCAAGTTTTAAGTCAGTTTAATTGGGTTCTTCTATCTAACTGAAATATTGATCTCTTCTGTTTTTGAATTTGGGAAGTGACGGATTTTTCTAAGACTAGGAATGATAGGAGAACCATTCACCTGAGTTGCGTCAGTCCTCCTGTCATGCCCTGCGGGTTTACACTATTTCTATAAAGCACTCTGGCTTCCTGAGCATTCCATGTCTCGAATCCGCCTGATTACCATTGTCGCTAGTGTGCTCCTGACGCTAGGCATGGTGGCGTGGCTATTCGACTCGTTGCAGCGACTCTACTGGGCGTTGGCAACGATTTCGCCGATGCTAGCCAGCCTTTTGCTGACGCTGCTAGTGATCGGCTTAATTGCAGCCATTGCAGCGCTGCTCTATTACCTGTTTTTATTCACGCGCCCCAAACCTCGCCCTCGTCGCCCAACACTGCCGCAAGAGAAAACAACCGTCGCCCAAGAGACGCTAAGAGCAGTTGAGCAGCAGGTGGCGCAGATTCAAGATGAGGTGGCTCGCCAAGCGTTGTTGCAGCGATCCCAAGCTATTACGCAAGATTTGACTCAGCGAGAGCTAAAAGTGGTGGTGTTTGGCACAGGCTCAGCGGGTAAAACGTCTCTGGTAAATGCGATTCTGGGCGAAATTGTTGGGGAGGTGGCGCGCCGATGGGAACAACCACACTGGGCGAAACCTATCGGCTGGCGCTGCAAGGACTCGATCGAGACATTGCGGTTGTTGATACGCCGGGCGTGTTTGAATCAGGCGTGATGGGAACCGAACGCGACCAGCTTGCACGGCAGTTGGCCACCGATGCGGATCTGCTGCTGTTTGTGATCGACAATGACCTGCGCCAGTCGGAATATCAACTGCTGCAACGGCTGATCGAAATTGGCAAACGGCTCATCGTTGTGTTCAATAAAACCGATTTGTATCCCGATGCTGACCGACAGCAAATCCTGGCTCGGCTCTCTCAACGGCTGCAAGCTGCGGTGCTGTCAGATGATCTGGTTGCGGTGTCCGCCCACCCTCAAGCGTTGGCTCTGACCGATGGAACTATCGTACAGCCGGAGCCAAACATTTTGCCCCTGCTTCAGCGTATGGCAGCAGTGCTGCGAGCCGAAGGTGAAGATTTAATCGCCGATAATATTTTGCTGCAATCCCAGCGGTTAGGGGCAGAAACCCGCCGTTTGATCGATGCTCAGCGGCAGCAGCAAGCCGAAAAAGTCGTTGATCGGTTCCAGTGGATTGGGGCTGGAGTTGTGGCTGCTACGCCTCTACCTGTCGTTGATTTGCTGGCCACTGCGGCGATTAATGCCCAAATGGTGGTGGAACTGGGGCGGATCTACGGCTGCGAGATGAATTTGGAACGCGGCAAAGAGTTGGCGGCTTCTCTAGCCAAAACGCTGATTGGAGTGGGTGTGGTGCGCGGAGCCATTGAAATTTTTTCTGTCGCACTGCAAACCAATGTCGGCACATTTCTGATCGGGCGAGCAATTCAGGGCGTAACGGCTGCCTACCTGACTCGCATTGCGGGCAGAAGCTTTATCGAATATTTCCGTCGCAATCAAGACTGGGGCGATGGTGGCATGACGGAAGTGGTGCAAGAGCAATTTCGCCTCAACCGTCGGGATGAATTTGTCAAACGGTTTCTACAAGAAGCCATCGATCGGATTGTCAGCCCGCTCACCCAAGAAACCGAGCCAGAAAAATAGAACTCTGAATCTATCTGAATCTATCTGAATCTATGAGTTGATCCAAGTCGGAGGGCCCAATGCCCGATACACTCTGTATGGACGTTGCCAAAAATATTGTCAAAAATGTAGGACTGACGTACTTGAAGCTGGAAATCTCCATCTTCCCCAACCCCCTTTTTGAGGAGTGAACTTCTAAAGCCCCCTTTGTAAGGGGGTTGGGGGATCTCTTCTGCGTAAGTCCTAAAACAAAAAATTGTTGCAACCAGTAGGATAAGAAAACTGTGGAGAGTCTGCGCGTTTTGTGCCTCGGAGAAATTCTCTGGGATTGTTTGGCGGATCAACCAACGACCTCAATTGCCCAAGTTCAATCTTGGACACACTATCCGGGTGGTGCGCCTGCCAATGTGGCCTGTGCTTTAGTGAAGCTAGGAACACCGGCTGGCTTCATTGGCTGCGTTGGCACGGATGAGCGAGGTCAGATGCTGGTTGAAATTTTGCAAACATTGGGTGTGAACACCGTCGGCATTCAGCACCATCCGTTGGCTCCAACTCGCCAAGTTGAAGTTTTGCGCCTCCCTCAAGGAGAGCAGCAATTTGCTGGATTTCGCGGCCGACGCACGACAGACTTTGCCGATACCCATCTCCAAGCTGACCTCCTGCCTGTTGAACTGTTTGCTGCCGCCGAGTTTTTAGTTTTAGGAACAATAGCGCTCGCTGGTTTTGATACGCAACAAGCGATCGAGCGGGCGCTGGAATTAGCCGAGCAGAACTATCTCAAAATCTTGGTAGATGTCAACTGGCGTTCAACGTTTTGGCCCGATCCCAACCCAGCTAAGCCGCTAATTCAGCAGTTGGTGAAGCAAATCGATTTTCTGAAGCTATCCGAAGCAGAAGCTCACTGGCTATTTGACACCGCCGATCCGGCAGTGATTGCCCAAACCGGAGATTTAGAAGGCGTTTTAGTCACCGCAGGTGCTCAGGGCTGCACCTACTGTTTGAACGATCATCAGGGCAGTGTGCCTGCTTTCTCGGTGGAAGTTGAAGACACCATTGGGGCAGGCGACAGCTTTGTGGCAGGCTTTTTGCATCAATTGATTCGGCAAGGCATCACCAGCCTCAACGATCCGCAGAAGATTTGCGCCATTGTCTCCTATGCCAATGCGGTTGCTGCTTTGACCACGACTCGCGCCGGAGCTATCACTGCCCAGCCCACTGCCGCTGAGGTAGAAGCATTTTTGTATCTCCAGAACCATCTGTAGAATTAGCTGCCAGGATTCGCGTTGCCTCAGTGAATCTGAGAATCAGTTTGTCTCAGTTGGTTTGGGGAGGCGTCCGTAAATTTCAGTCAGGTAGCGAAGTCGATCGCGCAACTCGTCTGTAAGGGCATCGCTGCTGTAACGCCAGCCCCAGTTGCCGAGCTGTTGACTTGGAGCATTCATCCGCGCTTCAGTATCCAGCCCTAGCAGATCTTGAAGCTGAATGATGGCTAGATCACTCACCGAACTCATTGCCAGCCGGATCAAGTCCCAGTGAATGCCTTCTGGACTCGTGCAGCCCAAAAACTGTCGCACTCGGTCTTGACCTTCCGGCGAACGCTTGTTAAACCAACCTACCGTTGTGTCGTTGTCGTGAGTACCTGTATAAACCACGCTATTGCGCGGATAGTTGAACGGCAAATAAGGGTTATCAGCTTCCGAATCAAAGGCAAATTGCAGAATTTTCATCCCAGGGAAGCCAAACTCGTCGCGCAATTCCTCGACCTCTGGTGTAATCAGTCCCAGATCTTCAGCCACAATGGGCAGTTTGCCTAACGCATCGTCTAGATGCTTGAAGAAAGCTCGTCCTGGCGCCTGCACCCATTCGCCGTTGATCGCAGTGGGTTCGCCATAAGGCACCGCCCAATAAGCCTCGAAGCCGCGAAAGTGATCAATCCGAATCAGATCAACACATTCCAGCATGGCTTCAATCCGCTGCACCCACCAGGCAAAATCCTGTTCTTGGAGGCGCTGCCAGTTATAGATCGGGTTGCCCCAGAGTTGCCCCGTTTCACTGAAGTAATCTGGCGGCACGCCTGCCACTAGCTCCGGCAATCCGGTTTCTTCATCAAGGCGGAAGATTTCGGGATGGGCCCACACCTCAGCGCTGTCATGGGCAACATAAATTGGCAAATCACCTAGGATCTGGATCTGACGCTGCTCAGCATACTGCTTGAGATCCAACCACTGCTGAAAAAACTGAAACTGAACAAACTGATGGAAGAAGATTTGATTGGTCAGCGTTCGTCGGGCTGCTTCCAAAGCATCGGGCCGCCGCTGCACAATTTCAGCCTTCCAGGTGTGCCAGCTTGCGCCACCGTGAGCATCCTTCAGCGCCATAAACAGCACATAGTCATCCAGCCAAGCTGCTTTCTGCTGACAAAATTTCTGAAAGGCTTCCTGCTGCTCTGGCGATGCTTGCGTCCGAAATGCAGTACAGGCTTTCTGCAAGAGCGGCTGCTTGATATGCATCACCCAACCAAAGTTGATTTGGCAAGGCAGATCCGGGAGATTACTCAGATCTTCTTCGGTGAGCAAGCCTTGTTGCTGTAGCCGGTCAGGGCTGATCAGCATCGGGTTGCCAGCAATGGCAGAAAAGCACTGATAGGGAGAATCGCCATAACCCGTGGGGCCAAGCGGCAAAATCTGCCAAATCTGCTGACCGCTAGCTGCTAAAAAATCAATGAACTGATAGGCTTCTGAACCCAAATCACCGATACCAAATCGGCTAGGAAAAGACGTTGGATGCAGGAGAATACCACTTGCTCTGGAAAAGGGCATAGAGAACGGCTGCGACTATTGATTTGGGTCATTTAGATCGAGGCTGCTAACACGCTGCTAACAACAAGATCTTAAAAAGGGCAGTTTTGCCGTCATTCCAGCAAAAAAGCCTCCTAAAAGTTAGTGACATTATCTCGATCTCAGATCGAACTATCATCTATCGAGCGACCGATCGATGCGCCTGTCTCCTCGACTCTATCACGCCCTCGGACGATCAGGTATTCCATCCCAAGCAACTCAGGCTTAGATTTAGCGAGAGCCGACTTCCGTTTGAGGCAAGGGGGTTTTCATCATTCTCTTTTTCTTAGGCGGCGACAAGCGATCAGCCAATTGCTTGATCACAATATAGAGAATTGGCACAATAAACAAACTCAAAAACGTCGCGATCAAGAAGCCGCCCACCAGTGCCGTTCCCAAAGACTGACGGCTAGAAGCACCGGCGCCACTGGCAATGGCTAGCGGAAAGAAGCCTACCAAACTTGAAATTGCTGTCATTAGAATGGGGCGGAGCCGTTCTTGGGCTGCTTCAATCGCTGCTTGGGTAATCGTTAAGCCCTGCTCGCGCAGTTGGTTGGCATATTCCACGATCAGAATGGCGTTTTTACTCGCCAAGCCGATCAGCATCACCAGGGCGATTTGACAGTAAACATCATTGGGGATGCCTCGCACAAACACCCCAGACAGCGCCCCCAAAATTGCCAGAGGAACCGTCAGCATGATGATGGTTGGGTCAATGAAGCTTTCATACTGCGCAGCCAAAGCCAAAAACACCAGCACCAAGCCCAGCCCAAAAATCAGCGGCGCTTGCCCACCCGACTCGATTTCTTCTAACGCGGTGCCTGTCCACTCATAGCCCATCCCTGGCGGCAACACTTCTGCTGCCGTTTCTTCCATCGCCGCCAACGCTTGCCCAGAACTGACGCCCGGAGCCGCCGCCCCCTGCACCGAGATCGAACGAAACAGGTTGTAGTGGGTAATCGTTTGGGCGCTGGTGGTGGGTGTCACTGTCACCAAGTTGCTCAATTGCACCATTGCCCATCGCCAGAACGCACGTAGAGTTGGCTAATGTCTTCAGGTCTAGAGCGGAACTGTTGGTCAGCTTGCACGTATACCCGATAGTTGCGGCGATCGAGCGTAAAGTCGTTGACATACTGCGAGCCTAAAAAAGTTTGCAGCGTGTCAAACACATCGCTGATGTCAATGTCTAAGGCTTTTGTGCGCTCTCGATTCACCTCAATTTCAAGCTGAGGCGTGTTGGCAGCATAGGTAGAGAAAACGCCCTGGACTGTCGGACTTTGGTTCGCGGCTCCTAGGAAATTGCCGAAGTTGGCCACAAATTCGTTTAGCGATAAGTTACCCCGCCGATCCTGTAGCTCTAGCTGAAAGCCGCCAAAATTGCCCAAGCCTTGAATCGCCGGAGGGTTAAGCGCGAAGATTTGGGCTTCCGGGATGCCAAAATATCCCATCTGCGCCTGCCCAATCAGCGCTTGCACCTGTTGTTCGGGTCTAGTTCGCTCTTCCCAGGGTTTCAGTAGCGTAAACATAATGCCCTGGTTGGGGGCAACGCCAGCGAAGCTAAATCCTGTCACCGCAAAATTAGATTCGACTTCAGGAATTTGTCGCACTTGCTCGGAGGCTTGATCTAGAATCTTTTTGGTGTAATTCAGCGAAACCCCTTCTGGAGCCTGCACCAGCGTAATAAAGTAGCCCTGATCTTCCTCTGGCAAAAACGCGGACGGCACAGCGCGATACATCCACGCTGTCAAAAACAGTAAGCCGATGAACCCGGCGATCAGCAAGCCGCGAATTCGAGTCAGAAAACCCAGGAATCGCCGATAGCGCCGCCGCAACATATCCAGAAACCGGTTGAACTGGCGAAAGACGCCACTCAAAAAGCCGCCGTCTCCTTCCTTGCGGCGCAGCAGCAAGGCTGAAAGCATCGGGGTGAGAGTCAGCGCGTTGAAGGTGGAAACTGTGATTGAGAAGGCAATCGTGAGGGCGAACTGTTTGTAAATGGCCCCTGTCGTGCCCGGAAAGAAAGCCACCGGCACAAACACCGCCATCAGCACCAGTGAGGTAGCAATTACGGCTCCGGTGAGTTCCCGCATTGCTTCGATCGCAGCTTGGAAGGGATCCATCCCCTGGTCTTGAACTTTGGTGGTGATCGCCTCTACAACCACAATCGCGTCATCCACCACGACCCCAGTTGCCAGCGTCAAACCAAACAAAGTCAGCGTGTTGAGCGAAAAGCCAAAAATCTTCGTAAAAATGAATGTCCCAATCAGCGCCACCGGAATGGTGATACTAGGAATCAGCGTTGTGCGCCAATCTTGCAAAAAGAGATAGATCACCAACACCACTAGCGCCACCGCGCCCAGCAGCGTGAATACCACATCTCTCAACGATGCCGACACAAACATTGTCGTATCAAACGCGACGGCATAGCGCAACCCTGGCGGAAAATCTTGACTGAGGCGTTCCATCTCGTCGCGGATCGCTTGGGCGGTTTCCAGCGCGTTGGTGTTGGGGCGCTGGTTAATCCCTAAGCCAATCGCTTCCTGACCGTTGTAGGCGAGGAACGTACCGTAGTTTTCAGCGCCAAGCTCAACCCGTCCCACATCCTTCAACCGCACCAAATTGCCGCCCGGTTCGGTTTTGAGTACTAGGTTTTCAAACTCGGAAACATCGGTTAAGCGGCTAACGGCTCGCAAATTGAACTGATACTCTAGATCTTCTGGAGCAGGCTGCTGTCCGATTTGCCCGGCCCCAACTTGAATATTTTGCTCCTGGATCGCGTCTACTACGTCTTGGGAAGTGAGTTGGCGGCCAGCCAATCGAGAGGGATCAAGCCAGAGCCGCATCGCAATTTGCGTTCCCCAAAGATTTCGATTCGATCCCACCCCTGGAATGCGCTTTAGCCCTTCCAGCAGATAAACATCAGCATAGTTACTCAAAAACAGACTGTCGTATTGCTCCTCGTCGGCATAGATTGCCATTGCCATCAAGAAGTTACTCGACTGCTGGTTGACCACAACTCCAGTTTGGGTCACGCTTTCGGGCAACAGCGGCTGCACCCGCGACACTCGGTTTTGGACGTTGACCGTTGCAATGTCTGGATCTTGAGCCGCATCAAATGTGACAGTCACCTGGCTGGTTCCATCGCTGGTGCTGTTGGAGCTAATGTATCTCATGCCTTTGACGCCGTTAATCTCCCGCTCCAGGATATTAGTAACGGCATTTTCCACGGTTTCTGCGTCTGCGCCAGTGTAGTTTGATGTCACCACAACTTGCACAGGGGAAATTTCAGGAAATTGAGCGATGGGCAGGGTCAGCCCCGCAATCACGCCCAGAAACACAGTAATAATTGAGCAAACCGCAGTGAAAACCGGGCGTTTAATGAAGTAATTAACGAACATGGATGGAGTGGCGGGGTGAAGGAAGGAAGGCGTGAAGAGACCGCAATACTTGCCCTGAGATTTAAACCACTAAACTCAAACGCAGATCTAGCCTAACGTTCTGAGTTTGTCGCGTGCGTCATTCATTCACACCTGCAATCGTGGACAGCAAAGCGTCGAACTAGCCAAGGGGAACAGCGAAGTTCACCAGAATCAGAACTTCAATTGAGTGAGATCGTGACGACGCGAATTTATAAAGATTTGTTAATTTAGCTGTTTTTTGTTTTTGATAAGGTGATGCGTTCAGTTAAAGCCTTGAAGTCGCTCAAGTTGTAACACGGCTTGTAATATGTCGTGAAGACCAGGATAAGAGACCACGCTAGACGAAACATCGTCTGACTGGGTGATTCTCGTACAGGCGAAACGGTAGGGCGTGATACAACAAGAGTCAGAGATTCCCTAGCTGAACGACTTAGCCCTTTCAAGCAGGAAAATTTTGCTTCACGACTAGCGTTCAGGCTAATTTCCGCTGTTGAGTTGAGCCGCATGTCCAGTTCATCAAACTTAATCTCAACTTAAGGATAATCGATCTGTCCCTGATTCAAAACAATAGGAATTAAGCTTAGTGCTTCTGTCTTCGTCGTTCTATCCGACTGGGGGGCATCCAGACTGGTTGCATCCCTTAGAGCGCTGTTCAAGTACCAACACTTGGGCAATTGACCATGCAGCCCAACTTCAGCACGGTGATGTCATCTTCACGCGCCAACAAACCGCCGGGCGCGGGCAGCAAGGACGAGTTTGGTATGCTCCCGCAGGAGTTCTGACTGCCAGTTTTGTGATGGATCGCCTGCCGCTGAATCGCCTGTCAGGATTTAGCCTGGCTGCCGGAATTGCGGTAATTCGCGCTGTGGAAGAGGTGTTGCCGTCGTTGCAAAATGTCCTACAAATCAAATGGCCCAACGATGTGTTAATCAATCACCGTAAGCTAGCAGGCATTTTGTGTGAAGCCACGACCCGCAGCCATGCCGCGCACTCTCGTGTGATCGTCGGAGTGGGGCTAAATCGAGCCGTTGATTTTGCTCAAGCCGGACTGGATCAAGCCACGATTGGTAACGCAATCAGCCTGCACGAAGTCGCGCCCCCTCCCGATGAACTGCCTCTCCTGGAAAGATTGCGGTATCATTTGCTGCAAGTCAGCGAGCAACTGAGTGGCGGAAATATCAGGACAAATAACACAGGCAATACAAGTAATAGAACGAAGGCTGGCTTCACCGAATTTCTGCCAGAGCTACGCCAACGAGATGCCCTGCTCGGTCGCATGATTACCCTACAGCAAGCCAACACCAACCTTTCCGGGCAAGCCGCCGGAATCGATGCGGAGGGGCGTTTAATCCTGCAACTGGCTGACCGACAGGCGCAGGTTACGTCAGGTCACGTCTTGTGGTGAAATACTGATGGTGAAATCGCTGTAGTTTCTTTCACAAGCCGCATGAATTCTCCGATTTGGCAACCCTTCACCCAGATGCAAACCGCACCGCCGCCGCTGAAAGTGGTGAGAGGGCAAGGCGTCTATTTGCAGCTAGAAGACGGACAGCAGTTAATCGACTGCATTTCAAGCTGGTGGGTGACGCTGCACGGCCACAGCCATCCTGCCCTCGCTGCTGCGTTGTTCCAACAGGCACAGACGCTAGAACACGTAATTTTTGCAGGCTTCACCCACGATCCGGCGGAACAGCTTGCCCACAACCTACTCGCCCAGTTGCCCCCTGCCCTGACGCGGGTGTTTTTCTCCGACAACGGCTCGACAGCAGTAGAAGTGGCGCTGAAAATGGCGTATCAGTTTTGGCGAAATCAAGGACAGCAGCGGTCGCGGTTTATCGGGTTTGCGGGCGGCTACCACGGCGACACGATCGGCGCCATGTCGGTGGGGCAGGGTTCTAGCTGGTGGCAGCCGTTTCAGCCGCTGCTGTTTACCACCGATCTGGTTGATTTTCCGGCCACGTTTGATCACGATCCAGATGTAGAAACCAAAGAAGCCGCAGCCCTAGACCAGATCGAGCAATTGCTGAAACAGCACAGCCATCACTATGCTGGAGTGTTTATTGAACCGCTGGTGCAGGGGGCAGGCGGAATGCGAATGTGTCGGCCTCAGTTTTTGCAGGCGTTGGCGGCGTTGGTGCGGCGGTATGATGTTTTGCTGATCTACGACGAAGTGATGACCGGCTTTGGGCGCACGGGCGAACTGTTCGCTTGCCTCAAATCTGCGACCGTACCCGATTTAATTTGCTTATCAAAAGGCTTGTCGGGCGGCTGTTTGCCCCTTGCAGTCACGGTTGCCACCGAGTCCATTTATCAGGCTTTTGCCAGCGATGATCCGGCCCAAGCGTTCTATCATGGTCACTCATATACGGGCAATCCGTTGGCTTGTGCAACAGGTGTGGCTTCTTTGGAACTGCTGGAGCAAAATTCGGCTTACCAAACGCTCGAAACCCAACATCGGCGCTGTCTCGACAAGTGGCTGCGCGATCATCCGCTGCTAGAGCACATTCGAGTTTGCGGCACCATCGCGGCCATGGAGGTCAAAACCGAGGCGGCGAGCGGCTACTTTAACGCGGTTGGGGCGACCTTAAAGGCGCGTTTTCTGGAGGCGGGGCTGCTGTTGCGTCCGCTTGGCAACACGCTTTACCTGCTGCCGCCCTACTGCATCACGCCTGCCGAACTCGAATCAGTTTACCAAACCATCGGGCGTGTATTGGACTCGCTCTAGGTTTTGCGCCTGCTTTTACGCTTTTTCTCTTACGCTTTACCGCTATGAACATGAATTGGAATCAGCTTGCCGATCAATCCCTTGCCGGAGAATGCCTGTCTCAGGACTCTGCACTTGCCGTTTTGCGTGCTCCCGACACAGCCATTTTGGAGCAGCTAGCTGCTGCCTATCGCGTCCGGCAACACTACTGGGGCAATCGCGTCCGGCTTCACTATTTGCTGAATGCCCAAAGTGGGTTGTGTCCAGAAGACTGTCACTATTGCTCGCAGTCGAAAATTTCGAGCGCCGAGATCGAAAAATATCCGCTGATGGCAACCGACAAAATTCTGGCGGCGGCGGATCGGGCCCATCAGTTAAAGGCAGGCACTTTTTGTATGGTGATTTCAGGACGCTCGCCTTCGGAGTCGGTGTTTAATCGGGTGCTGGAGGCGATCCAAACTGTCAAAACCAACTATGACCTGAAGATCTGCGCCTGCTTGGGGCTGCTGAGCAAAGAGCAGGTGGATCGCTTAGCGGCAGTCGGCGTCGATCGCGTCAACCACAACCTCAACACCTCTGAGGACTACCATTCCCAAATCTGCTCGACTCATACGTTTGATCACCGCACAGAAACCGTGCAGCACATCAAAGCCGCAGGGATTACCACCTGTTCGGGCGGCATTTTGGGCATGGGCGAATCAGATCAAGACGTGATCGATCTGGCGTTGTCGCTACGGCAATTAGGCGTGACCAGCGTGCCCGTCAACTTCCTGATTCCGATTCCCGGAACCCCCTTCGCGGGGCTGCAAACCCTCACCCCTCGGCACTGTTTACGGATGCTTTGCCTGTTTCGCTTCTTGCTGCCGAGCCAAGAAATCCGGATTGCCGGAGGGAGAGAAGTCCACCTACGTTCGCTGCAACCCCTCGGACTCTATGCCGCCAATTCCATCTTTGTCGGCGACTACCTCACCACGCCCGGACAAGCCGCCCATCAAGACTGGGAAATGATCCGCGATGCCGGATTTGTGCTAGAAGCCCCAGATGGTTCGCCGCTGGCAGCCAACAATATTGCCATTCCGGTGTAACTCACCCTCCAACTGCCAGCCTTTGTTTTGATTGAGGAGCCAAGGTTTAGGAGCTAAGCATCTGCTCAGGGCGAACCAATTGATCGAATGCTTCTGGAGTCAAGAAGCCTAACTCAATGCAGGCTTCGCGCAGGGTTTTGCCTTCGGTATGCGCTTTTTTGGCAACTTTTGCCGCCCGATCGTAGCCGATGTGAGGATTGAGAGCCGTCACCAGCATCAGCGAATTTTGGAGGAAATGCTGAATTTGCGGACGGTTCGGCTGAATGCCAACGACTAGATAATTGGTAAAGGACACGCAAGCATCAGACAGTAACCGAATCGAATTGAGGAGATTGAAAATCATCACAGGTTTGAACACATTTAGCTCAAAGTTGCCCTGACTGGCGGCGATGCCGATGGCTGCGTCGTTGCCCATCACCTGCACACACACCATCGTCATTGCTTCACACTGAGTTGGGTTAACTTTTCCCGGCATGATTGAAGATCCCGGTTCATTTTCCGGCAGCATTAATTCTCCTAATCCGCAGCGCGGCCCTGAACCCATCCAGCGAATGTCGTTTGCAAGTTTCATCAGCGAGGCCGCCAGCGTTTTCAGCGCACCACTCGTCATGCAAACTGCGTCATGGGCAGCAAGAGCCGCAAACTTATTGGGAGCAGAAACAAACGGCAGTTCGGTGAGTTGGGCAATCTCGGCTGCAACACGATCGGCGAATTCTGGATGCGTATTCAGTCCTGTTCCGACAGCAGTTCCACCAATCGCTAATTCATACAAATCTGGTAGAGTCGTTTGAATTCTAATTATATCTTTTTCAATTTGAGATACATATCCTGAGAACTCTTGCTGCAATGTAAGCGGCACAGCATCCATGAGATGGGTTCGACCAATCTTAATAATATTATCGAACTCATTCATTTTTCAATCAAGCTATCTCGCAATCGTGTCACCGCAGGAATCAGCCGATCGTGAATTTCTTTAACTGCGGCAATGTGCATCGCTGTTGGAAATGTATCGTTTGAGGACTGAGACAGGTTGACCTGATCGTTTGGATGAATCGGATCTTTGCTGCCCAATACTCCATTCGCTAGTTCAATCGCCCGATTGGAGATCACTTCGTTCACGTTCATATTCGTTTGAGTGCCGCTGCCCGTTTGCCAAATTCGTAACGGAAAGTGATCGTCTAGCTGTCCGGCAATGACTTCATCGGCTGCCTGTACGATCAGCTTTGCCTTCTCTTCCGGTAGTTTACCCAAATCGCGGTTGACTGTAGCGGCTGCCCTTTTGAGAATGCCAAACGCCCGAATCATCTCACGGGGCATCACGTCATGACCAATCGCAAAATATTTGAGTGACCGCTGCGTCTGAGCGCCCCAATAGCGATCGGCGGCCACTTCAATTGGGCCCATGCTGTCTGTTTCGATTCGGGTAGCCATCTCAGGTTGCATAGTAGCCATAATTATGATCCTTAATTTCTCATCATCATAAAACAGGCAATTATCATGAATTGCTTGGGATTGAATGCAGCATAAACCTAAATCGATAAAATCCTGAAATCCTTGCCTCTACCCTGGCTATGCCGTTACTTTTTAGGTCGCTCTGGGTATCTTACGAGAAGATGTTCAAATGTAACGAAATACGGCTGTTTGTCCAATATTGCCTCCGTTGGATCTGCCTGCTCCAAAAGAAGACATAAAGCCTTTTGAGGTTGGATAATTTTGGAGTATCTGCCTAATTCAAATGAGAAAATACCTCTTGATTCTGCTGATCAATACCCTCGTATAGGTTTCTCGAATGAACCCTCTTGGCTTACCGACTTCCCTCGACACAAAAGAAACGCTGCTGACTTTAATTGAACAGCTACCCTTCAGCTTACTTCTATGCCGCATGAACGGGCAATTTGTCTATGCCAACCAATACTTGGCAGATATGTTGGACTACAGCATCGATCAGCTACAGCAGCTATCGTATTGGGAATTGACCCCTGAAAAATATCGCTCAAAAGAACTGTTTCAGTTAGCTCAGCTCAAACATACAGGGCAGTACGGCCCGTATGAGAAAGAATACATCAACAAGCACGGAAAAGAAATTCCTGTGCGCTTGTCTGGGGTACTGTTAGAAATAGAGGGCGAGGAATATATTTGGTCATTCATCACAAAAGTTGATCAGGCGATCAATGATCAGGGCAGTAGGAGCAAAAGCGAGACGCAAGCAATCCATACCGAAAAAATGGCAGCTTTGGGGCAACTGGTTGCAGGAATTGCCCATGAAATCAACAATCCGGTCAATTTCATCTACGGTAACTTAGTACACGTAGAGGAATACAACCAGTACTTAGTTAAAGCGCTGGAGCTCTATCAAAATAGCTGCTCAATATCACCAGAGCTACAAACTACTCTGGACGAAATGGAAATCGATTTTGTGGTTGAAGACTTGCCCAAAGTTCTGCAATCGATTCGTTTGGGAAGTGAACGCATTCGTAAAATTGTTAAATCTCTACGCAGCTTTTCACGACTCGACGAAGCCGAATTTAAGACAGTGGATATTCATGAAGGCATGGATGACAGCTTGCTGATTTTGGAGTATCGGATCAAAAAAGCAGGAATTGCCATTGTCAGAAATTACGGCGAATTACCATCCATAGAATGCTTTTCAGGAGAATTAAATCAAGTGTTTTTGAACCTCCTATCTAATGCAATTGATGCCTTAGAAGAGATCAAAAATCCTTGCATTCAACTTCAAACCGAGTGCTATGGAAAGCATGTCGCTATCCGCATTTCTGACAATGGCAAAGGAATTCCTAATGAGATCCAAAACCAAATTTTCAATCCCTTTTTTACAACGAAAGGCGTTGGTAAAGGAACAGGTTTGGGGTTAGCAATTAGCCATCAAATTATTACAGAGAAGCACAAAGGGCTTTTGTCATTTGAGTCTTCCCTTGGAAAAGGAACAGAATTCCTTATTCAGTTGCCTACCGCGTTAGGCACGGAAAAGCCGCCCTGTTGCTCGCTTCACTAATCTTTTCCTTCCAAAAAGTTTCATGTTCGAGTACCCAATCAATATACCGACGGATGCCTTCCTGAATTGGCAAGGGCTGCGGTAAGTGAGGATAGAGCGCATCAAATTTAGAATTATCTGACTTTCGACCGCGCTCTCCTTCGTCTGGAACAGGAAGGAAATCAATCTCAATATTGAGTTCCAAAATATTGATGATGTGTTGCGCAATTTCTCGAATTTGAGTGTTGATTCCAGAGCCGCGTTGAATCGGGTCTTGAGGCAAAGAATTTGTCGTTGGCAGCCAAAGATTGACCAACCAATGGGTAATATCGCTGACGTGAATAAAATCTCGCCCCTGCTGTCCGCTGCCCCAAACCTCCAAGTTTTTAGATGGATGATTCAAAGCTCTAGAGATTAAAGCCTGGATCACCTGCGCGTTCCTCCCCTTCATGATGCTGCGCGGCCCATACACGTTATGGAAACGAACCACAGCGGTATTTGTTGGATGAGAGCCTTGTAAATGCATTCTAATTGCCTTTTCGCCCAGCAACTTTTCGCCACCATAGAGGGTGTGCATTTCGCCCTGCCAAGCATGGGATTCTTGAAGCGCCCGATCGGGAGAAGACAGATTCAACGGATAGACACAAGAAGAGCTAGCGTAAACCAAGTTTGGCACTTGATGCTTCAGCACGGCTTCAAACACATTGGCGTCGATCAGCGTATTGTTTTTCCAAATCTGGATGCCTTGACTCAAAGCGTAGGCAATACCGCCCACATCGGCAGCAAGATGATAGACCGTGTGAATGTCTTTGAAATACCTCTGTGCATCCGGGTCACGCAGATCAACTTTAAAGTAGTTTTTGTTGTCTCGGATACCAAAATTGACATCTTCTAGATTTGATTTTGATCCTCTAGATTCATTGTCAATGACAACAACTTCTGCGCCAATTGCTAATAAATCACTCACTAACTGTGAACCGATGAATCCCGCTCCACCAGTCACTAAGACAGGTTTCCCTGCTAAATAATGGGCACTCATAGCAGATTTCCTTTGCTAGCTGTTAGGGGTTAGGTTGGATGACCTAAATTTTTTACCTAATCTCAAAAAGATTCAGAGCATCGGGTAAAAAACTATAAGCATTATTGCGCACTTTTTATATTTTGCTTAACTTTCGTATATTTTTTTTGAGTCTTAGAGGATGTTTGAAAAGTTCTCTTGTTGGTATCAAAGCAATCTCGATCCTCCTAAATTTCCCTTAGAAAGAGGAACTTAAAGCCCAATTTCGTCCTTTTTAAAAGGGCTAAGGAAGGAACCACGAGTGCTTAGAATCACAACTAACTACTTTTCAAACATCCTCTGACTAGGGTGTGTCATCAATTGAGCTAGATGACGATAGCCGCTATGTGCACTGAGAAACGTCTCTGCTAACTTGTCATAGCGCATCGCAATCGCTCGATACTGCTTGACTTCGCAAAGAAATTCTCAATCAGATGACGATGATGCTTTGTTGGTCAATTGGTGTGAACTTACAGTCAGCCGTCCTGACTGTGAAAAAAGCCGATCCCGAAAGTTAGCCACGCCCGCGCTGTAAGTTAACAGAACGGCCACGTCCAGCAGAGGGGATGCGACTCGGAAAATCACTTTCGTCGTAAATTTCTCCCACGAGTTCTTCTAGGATGTCTTCTAGAGTAATTAGCCCCACTGTGCCGCCGTATTCATCCACGACGATGGCCAGATGTAGCCGCTGTTGCAACATTTCTTTAAGCAGGTCAGCCACACGCTTTACTTCTGGCACATAAACGGGCGGATCTATCGCAACCGTCACTGAAGCATCCGTATCGCAGCCATCTTGCCGCAGCGTGTTGAGGGCTTGCAGGGCGCGTTTCAAATGCACGATGCCGATAATTTCATCCTTCGATTCTTCTTGCACCGGAATTCGAGAATAGCCTGTTTCGAGGCACAAATTCACCAGATCTTGCAGGCTGGCTTCGTGGGAAATCGTGCGCATCTCAACGCGAGGTTTAACCACATCGTAGGCAGTCAGGCGATCCAGCATGAGCGCTTTATTTAGCAATTGGCGCTTGTTGAGGTCGAGTTGCCCTTTGCCGCCCAAAATCTCGATCATCAACTGCAAATCTTTCACCGATTCGCCTTGCTGCACCACATTCCCTTGAAATAGCCGAATTGCAGCTTGGGCAATACTTTCAAGCAAAAAGGCAATCCCAGTCCAAGACAAAACCCGCGAGAGCAGATAAATGGGGCGAACGACCGCTTTGAAGATCGGCAAAACGTTGTTGATTGCCAGCGACTTAGGCGTGATTTCACCAAAAATTAGGACGATGATAGTGACGGCAACCGTTGCAATCAGAACAATTGATTCGTCAGTGCCAAACCAAACTGCAAACAGGTTGCTAGTCAAAATCGCTGAAAAGTTGTTGACCAGATTATTGCCGATTAGCAGCGTCGTAATAAACCTGGCTCGTTTTTCTAAAACCAGCGAGAAAATCCCTCCTGGATCGCCCTGATCGGTGATTAGGGAGCGTAACTTGAGATTGTCAAGGGCAGTAATGGCAGTTTCAGAGCCAGAGAAACAAGCAGAGAGAAACAGCATTAACACCAAAACGCCCAAATCAATCCAAACATCTCCCAGGATTGGGCTAGCTTGGGCAATCAGCGGCGATATGAATTCAGTTGAGCTAGGAATCACAGGACAAAAAGGGTGTGATCAAGGACTCGTGACCGTGAACACAAACAGAGGCGAATGCAAAACACAGCTATGTTGTGATGATAACCTTCTCTGTCCATTAAGGGGGTGCTGCTAGCTGCTGTTCCGCAAAATGTAGCCCATATCGTCGATAGTGAGCGGGGTTTCAGGAAAATCTTGTTGGATTAAATTGCGAATGAGCACCACGCTGCGAAAGTAATCATCCAGTTTTGGGACACCATTGGCATCAAGGGCAACCGGAATAATTCTACCGCCAACAAAATTTCCTTCTGCGTCCATTTCGGCTTTCAAGATCAGCGAATCGCCCAGCGTGCCGACGGTGGAAAGGGTTTTATAGCCCATAAAGTTACCCAACGAGTAGGCAATCAGCTTGCCCTGGTAGAGTTCCATGGCTCGCGGCACATGCGGCCCATGTCCCAGAATCAAGTCTGCGCCCTGATCGACCATCGTGCGAGAGAAAGTGACCAAATTGCCGCGATCTTCGCCAAAAAAGTATTCATTGCGGTTGCTGACACGAGTTTGGTCGGAGCCTTCTGCGCCTGCGTGAACTGAGATCACGACGATTTTTGCCTGTTTTTTCGCCTCCTGAACCAACGCGCCTGCGGTTTCCAGGTCATGCATCAGGTTGTGGTCGGGCAGATAGCTGAAGCCGATAAAAGCTACAGTCACGTTATTTACTGTGGTGTAGACAATTTGCCCTTTTCGTCCCACTGCCTTCATGCCGGCTTGCTCGATGTGGGTGATGGTGTCGGCAAAGCCCTGCTCGCCAAAATCCATCGAGTGGTTGTTAGCAACGCTGAGCACATCAAATCCGAGTTCTTGCAGCATTTGGGCATAAACGGGCGGCGTCCGAAAGGCGAAGGTCATGTTTTGGCTGGTATCCTTGGCGGGATACGGCTCGTCTGTCAAGGTGCTCTCGAAGTTGCCAAATAAAATATCTGCCTGATCAAAAAACGGTCTGATGTTGCCAAACAAAAACTCGCGCTCAGCAGTTAACGCCTCTCCGGGTTCGGTCGGCAAATTCGATTTTCCAGAATAGGTGCTGCCCGGAATCAAGTCGCCCACTGCCTTAATGGTGACGGACACCTCTGAGACGGGCGACACTGCTGAAGATGGGGGGACGGGCGGCGTGGGTGCAGATGGCGATACTGATGGCGATACTGATGGCGATACTGATGGCGATGCTGATGGCACAGGAGCAGCAGGCAGCAAGGCTCGACCTGTCGGGGGAGCCGGTGAGTTGGCAGTAGCCGGACTGACAGACGCAGCATCGGGGATGCCTGCCTCGATCTGGTCGGCTTGAACGGTTTTGAGGTAGCTCAGCCCTGCCCCCAGCCCAATCAATCCAGCACAAACTGACAGTGCGAGCGGCAACGAGATGGGGGAAGATGGCAGCGAGGGAGGCGAGAATTTGAGTCTCGATCGGCTGGCTCTAACTGGCACAGGTGAAGGCAATTCTGGAGCCAAGTGCAGATCTGGCGCGGCTTCGTGGGGATCAAGCTGGCTGGCTGTGCTGGCTGCTGGATTAGCTTCCAGGCTGGTTGGTAAACCTGCTTTTGCTAACCGAAAGGCTTGCGTCCAGGCAGGGGCACTGGTTCCTTGCTGCCGTCCATAGACTCGCAGCGTTTCAATGGCAGGCACACCCAAACAAAGGACTGCTGCATATACTACTCGCCCGTAGATCACCAGATCCGGAATCTGTTCCGACTCTAAGAGCACATGCAAACAGCCCGCCTGTAAAACCGCCCTGACGTTGACCCCTCTTGCACTGAGCGCCTGGTTAATCAGCCAAGCAATTGCCTGGGGTTCCCCCTGCCTAGCAAGTCCTAATACTTCTGGATGACTCAGCGCCTTCATGATTTATGCCGTTGGTTTTGTGCGGTTGATTTGGGTTGTTAGAGACTGGCTCTGACAAAATCCACTAAATTATACGCTCAGAGGAAAAAAGGGAACTGCTTTTCTACTTCCTCCACTCCTGAGGGCAAAAATCGCTATAGTCAATCATGAGTGCCGACTTCAACTGGATACCCGATTGCTGATTGCGAGTCTTACGGTTCTGTTGTCTCACTGTTTTATCGCTTTTTATTGCTTGCTGTTGCCGACGTGCCTCACTCTCTTCCTTTTACCGAATTTCTCCATATGCCGGGTGCGATGCTAGATGTTCGCAGCCCCTCTGAGTTCGCTCAAGGGCATATTCCTGGCGCAATGAGCTTTCCGCTGTTCAGCGACGATGAGCGAGCCCAGGTGGGCACTTGTTATAAGCAGCAAGGACGCGATGCCGCCGTAGAGCTTGGGTTTGCGATGGCTGGCCCAAAGTTCGCAGATTTTATTACGGAGGCAAAGCAAATCGCCCCCGATCGCCGAGTTCGGCTGCACTGCTGGCGGGGTGGAATGCGGAGTGAAGCAGTTGCTTGGGTGCTGGAAATGGCAGGTTTCAAAGTCTCTCTGCTGATGGGCGGCTATAAAGCTTTTCGTGGCTGGGCGTTTCAGCAGTTCGAGACTCCCAAACCGATTGTGATTTTGGGCGGCATGACGGGCACGGGCAAAACCGATATTCTCGCGGCGCTGGCGGCTCAAGGCGAGCAGGTGATTGACCTAGAAGCGTTGGCTCATCATCGGGGCAGCAGTTTTGGCGCCCTGGGGTTGCCGCCGCAGCCCACAACCGAACAGTTTGAAAACCAGATTGCGCTTCAGTGGGCAAAACTCGATCCCCAGCGTCCGGTTTGGCTAGAAGCCGAAAGCCGTGGCATTGGACAATGCCGCATTCCCGAAGCCGTATTTCACCAGATGAATTGCTCTCACATCATCGAAATTGCTCGAAGTCGAGCCGAGCGGCTTGCCTTACTGGTGCAGGTTTACGGCGCTGCCAGTCGTGTAGATTTGATGGTTGCCACCGAGCGGATTCGCAAGCGATTGGGCGGACTCCGCACCCAGCAAGCCGTTGAACTGATCCAACAAAATAACTTAACTGCCGCATTCGATTTGATCTTGGACTACTACGATCGCACCTATACTTACGATCTCCAGCGTCGTAACGTCCCAGTTGAAACCGTCGAGGTGACAGGCCTATCGGACGGTGAGATTGCCACCCTGCTGCAAGCCAAAATTCATGGAACAAGCGCCCCGATTGCTACAAAAATTTAGCCAAAAGCTGTTTCCTGAGCCGAGCGAGCAGGCGCAGTTTATCGAAGCGTTGATGCAGCCACAAGCCTTTCACCCCTGCATTCTCTGGCTAGGACAACGACCCGACCCGTTCCCGTTTGTAGTGGAACCTCCTCTAGACTGGCAGCCGCCTTTTGTGGATCGATTAGCCTTCGATGCCAAACCCGGACGGCATCCGCTGCACAATCAAGGCGCATTTTACTGTCTCGATTTTTCTTCAGTATTTGCGGCATCGGTGCTGTTGCAGATTTTGCTGTTGCAGATGCAGCATCCCATTGAAACCGTATTGGATATGTGCGCTGCGCCGGGCGGCAAGAGTATTTTTGCCTGGAAAGCCCTACAGCCGAAGTTGCTGATCAGTAATGAGGTAATCGGCAAACGACTGGGAGCACTCACCTCAAATCTCAAACGCTGTCAGGTGCAACCTTGCGTTGCCGTCATGTTCGATTCGAGTCTGCTAGCTGCCGACATTCCTGAAACGTCCGATCTCGTAATCGTAGATGCGCCTTGCACCGGGCAATCTTTGCTGGCAAAAGGCGAAAAAAATCCCGGTTGCTTCCATCCGGTGAACATCAACAAGAATGCCAATCGGCAGAAGCGGATTTTGGCAAATTCGGCTCAAATCGTCGCGCCACAAGGTTTTTTGGCATACATGACCTGCGCCTACTCGCTCGAAGAAAATGAGCAAGTCACAGAATGGCTGTTGCAAAAGTTCCCTCAGTTTCAGCCTGTCGAAGTGCCCCATTTAGCAGCCTACCAATCGCACCTCACGGCGTTGCCCTGTTACCGGATGTTTCCGCAAACGAGTTTAGGAGCCGGAGCATTCACGGTATTGTTACAAAATACTGCGCCGCTCGATCCAGAGGAGCTTAGAGCACATCAAACGAATCGGACAACTGCTGCTCAGCAAAAGCTGGCGAACTTACTGGAACACCCGAAAGTTAGATCCAAAAGTTAGATCCATGGGTAGCTCGTAATTCGGCAGAATGAGTCTGACAATGGCTCCGGCTTCATCGTTGAAATGGGATCAGTGTAAACAAAGGCAACTAGATCCGAATGAGAATTCCTTCAAACTCATCGTCGGTAGGCTCAGCAGTGTCTTGTTCAGCGTCCACAGAAATCCGCGAGCGCGGCTGCACCCGATCCTGGCGATCTGGCTCATTTTCAGAAGCAGTGGGCTGAAAAGATGGAGCGTTGGTTTCAACTCCGCTTCCAGGATTTGCGCCTCTAACGGAACCAGAGCGGGAAATAATTTCGATTGATACATCAGCCAACGCGGGTTGGGCAGCGGACATAAAAGCAGCCAGACCCAAACTAAAACCAGTTAAAACAGGGAGTTTAACGTTCATAGCAGTGTGTGTGAGGAGATATACCTTCATGTAGGATTGAGCTTGTACAAGTTATGCACTTGCTCTCAGGTAATCGGCATCCAGATAAGATCAGCGAAAAATAACTTTTCGGGATGAATCTGTAGGGACGGCGGCCCTTCAATCCCACCCTTTCGATTCATTGAACCCAACAAATTTACTGAGCTACGGCAGGCTTGAAGGAGTCCTCTACATACTTCAACACCGTGGCGATGCGATTTTCCCAAGAGAACTGCTGCACAAATTCCATGCTGTTGGCATAACCTTCTGCCCGCCGTGGATGGGTCTGCAAAACGTGGCGCAGACACTCCCGTAGCTGAATCGGCTGATCCGGTTCGCACCATCCGGCAACTACACCAGAAGGCTTGAATTCCATCAATGGCGGAATTTCTGTGGCAACAATCGGCGTTCCTGAAGCCATGTAATCAAAAAATTTCATTGGGGAAGTAAATGTTGCCGCTTCACCCGAACAGTGGGGATGCAGCAAAACATCTGCCGCTTGCAGCAAACTTGCCAACTTTTCATGAGGCAGGTGCCCTAGAAATTGAGTATTCCCAGTCTGTTTTTCTCTCGCAAGTTTTCGATAGGCGGCAACCTGCGTCTCGTCACCTCCAGCAAAGACAAACTGCACGTCAGGCAAATCTTTGGCAATCTCTATCAGCAAATCCACCCCTTTGAAGGGAAATAATGCTCCCGAATAAACCGCTAAGTGCTGATGCTGACCCAGCAAGCGCTGCCGCCAAGCCTCGGCTTGATGAGGATGCTTCGTTAAGAACAGTTGGTTAAAGCCATTGTGCAATTTAACAATCTTTTCGGGTGGCATTCCGTGCTCAATCATGTCTCGCTGAATTGGATCGGCAACGGTTACGGCAACCTGAAACAGCGGGTGATGAACAATTTCTGGCTCAAAAGGCTTTTCTGCGTAGTGATCATGTTCATAGATAGCCGGAATACCACAACGAATTGCTGCCTTGATGAAATTCCAATCACGGGTATGAACAATCTGAGTAGTAGGACGTAAATGCAAGGGTAAATAATATTTACAAGTTAGTGTGCTAGGATTTGTCCACTTATTTGGAAAATAACGATGTAATAGCCACGGCATGGGCAAAGCAGCTACTTTAAGCCGATCTTGGAATGTGTAGTAGTGAGCAAGATCACCATCAGGAGATTTAGGCTGGAATGGGTGCAGCCATTGATTTGGATTCAGTGCGTTGAAGCCTTGATCGAGATAAGTCAAAACCGCAGAATAGCCCAGGTTGGCGGCTCCATTAGCACAATTGACAATCTGAATAAAGTCGGCTCCGGGCTGAGGAAGTGTACTGCGAGTGAAGAAAAGATAGTCCTTAATCATGGCAGGTTTAGGGATGAACAAAATCTTTTAAGAAAGTTGGGCTTTGGTTTCGGCAATTGCGCCCGGATTCAACGGTAGGTCTTCAAGCAGCGGGCCTTTCGCTTCTCGCTCTAACGTCTCCCACCAGCGGGTTAAGCTCAGCGCTAAATCGTAAGCTTCTTGCGTAAACTCTTCCTGCTCTTCGAGGTCATCTACTAACCCATTCATTACGAGGCTAAGCGAACCCACCAAACTGTTGAGCAACGACCGCATTGCATAGGAAGTTTTAGACACCTGTCGTCGGCTTGCTTCAGTTTGCAGCCGGGTTTGATCGCTAAACTGCATTTGGCAGAGCCGCGCATAATATCCATTCTGGGAAAGTAGCTGATCGTGGGTTCCAAGTTCCATAACCCTGCCCTGTTCCAGCACGGCAATTTGGTCAGCTTTCTGGACGGTGGAGAGCCGATGCGCAATCACCAGCGTGGTGCGGTCGCGGCTCAGATGCTCAATCGCTTCCTGCACGAGCCGTTCTGAAACCGTATCCAAAGCGCTGGTGGCTTCATCTAGAATTAGAATTTCAGGATTTTGCACCAACGCACGGGCAATGGCAAGCCGCTGTCGCTGTCCGCCCGAAAGCATCACACCCCGGTCGCCAATTTGGGTTTCAAAGCCGTTGGGAAGCTGCGTGATGAAGTCGTAGGCATTGGCACGTTTTGCGGCATCAATAATTTGATCGTCGGTAGCGTGAGGACAGCCGTAGGCGATGTTTTCTCGAACTGAGGTGTTAAACAAAAACGTATCCTGACTGACGATCCCCATTGCCCGACGCAGCGAGTGGAAATCGAAATTGCGCAAATCTTCCCCATCGATGGTGATGCAGCCACCTGTTGGATCGTAAAACCGAGGCAACAAGTCAGCTAAGGTTGATTTACCCGCTCCCGATGCACCAACCAAAGCAAGGGTTGAATTACGCGGCAAATAGAGATCGATGCCTTTCAAAACCTGCTTCGTCTGTCCCGGATAAGCAAAGAAAAGCTGCTGAAAGTGAATGCCTTCCTGTAGTGCCTGAAACGGAACTGAGCCATTCGCCATGAAGGATTTGTTGTCGCGTCGCAGGAAGTCTTGGGCGATGTCTAAACTAGGCGAAATATTTGCAAGCTGACTCCGGGCTGAATTTAATTGCGCAACTAGCGGCAACGTGCGAAACAAAATAAAAAGATACGTTAACAAAACAGTTGAGAAGGATTCGACTTGTTCGCTAAAGAACGTGCGTCCGATAAATACAATACACAGCAGCGCGAAAATTCCAGTCACTTCACTGACGGGTTCAATCAAGGCTGAGGTGGACTGCGCTTTGAATTCGGCTTGCTCCCGATTCATAATTTGAGTTTTAATGCGCTGATATTCAGCTTGCTCATTCGCAGTAGAACGTACAAGCCGCATTCCTGACAGCATATCAAGAACATTTGTCGAATAGTTTTTAGATGCCTCAGAAAGCTGTCTGCCAAAAATCTTAGAGCGAACAATGCTACGTTGATTTACCAAAGCAACAACTGCCAGCAGAACGGTTGAAATGATGGTTAACTGCCATGACATCGACAGGAGCAGACCTGTAAAGACAAGCACTGTCACTGCTACGGTGATGGTGCGAGTAATCGTGCTGATAGCGCTCGCGGCTCTAGAAACCTCGCCATTCAATCGGTTGATGATATCCCCAATTCCGGTTTTGACATAGTAGTCCATGTCTACTTCCAGCAGAAGCCGTAGTCCTTGATCGCGCAGATCGTTAGAAGTGGCTCGCTTCAACAATCCTGACATCAGCGCATTACAGTATGCTGCAACGTTCTTCAACCCAATCATCAGCAAAATGGCACCCGTCATCAGCAGTATGTTGTATTCCCCTGCCTGAGCCTGAAACGGAGCAAGTAACGCTTGAATGATGGGAGGAGCGCCTTTAGTCGCGATCGACTGCCCCAAAAAGCTCAGCAAAACTGGAATAATCAGAGCCGTGCTGATGCCATTAAATAACGCTCCAGAGAATCCTAAAGCAATGTTGAGCGTAATCAAGCCGGGATAGCGTCGGGCTAGATTGAGTAGCAAACGATGCGAGGACATGCAGTCGCTCCAATGAGGGTAATTGGGTTTCAATCAGCAGATTGTTTGAGTAGCAACCTGTTTTTGTTTTATGTTCAGATTTAGCTTTAGAACCCTGATGGATTCTAGATGTAGAGTTCCCCAAAACCTGTCGGGTTCAACAGATGCGCTCAGTGCGACGCTTGGAAGGGCAGAGGGCAGGCGGCAGAATTGCGAACAAAATCAGCTTTGGAGCCTGTGATTTTTTGTCAGCTTGTAGCATTGCTAGCGGCATTAAAGGGCTGCTGCGACGAGCTAATTACGGCGTTTTTTAACGACTATCGCAATCCTAGAGCGTCGGTCACCTAATCAAAAGGGCTGAAACGGGGGTACAGTCGAGGTGCTGTAGCGTGAGAGTAACCATGCGTCCTCGATTGTGGAACCCACCGATAGCGTTGTCGGCAACCGAGCAAAAGGTAGTCAAGCGGATTAAACGGGTCAAACGGTTGACATTCCTGCGTCAAGTCGACACGAATTGTTTGATGAGGCGTTTCAAGGGGAATTAGCAACCCTCT
>JAAUQT010000037.1 GCA_012033495.1 Cyanobacteria bacterium RM1_2_2 | reverse complement strand
GATCAGATCCCCCTGCCTCTGGCATCCCCCTTAATAAGCTACTGTGTACACACAAGTTGAACGATCCCCCCTAACCCCCCTTGCAAAAGGGGGAACCGACCCACAACTGGCTTGAAGTCCCCCTTTTAAGGGGGATTGAGGGGGATCAAGCAGGGTTTTAACTTCCAATGCGAGATGTGTGTACACCGTAGCCTTAATAAGGGGGACTGAGGGGGATTGGTTTGGCGTCAAGATCTGTCATGAAGTTTGTTTATCGGTATTACATTCACTCCAGCTAGATTCACCTTGCATTCACGCCAACTGCATTCACGCCAACTGCATTCACGCCAACTGCATTCACACGAATTACATTCACGCCAACTACATTCACGCCAACTACATCCGCTCCAGTACCGCGATCCCCAACAGCGACAGTCCCAATTTCACGGTACGAGCCGTCAAATCTGCCAGGATCAGCCGAGAGGTGCGCTGGGGTTCTGCCGCTTGCAGAATTGGGCAGCGATCATAGAATTGGTTGAACTTTTGGCTAAGTTCAAACAAATACTGACAGAGGCGATTGGGCATCAGGTCGGCTTCAACGGCGCTCAAAATTTCATCGAACCCAAGCAGATGTTTGGCGAGCGTCAGTTCAAGCTCTTCCTGCAACACGATCGGGTAATTTGCCCCAAGCTGCTCGAAGTCAATGTCGCCCTTGCGCCGAATGCCGTTGATCCGCGCATAGACATACAACATATAGGGAGCCGTGTTTCCCTGCAACGCCAGCATTTTGTCGTAGCTGAAAATGTAGTTACTTGTGCGGTTTTGGCTCAGATCGGCATACTTAACGGCGCTGATGCCCACGACGTCTGCTGCGTGCGCCTTAAATTCCTCGGTTTCCTGGCGGTTTTCCGCTTCTAGACGGGTTTCCAAGTCTTGCCGTGCCCGACTCACTGCCTCATCTAGCAAATCCCGCAGCCGCACCGTATCGCCCGAACGAGTCTTAAATTTCTTGCCATCTTCGCCCTGCACCAATCCAAACGGCACATGGACTAGCTCCACATTTTCGGGAACCCAGCCTGCTCGCCGCGCCACCTGCCACACCTGCATGAAGTGATTTGCCTGCCCCGCATCGGTGACGTAAATGATTCGCTCTGCCTGATCTTGCTGCGTCCGATAGCGAATGGCGGCCAGGTCAGTGGTGGCATAGTTGTAGCCGCCATCCGATTTTTGAATAATCAACGGCAGTGGGTCGCCTTCTTTGTTGGTGAAACCTTCCAGAAACACACACTGCGCCCCCTGATCTTCCACCAGCAGTCCCAGCTTCGCTAAATCCTCCACGACGCCTGCCAGCAAAGGATTATAGAACGACTCACCGCGATTGGTGATTTTGATGTTCAGCAACTCATAGATTTCTTGAAACGCCAGAAAAGACTGTTCGCACAGCAAATGCCACGCCTTCAGCGTCTCTGGGTTGCCCGCCTGCAACGCCACCACTTCCAGCCGCGAGGTTTCCCGAAAGGCTTCGTCTTCGTCAAATCGCTGTTTGGCTTGTTTATAAAAAGTCGTCAAATCACCCAACGCCAACGCATTCGCAGTGGTCAGCGCTTCGGGATAGGCTTGCTTTAAGTGGGTGATCAACATGCCAAACTGCGTGCCCCAGTCGCCCAGATGGTTAATTCGCAGCACATCATGCCCCAAAAACTCCAGCACTCGCGCAATGCTGTCACCAATAATTGTTGAGCGCAAATGCCCGACATGCATCTCTTTGGCAATATTGGGACTAGAAAAATCGACGATCGTGCGTTTGGGGTACTTGGTTGGGGCGATGCCTAGCCGCGAATCGGTTTGCATCTGCCGCAGTTGGGCTTCTAGATATGCGGGCTTGAGCGTGAGGTTGATGAAGCCTGCCCCTGCGATGCTCGGCGGCTCACAAAGATCATCTACGTTGAGATGCTCGACAATGGCAGCCGCAATTTCACGCGGATTTTTGCCCAATCGCTTGCTTAACGACATCGCCACATTGCATTGATAGTCGCCAAATTTGGGATTGCTGGCAGGAACCAAAATTGGATCAGTTCCGGCAAATTCGCTCCCAAAGGCGGCAACCAATGCCTGTTCAAAACAGTCTTTTAATTGAGCGATTATCGCGTTCATATTTTATGCAAACAAGGAGTTTAGGCAATCGGCATTACCGAAATTTTACAGACTTCTGCCAGCGACTCGCAAAAATTTGATCCGGTTCACCGGAATCAGGGGTTGGATTAGTGAATCATAAATTGCCTGTTTGATCACTACCCTTTCATGTCCGGATGGCTTACTGTCTATTTTTCGTTGCTGAATCTGTGGTTACGGGAATTCTGAGTAAAAATCTGCAAATCGGTGGAGGGAAATATGGTTGCAACAACTGCCCAACCTGGATCATCATTGACATCTGAACCACTTAGCTTACTCTCGATTGCTAGAGAATTTCGCAACCATCCGCAGCAAATCAAGCTGATTCAATGGCTGCAAGGTTCAACGGGTGCGCAAAAGCAGTCCGAATTTGCCCTGATGTGGCGGGATGGCGAAGAGAGAGGCCCGATCAACTTCGTACAAGTCTTTCAATCTTACAAAGCAGAACCCCACCAAAACGCGGCGCTAAAGTGGCTAGAGCAGTCGAGCCAACCGAAAACGATGGAAGGCTTCTTTCGCCTTTGGCAAGAATGGCTTCACACCGCTCCAAAAGGAAAAGAACTTCGGCTGAAGGTTCCCTACTACCAGCAAGTAGACAACCGATATGAGCCAACGCGCACCTGCAACACGTCAAGCTGTGCGATGGTGGCTCGCTTTTTGGGCGCAAAAATTAAAAGCGACGATGAATATTACCAAATTGTCCGCAAATATGGCGACACTACCGATCACGGGGCCCAAACCAAAGCGCTGGCGGAGATCAAAATCAAATCCACTTGGCACACAAATCTCGGATTTGATGACCTCGATAAATCGTTGGCAGCCGGCTTACCGATTGTGATTGGCATTCTGCATCGCGGCTCGCTCGCCTCTCCAACTGGCGGCCACATGATTGTTGTAATTGGTAAGACCGCAAAACAGGACTATATTTGCCACGATCCGTTTGGCAGCTTGCTTGATGCGGGCGGCGGCTACACAGGCTCCGTTTTGAACGGTAAAGAAGTTGTTTATCCGCGCACCATCTTGAATCGTCGTTGGCTACCCGAAGGCGAAAATTCCGGTTGGGGCAGGTTGTTCTATGGCAATTGAGGCTGTGCCAAATTGAGGAACCCGTTGAGGAGCAGAATCTGAAAGAATGGATGTAGTCCGCTGCTTGGCATTCCTCCGCTTATGACTGCTGCTCTCGATCGTCTCAACACCACCAATCCATTCCTCACCCTGCCCTACGAGCCTGCCTTTGAAAGCTTGGGAGAAGATTATTATGATCTCGTGACGGCGGCTGAATTTCCGCAGCATCAGTTGCGATTTCGCAATGACCAAGTGCTATCTATTTTGGGGCTTAATCCTGAGACAGTCAGCGATGCCGATTTTATCGAAGCCTTCGGGCAGTTTCAGAGGCGGCAACCCTTTTTAGCAATGCGATACCACGGCTATCAGTTTGGGGAATACAACCCTGCTTTGGGCGACGGGCGCGGATTCCTCTACGGGCAAGTGCGCGGCACAGATGGCGACCTCTACGACTTTGGCACCAAAGGATCGGGCAGAACCCCCTACTCGCGGACTGCCGACGGGCGGCTCACCCTCAAAGGCGGCGTGCGGGAAGTTTTAGCGGCAGAAATGTTGCATCGGCTCGGTGTACGCACGTCTCGCTGCCTCAGCCTGATCGAAACGGGGGAGAAACTTTGGCGCGGTGATGAGCCTTCTCCAACTCGTGCTTCTGTCATGGTCAGGTTTTCTCGTTCCCACATTCGCTTCGGCACATTTGAACGATTGCACTATGTGGGACGGAATGATCTGATTCAAAAATTACTCGATCATGTGATTCAAATTTACTACCCGCATTTACTGAATCAAGACGATGCCTACCTTCGCTTCTACACAGAATTGGTTCAGCGAGTCGCAGATTTGACTGCACAGTGGATGACGGTTGGCTTCTGTCATGCCGTTCTCAACACCGACAATATGTGCATTACAGGCGAGAGCTTTGATTATGGCCCTTACGCATTCATCGAAGCATTCGACCCAAAATTCACAGCCGCCTATTTCGACTATTTCGGGCGCTATTGCTACGCCAATCAGCCCGCCGCCTGCCTGTGGAATTTGCAAATGCTGCAAGTACCTCTCAAAGCCGTGATCAACTCCTTCGAGATGGAGCAGTCACTTACTCAATTTGACGCACACTATCACACGATCTATCGTCAGCGAATGCTCCGCAAATTGGGTTTTGAAATCGCCATTGACCAAGTCACAGAGGAAGTCGCCGAAGAACTCCTGAAACGAACGCTGCAATTCCTCTGGGAAAGTAAAATTAGCTATCACATTTTCTTTGCTGCCCTCCGCCAGCAATTTCACCCAACTTGGCGAACAGACGAAACTCAGATCTTCAATCAAACCCTCGACTTAGAAGCCAACGATAACACCGCCGCTCGATTAGAACAGTGGCGCTCGTTCTACCATCAGGTTTTGCAAAGCCTCCCAGACGCAGAAATGGAGCACGTCGCCAAACGCCTGCGCCAACACAACCCCTTAACGGTGATCATTCGCTCAGAAATTGAAGCAGTTTGGGAACATATCACCCAAAATGACAACTGGACACCGTTCAATCAGTTACTTAACCAGATTTGGCAATCGGTTGAAGATTAAGGAGATTTCTGGAAACCAAAATTCCTGTACGGGCAGGTTTAGTGATGAATTGCTTTGCCGCTATTACTCCCGCCGCCGTCACAGACCATCACAGAGCAGGAGAATCGACGTGGCTGGGGGATAGTGGCGTCTGTTGTTTCCACCAATCGCCAATTGCATCACAGGCAAATTTTTTGTGTCATGAGAGCACCCAGATGTAGGTAGCCACTGTTGAGATTGGGGTCATATCAGCCATGAGAAATCACAACGCCTGTTGCTGGAGACTTCCAATTAGCATCAAACACTGCAATCGCCTCGTCTTGGGTATACACTTGGACGACGATCCTTCTCCGCTAAAGGAGCCATAGAGCCGTTGCATCTGTTGTTCGACTTGAGGCAGGTAGGGTTAGGGCGCGTCATCCATTCAGGGTCAAACGCTTGCCGCATCCGCTTGATCGCGCTCGCCTCCAAAAACAGACTAGGGGCTGTCGCCTTGCCATCATCAGGGTTTTAGCTGGAATGGATCACAGCCCCTAGCATTGAATACCCAGTTCAAAATTTTCTACTACCCTGACGATCATTACAATTTGTTGCCATTTTTGATACATTAGTACCAGGACATGCAGTAAGCCTTCTACTGCTGTCAGGAGTTTAGGATACTTGGCTCACGCTATTGGTAGAGGTGAAATGAGTCAAAAAATAAAAAAATATCTAGATGTAGGGGAAAAGATCCGCTACGCTAATCTCAGCCGTTTGGTTTGAGAAGTGCCATGTCTTTCGTTGGTTTACATATTCATAGCGACTACAGCTTACTCGATGGAGCCAGTCAGTTGCCCCAGTTGGTCGATCGCGTCGTCGAATTAGGGATGCCTGCGATTGCCCTCACCGATCACGGCGTCATGTATGGGGCGATCGAACTGCTGAAAGTCTGCAAAGCCAAGGGCGTGAAGCCGATCATTGGCAACGAAATGTACTTAATCAACGGCGACATCACCAAGCAAGAGCGGCGCCCCCGTTACCATCAGGTCGTGTTAGCCAAAAACACGCAGGGGCTACAAAAACCTGGTGAAGTTGACCACTATCTCTCATTTAAACGGCACGCAAGGCAAGGGCATTTTTTCCCGTCCCTGTATCAACAAAGAGCTACTAGAGCAATATCGTGAAGGCTTGATGGTCACGAGCGCCTGTTTGGGCGGAGAAGTGCCGCAGGCGATCATGCAGGGCAAGCCAGAAATCGCCCGGCGGGTGGCGCAGTGGTATAAAGACCTGTTTGGCGAGGATTATTATCTGGAACTTCAGGATCACGGCTCCCAGGAAGACCGGATCGTGAATGTAGAAATTGTTCAAATTGCCCGCGAACTCGACATTCAACTCATTTGCACCAACGATTCCCACTACATTTCCTGCTTTGACGTAGAAGCCCACGATGCGCTGCTCTGCATCCAAACCGGCAAACTAATCGCCGAAGACAAACGCCTCCGCTATAGCGGCACCGAGTATCTGAAATCGACTGACGAGATGCGCTGGCTGTTCCGCGATCACCTCACCGACGATGTGATTGAAGAAGCGATTACCAACACGCTGGCTGTTGCCGACAAAGTCGAAGAGTACCAGATTCTTGGCGAACCGCGCATTCCCGACTACCCAGTTCCTGACGGCTACACGCTTTCCGGCTACATGGAAGAAGTGACGCGGCAAGGGCTGATGGAGCGCTTCAACTGTCAAAACTACGACGAAATCAGCCAGGAATACCGCGAGCGGCTCGATTACGAAATGCAAATGATGCATCAGATGGGCTTCGATGCCTATTTTCTGGTGGTGTGGGACTACATCAAGTTTGCCCGCGATCATGGCATTCCAGTCGGGCCAGGGCGCGGTTCGGCGGCAGGTTCGCTGGTGGCTTATGCGCTGCGGATCACCAACATTGACCCGGTGCATCACGGTTTGCTATTCGAGCGGTTCCTCAATCCCGAACGCAAATCAATGCCGGACATCGACACCGACTTCTGCATCGATCGCCGCGATGAGGTGATCCAGTATGTCACCGAAAAATATGGCAGCGATCGGGTGGCGCAAATCATCACCTACAACCGCATGACTTCTAAGGCGGTGCTGAAGGACGTGGCGCGGGTGCTCGACATTCCCTATGCCGAATCGGATCGGATGGCGAAAATGATCCCGGTAGTGCGCGGCAAGCCCACCAAGCTCGGCATGATGATTTCTGACAAAACGCCCGCTCCTGAATTCAAAGAGAAGTATGACAAAGATCCGAAGGTGCGCCACTGGCTCGATATGGCGATGCGGATCGAAGGCACGAACAAAAGTGTCGGCATCCATGCGGCAGGGGTGGTGATTTCGTCACAGCCGTTGGATGAAGTTGTGCCGCTGCAACGCAACGCCGATGGTGCAGTTTTCACCCAATATTTCATGGAAGATATCGAAGCGCTCGGTCTGCTGAAAATGGACTTTTTGGGGCTGAAAAACCTGACGATGATCCAGAAAGCAGTCGAGCTAATCGGGCAGACCCGCAACGTTACGATCGATCTTGACCATTTGCCGATGGATGATTTGAAATCCTATCAGCTTTTGGGCAGAGGCGAACTAGAAGGCATCTTCCAGCTAGAATCCTCTGGGATGCGGCAAATTGTGCGAGAGTTGCGCCCTTCTGGACTAGAAGATATTTCCTCAGTGCTGGCGCTTTACCGTCCTGGCCCGTTGGATGCGGGACTGATTCCCAAGTTCATTAACCGCAAACACGGACGGGAAAGGATCGAATATGGGCATGACATCCTAGAGCCAATTCTCAAGGAAACCTACGGCATCATGGTCTACCAGGAACAGATCATGAAAATCGCCCAGGATATGGGAGGATACTCGCTTGGACAAGCCGACTTACTGCGGCGGGCTATGGGCAAGAAGAAGCCTGCGGAGATGGAAAAGCATCGAGATTTATTTGTTGGCGGTGCAACGAAGAATGATGTTCCCGCCAAATTTGCGGAAGCCCTCTGGGAACAGATGGTGCAATTTGCTGAATATTGCTTTAATAAATCCCACTCGACTGCTTATGGCTACGTTACCTTTCAAACTGCCTACCTAAAAGCCAACTATCCGGTTGAATACATGGCGGCGCTGCTAACCACAAACAGCGGTGATCAGGATAAGGTGCAGAAGTATATCGCTTCCTGTATGACAATGGGAATTACGGTGGAGCCGCCCGACATCAACCGTTCAGGCGTTGATTTTACGCCCTTGCAGGAAAGTATTTTGTTTGGACTTTCTGCGGTGCGAAATGTGGGAGGGGGCGCAATTGAACATATCTTGGCAGCCCGCGAAGCCGACGGCAATTTCGTTTCCCTGGCTGATTTGTGCGATCGCATCGACCCGCGTACTGTTAACCGCCGCGCTCTAGAAGCATTGATTCAGTGTGGCGCGTTAGACTGCATCGATCCAAACCGTAATCAGTTAGCCCATGATCTGGATTTGGTGCTGGAGTGGGCCCAGTCTCGCGCTAGAGATCGGGCGATTGGGCAGGGCAATTTGTTTGATTTGTTTGGCGAAACCTCCAGCTCTACCAACGGCTTCGAGACGGCTCCCAAAGCGCCCCTCATACCCGACTATCCGCCCCAGGAAAAGCTGAAGCTAGAAAAAGATTTACTCGGCTTCTACATTTCCGATCATCCGTTGAAAACCGTGCAGCAAGCCGCCAAAATGTTGGCTCCAATTAACCTTAGCGACTTAGCCGACAAACCCGACAACATGACCCTGAGCGCCATCGTGATGATTAGCACCCTGAAGCCAATTGTCACCAAAAAAGGCGACCGCATGGCGGCAATGCAGATCGAAGATTTGACCGGACAAGCCGATGCCGTTGTGTTTCCCAAAATCTTTGAGCGGATCGGGCATTATCTGCAAATCGATATGCGGCTGATGGTTTGGGGTAAAGTCGATCGGCGCGATGACCGCACTCAGTTTGTGATTGAAGACGCAGAACCGATCGAAGAAGTCCGGATGGTGACGGTGGAACTGGATGCCCGAACCGCCGGAGACATTACCAAACAGCACTATTTGCGCACCATTTTGCTGGAACAGCGCGGTGAAGATGAAAGCGGCAAAATTCCGATCATTGCGGTGGTTTCTGGCATCGATCGGCGGGAAATTGTCCGGTTGGGCGCTCAGTTTCGCGTGCAAGATCATCAGGCAACCGTTCGCGCTCTGTTAAAAGCCGGATTTGAGGCAAAAGCAACTTCGCTGATGGCAGGGTAGGGGACTGGTGAGTTTTGGATGTGGATGGGTGGATGGGTGGATGGGTGGATGAGTGAATGAGTGGATGAGTGGATGAGCAAGAAACTCAGGCTACTCTGAAAGTTCGGCAAGCTTAGGAATGGGAATTCAATCCGTTCGATCGTGGGTAGGAGCGGGTTTTACTATCGAATCCATGGCAGGATGCCCATTGATCTGCTCAACCCGCCCGTACAGTCTACGGATTGATTAAATCCACGATCCTGAAAGTTCGGCAAGCTTAGGGTTTGGTGAGCCTCTCTCGTCCGTCAAACCAGGGACTTTGAGCAGTGGTTCGGAAAGCCCCTAAGCTTGGGAGATTTAGGAGACAAAAGGCGCTGGGTAATCTGTAGCTTAAGCGGCTGCTAACGGAAAACGTACATCCTGGTTTAGCAAAAATACCTGATAGTGGCTAATTTCAGGAATGGACTTCAGCGCCACCGGATTTTCGTATAGACAGCAGGTTTTGCCAATCGATTGCAAATGAGCCTGAGCGGTTTCAATTGGCACAGAACCCTTGAACCAGAAGAGCGCATGAGTGACGCCTGGAAGGTTCTGTAGCAGCAGATCATAGGGATATTTGTTGTAGGTGAGGGCAATTTCTTCGCCAGTTGTTAATCTCGTATGAGATGCGTTTATTTCTCTGTAGATATTCTGAATACTTTTTTCCTGAGAAAGCATGTGGCGATCGTTCTCATATTGTTCTGTGAGTCGTGAACTGCGCTTATATTCAACCGCAAGTTCATCTAAGATGCCAACGTTCACAATTTGTTCAAGTTCTTGCCAGGTGGTGGGAAATTGGAAGTCCATAGAAGTCTCGTTCTGGGGGGTAAAAGAATGGATAGGAGCTTTTTCAGCTTCTCTTCACTAACCCGTTAACCCTTACCAACAGCAGGAACACTTTGGATCTGCACAGATTTGATTGGCGTCAAATAGTTGAGAACCGCACAATTACAAATAGTGCAATTACAAATAGTGCTTTGCGTTCATTCAACTTGATTAGTTTCTGAGAAGTTATAACATTTTGCAATAAAAATAGCGAACGGTTTGATACTGCTCAATCTGACATCGGGTACAGCGATAACCCATCTAGGCAGTTAGACCACAGCATCTAGAGGGCACACACAAGCTTCCTGTTTTAGCCATCGAGAACCCACCTGATGCAGGGCTGCCATAACAGGCTGAATTTCGCGTCCCTTCTCGGTTAGAGAATACTCGACGTGAGGCGGAATCTCTGCATAGATGCGGCGATCGACCAATCCGTATTTTTCCAACTCTCGCAGGCGAATCATCAGCGTTTTAGTGCTAATTCCGGGCAGCGCCTCTAATAGCTCATGGGTGCGGCGATCAGCCGTAAATAGCTCTCGTAAAATCAAAATTGACCACTTGCTGCCGATTAAATCCAGCGTGAATTGAATTGGGCATTTGAATTCCTGACAGGGGTCAGTTTCAGACATAATACCTTCTGCAACGCTTTCCACTCTTTAATTTAAACCTGCAAAACTGGGCTGACTCGATTTGTCTTATGGATTGACTAGATTTAACAATTCCTTTAGAAAGCGCAATCGCCAGTTACACAGCCCTAATTTTTTACTTCCGGTAACTGTGAGGTGCAGCAGGTAACTGTATTGTCGATGCGGTGAGAATCAGGCACGATTCAGATAGTCCAGGAGACGGGGCACTTCAAAAACATCTGACTTCCCTTCCTGGCAAACCCTCAGTGGGAGCAAGAAAAATGAAAGTCACCACCCTTCAAGAACTCGAAACGTTGATTCAGCAGGTCAAAACGGCTCAGCACCACTATGCCACCTATGACTGCACTCAGGTCGATTTGATTTTCAAGAAAGCGGCTCAAGCTGCGAACGCCAACCGAATTCCGTTAGCAAAGATGGCAGTAACGGAAACGAGAATGGGCGTGGTTGAAGATAAGGTGATCAAAAATCACTTTGCGTCGGAAATTATTTACAACAAATACAAACATGAAAAGACATGCGGCGTAGTCGAAGAAGATAAAGCGTTTGGCATCCAAAAAATTGCAGAGCCGATCGGCGTTCTGGCGGGCATTGTTCCTACCACTAACCCCACTTCAACTGCAATTTTTAAGGCACTGATTGCGCTGAAAACCCGCAACGCGATTATCTTTTCGCCCCACCCTCGCGCCAAGGAATGCACAATCGAAGCTGCCAAGATCGTTTTAGAAGCTGCCGTTGCGGCCGGTGCGCCGGAACACATCATCGGCTGGATTGACGAACCGACGGTGGAACTGTCTCAAGCGTTGATGAAGCATCCAGATGTGAAGCTGATTTTGGCGACAGGCGGGCCGGGCATGGTGCAGGCGGCTTACTCGTCGGGTCATCCTTCGTTGGGTGTGGGAGCCGGAAATACGCCTGCGGTGATTAACGAAACGGCTGACATTCAAACCGCCGTGAGTTCGATTCTGCTCAGCAAAACCTTTGACAACGGCATGATTTGCGCTTCCGAACAGTCGGTGGTGGTGCTGGAGTCGATCTACGAAGCCGTGAAGCAGGAATTTGCGGCACGAGGAGCCTATTTCCTCAACGCAGAAGAAAAGGCAAAGTTGGGCAGCCAAATTCTCAAAGACGGTCGGCTGAATCCGGCCATTGTGGGGCAATCGGTGGCAAATCTGGCAGTGCTGGCTGGAATTGAAGTCCCTGCTGGCATGAAGGTTTTAATCGGCGAAGTGGAGGCTGTTAGCCCAGAGGAGCCGTTTGCCTACGAAAAACTGTCGCCAATTTTGGCCATGTATCGGGCCCAGACCTTTCAATCGGCCGTGGACAAAGCCGAGCAGTTGATCACCTTTGGCGGGCGCGGTCATACGGCGGTGCTGTACACTGACCCAACCCATCATCAAGACATCGACTATTTTGAAACCCATATGCAGACGGCGCGGGTGCTAATCAACACGCCTTCTTCGCAAGGAGCCATCGGCGATCTCTACAACTTCAAGCTTGATCCATCACTGACGCTGGGCTGCGGTTCGTGGGGCGGCAACTCGATTTCTGAGAACGTAAGCGTACATCATTTGCTGAACATTAAAACCGTAACGGAGCGCCGCGAAAATATGCTCTGGTTCCGGGTGCCGCCGAAGGTCTACTTCAAGAGTGGCTGTCTGCCGGTGGCGCTACGAGATTTAGCCGACAAAAAACGCGCCTTCATTGTCACCGACAGGCCGCTGTTTGATTTGGGACTCGTCGATCAGATTACGGAAGTTTTGGACGACATCGGCATCAAGCATGACATCTTTCATGACGTAGAGCCTGACCCCACTTTGTCGAACGTTAACAAAGGGTTGGAGCAGCTTAGAAACTATCAGCCTGACGTAATCATTGCCGTGGGTGGCGGCTCACCGATGGATGCAGCAAAAGTGATGTGGCTGATGTATGAACAGCCCGAAATCGAATTTGAAGGGCTGGCGATGCGGTTTATGGACATTCGTAAACGGGTATATGAACTGCCGCCGCTGGGCAAAAAAGCAACCTTAGTGGCAATTCCAACCACATCCGGTACAGGCTCAGAGGTCACACCTTTTGCCGTTGTCACCGACGATCGGGTGGGCATCAAATATCCGCTGGCAGACTATGCGCTAACGCCGTCCATCGCCATTGTTGACCCCAATTTGGTGTTGTCGATGCCCAAACGCTTGACGGCTTGGGGCGGCGTTGATGCCCTGACTCACGCAATTGAGTCCTATGTGTCAGTGTTCGCCACAGAGTTCACAAATGGGTTAGCGCTCGAAGCGATTGCGCTGATCTTCCAATATTTGCCGCGTTCCTATCGAAACGGTGCTGCCGATCCAGAGGCGCGTGAGAAAGTACACTATGCCGCAACGATCGCGGGGATGGCGTTTGCCAATGCGTTTTTAGGGATTTGTCACTCAATGGCGCACAAACTCGGCTCAACGTTCCATGTGCCGCATGGTTTAGCGAATGCTTTGTTAATTTCCCATGTGATTCGCTATAACGCTACGGATGTGCCCTTCAAACAGGCGATCTTCCCGCAGTACAAATATCCGAATGCTAAACAGCGCTACGCCCAAATTGCAGACTATCTCCAGTTGGGTGGAACAACATTGGATGAGAAAGTAGAACGTCTGATCATTGCCGTGGAAGAACTGAAGCGGGATTTGGATATTCCTTCCACCATTAAAGAAGTCGTGAACGTTGAAGAGTCAGTTTTCTATACGAAACTGGATGAACTAGCAGAACAAGCCTTTGACGATCAGTGTACTGGTGCAAATCCGCGCTATCCCTTGATTCAAGACCTGAAAGAACTCTACATCCAGGCATACCAAGGCGAAGACATCAACGAATCACTTCAATGTTGTGGTCGCTGTCACTATGAGGAACCCTGTCAGAACACCAAACAAAATACTAGTCAGAACACCAAACAAACTGTAGAAGCCGCTGTTTAAGGGCAGTCCATCAAAATTAAGGGCGTTCTATCAAACCAACTCTCCGTGGGCAGGTGTGGCAATAAATCATTAGCTTCATTCAGAGCCTTGAGTCAAACCTGCCCCAACCAACGGTATTTCTTTTTCCAGACATCCTCACTTCAATTTTGAATCATACTTGAACCCATCAATGAGGGACACCATCATGGTCAGCACGATATTAGAGGCATCACACCCTACGTCAGCACCCACTCTTTCCCCATGGCAAGACTTCAAGCCTGGCGAATGGACAGATCAGGTCGATGTGCGTAACTTCATCCAGACCAACTACACGCCCTACACAGGCGACGAGCAGTTTCTAGCAGGCGCAACAGCCCGGACGCAGCAACTTTGGCAGCAGGTCGCTCAACTAATGCAGCAAGAGCGGCAGCAGGGCATTTTGGATGCAGACACCGCCACCGTTTCCGGCATCACCTCCCACGCGCCGGGATACATTGACCGTGAGCGAGAGCAAATTGTTGGACTCCAAACCGATCGCCCGCTCAAACGCGCCATCATGCCCTTTGGCGGCATCCGGGTGGTCAAATCTGCGCTAGAGGCATACGGCTATCAGCTTGATCCCCAAACCGAAGAGATTTTCACCAAATATCGCAAAACCCACAACGAAGGCGTATTCGATGCCTACACCCGCGACATGCGGTTGGCTCGCCGTTCTGGCATCATCACCGGACTACCGGATGCCTACGGTCGGGGACGGATTATTGGCGACTATCGCCGCGTACCGTTGTATGGCGTTGATTTTCTGATTGACAGCAAAAAACTACAGTTGCAATCGCTGGAAGTGGCTGGAATCGATGAATCGGTGATTCAACTGCGCGAAGAGATCTCCGAGCAAATTCGGGCGCTGCAAGAACTCAAACAAATGGCGCAAAGCTACGGTTTCGATATCAGCCAGCCCGCAGCCAACGCCAGAGAAGCCGTGCAGTGGCTCTACTTCGCTTACCTGGGAGCCGTGAAAGAGCAGAACGGGGCGGCAATGTCGTTAGGGCGAGTTTCTACATTCCTGGACATCTATTTTGAACGCGATTTGCAACGCGGTATCTACACCGAAGCAGAACTGCAAGAAATGCTCGACCATTTTGTGATGAAACTGCGGATGGTGCGTTTCCTCAGAACCCCGGACTACAACGAACTGTTTTCGGGCGATCCGACTTGGGTAACAGAATCGATTGCGGGTATCGGCGAAGACGGCAGACCGCTCGTTACCAAAACCAGCTTCCGAGTGCTGCACACGCTGTATACGCTGGGAGCCGCACCCGAACCCAACCTAACCGTGCTGTGGTCAGAGCAACTGCCCGAAACCTTCAAGCAATATTGTGCCAAAGTTTCTGTAGACACTAGCTCAATTCAGTATGAAAACGACGATTTGATGCGTCCCGTTTACGGTGATGATTACGGCATTGCTTGCTGCGTATCGGCGATGCGAATTGGCAAACAGATGCAGTTCTTCGGAGCACGCGCCAACCTAGCCAAAGCCTTACTCTATGCGATTAACGGCGGCAAGGATGAAAAATCAGGTGAACAGATTGCGCCTAAGTTTGAACCCATCACCTCTGACTATCTCAACTACGATGAGGTGATGGCTAAGTATGATCAGATGCTATCCTGGCTATCTAATCTTTACATCAACACGCTGAACGTCATCCACTACATGCACGACAAATACTGCTACGAGCGGTTGGAGATGGCGCTACATGACCGGGATGTATACCGAACCATGGCTTGCGGAGTGGCAGGGCTATCAGTCGTTGCGGATGCGCTGTCTGCGATCAAGTATGCCAAAGTGAAAGTATTAAGAAACGCCGAAGGATTAGCCGTTGATTACGAAGTAGAAGGCGATTATCCCAAATATGGCAATAATGACAACCGTGTTGATCAGATTGCAGTCACGTTGGTGGAAACCTTCATGGATAAATTACGGCAACAGAAAACCTACCGGAACAGTACCCCAACTCAATCGATTCTCACCATCACCTCAAACGTCGTCTACGGCAAGAAGACAGGCAGCACCCCCGACGGTCGAAAAGCTGGAGTGCCCTTTGCCCCCGGAGCCAACCCAATGCACGGTCGAGACGGTAAAGGAGCCGTTGCCTCGCTTGCTTCCGTCGCAAAACTGCCCTACGAGCACGCTCAAGACGGCATCTCCAATACTTTCTCTATCGTTCCGGCTGCGCTAGGAAAAACAGAGGTTGATCGCAAAACAAACTTGGCCAGCTTGCTAGACGGCTACTTCCACGATGGCGGACATCACCTGAACGTCAACGTTCTGCAACGCGAAATGTTGCTTGATGCAATCGACCATCCCGAACGCTACCCCCAGCTAACCATCCGGGTTTCGGGCTATGCTGTCAACTTCATCAAACTCACCCGCGAGCAGCAGTTAGACGTAATCAGCCGCACCTTCCACGAGCGATTTTAGTCGATAGGCGGCATTGACGCTGCCTCCGCCACTTCTACCAGCGTGAGGCATTGGGTTGCAGTTTGAAATGAAGCAGCTTGAATTGAAGCACCTCAACCCAATGCCTCTCCTGCAAAATCTATGCTTAGGATGTACGGGCGGGTTTAGCAGATCAATGGGCATCCGGCCATCGATTTGACCACAAAACCCGCCCCTCCCCACGATTGAACTAATTGAATTCCCATTCCTTACAATCCACATTTTTGAGGCAAAAACAATGCCCACTTCTACATCAATTTCGGGTCGAATTCATTCTGTTGAAACTTGCGGTACGGTGGATGGGCCAGGCATCCGATTTGTTGTGTTTATGCAAGGATGTCCGCTGCGCTGCCTCTACTGTCACAATCCCGATTGCCGCCAACTAGACGCAGGAAAACCCGTTACGGTGGATGAGTTAATGCAGGAGATCCAATCCTACAAATCCTATCTTCGCAAAGGCGGCGTGACGGTTAGCGGTGGCGAACCCTTGATGCAGCCAGATTTTGTAGAAGAACTGCTGCGCCGCTGCCAGCAAGAAGGCATCCACACTGCTTTAGACACATCTGGATATGTTCTAGCAACTTCTAAATCTGTCTTGAAATACGCTGATTTAGTGTTACTTGATATCAAATCCTTTGACCCGCAAATTTACACAAACGTTACCAGCGTATCGATTGTGCCGACCTTAAACTTTGCTCGGTATCTCAATGAAATTCACAAGCCAACCTGGATTCGGTTTGTATTAGTACCCGGACTAACCGATGCCCCCCATAATATTGAAGGCTTAGCCGATTTTGTTGCAACGCTCAGCAACGTTGAAAAAGTCGAAGTTTTGCCCTTTCATAAGATGGGCGAGTATAAATGGGAGCAATTAGGATATCCCTATCAACTTCAAGAAACCCAGCCTCCAACTTCTGAGTTAATTGAACAAACGCTAAATATTTTCAGCAGCCGAGGCATACCAGCGCTTGCAGGATAGGGTTCAAGCCAAGTTGATTTGTTCAACCAAGCCCATCTCGTCTATCACTTTTTTTCTCAAAGTCCCCAGAATGGGGGATTTAGAGGGCAAAAGTCGCTTGAGTTGCGTAAGTCCTGACATAATAATCCCACGCCTAAACCTGCGGAATGTGAGATTTATTAACTGGGAATAGCTAAATCTAACCTGTTGCCATCAATTAACTCATCCATCAATTAACTCGTAAGGTGATGGAGGGCATGGTTTGTTCATCCAGTGATGCCTCTTCTGAAACGGTGGGGATGATCACAGTGTCAGACGGGCGGTAAATATTCACGCAGCGAGAACGCAGACTACGCCGAGTGCCCTGCGAGTTGACTGCCGGAACGCCTTTCAACCGTTAACCGCTGCACCGGCTGCGGGTATATTACTCCTACTGCACCGAGGAAAGTTACGCCGTTTGAATTCGTTGCTTTACTCTATTCCACAATCAACACCACCCCAGCCAGATAGGAGGGGCTGTAATGACTGTTATGCCGGATTAACCCGCATTAACACCTGACCATACTCGACAGGTTGCCCATTGGGAACCAGAATTTCGACGATTTCTCCGGCTACTTCGGCTTCAATTTCGTTCATCAGCTTCATTGCTTCAATGATGCAAACCGTTTGCCCGATCCGAATTCGCTCACCCGTTTCGACAAAAGGAGCCTCATCTGGCGCAGGGGAACGATAGAACGTGCCAACCATGGGAGAAATAATATCGACTAACCGATCTGCCATGCGAGGAGAGGCAACCGGAATCGTGGGAGAAGATGTGACAATGGCAGGAGTGGTAGCACTGGGCAGGGCAGGGGGAGGTGCAGTAGGAGGCGCAACTCCAGCACCGGAGTTTGTCTCAACTGGAGGGGAAGGATCACCGTTAGCAGAATGCCCCTTCCGCAACACCAGTTCAAAATCACCGCTTCTTAAAGTGAACTCAGCGATATCTGTTTGATTGATGACGGTGAGCAGTTCGCGGAGTTCGTTAAAGTCCAATTCCACAATTCCTATCGCCTGATGAACATGGTGAGTCCTGAAGCAGCGGCAATCAGGAGGACTCGGAAGCCTGACTGTCAGTTGAAATTAGAGCCGTTGAAATGAAGCCGAGCCATAGAGCCGAGCGAGTTAGTTTTCTCGTCCCAAATAGCTGTCGTCTTCGGTGTTAATTTTAATGCGTTCGCCAATCGAAATGAACAAGGGCACCATTACTTGAGCACCCGTTTCGACAATGGCAGGTTTTGTGCCACCTGTAGCGGTGTCGCCCTTCACGCCCGGATCGGTTTGCGTCACTTCTAAAACCACAGACTTGGGTAGTTCAACGCCAATCACTCTATCATTCCAGCGCACAACGTTGACTTCCATGCCTTCTTTCATATATTTCACCTGACTGCCGATTTGATCTGCGCTCAGGCGACCTTCCTCATAGGATTCCATATCCATAAAGACAAACTCATCGCCATCTTTATAGGTATGCTGCATGGTGCTTTTTTCAATCACTGCTTGGGGAACGGTTTCTCCAGCTCGAAAGGTGCGCTCTACGACGTTCCCAGACTGCATGTTTTTCAATTTGGTTCGCACAAAAGCTGAGCCTTTTCCAGGCTTAACGTGGAGGAATTCTACTACCCGCCACACTGATCCATCTAACTCAATGCTAACGCCGGGACGAAAATCGTTACTGGAAATCATGAATCTTGCTGTTGAGGGAGAACAATCGGCAACTCATTTTACCGCTCTAGAGGGGAACAAATCACTATCGAGAAGATTTTGTTGGGAGTCGGGGTGCTTTCAACCTCAAAAATGTTTGCAGTTGCGGTCTTCTCCTCACTTTTGCCTGTGACTCATCTTTACCCTCAGCCTTCGATGTCCTCAACCTTCGATATAGCCACCTCGCCGCATTTGTTCGACATCCGAAAATTTGCCCATGCTGGTTTTCATAGGATGGAAGCCCAACTTTTTGTAGAAAGCCTCCTTACCGGGTGTGGCGTAAAGCGTCACCGAATGGCTGGGCAGTCTCTCTAGCAGTGCTGTAATGATCGAGCGCCCAACCCCACACCCCTGATATTCTGGCAAAACAACCACATCATAAACAGCCGCACAAAACTCACCGTCGCTGATTGCCCGACCCCAACCCACAATTCGCGTTTGGTCATAAGCAAAGACCACAACGGCGCTATTTTGGCAAGCTCGACGCAGTTGCTCTGGATCACGTTTGGCGAGTGGAGCCATTTCCATGACATAGGCAACTGCATTCCAATCAACGTTCGTAGTATCGTAACTGAGGTGAATCGACATGATGACTACACGCTTTGATCATCATAAGAAAAGCATAGAAACAATCAGTCATTTGGCAACAGATTTGCAACGAGCTTTCTGTAACTGCTGCTAGCTGGAGGTGAGTGCCTTTTTTACCTGAGTTTGCAGCAGCAACCCATACTCCAATCCTTCAACAACTGCTTGATAGGACGCTTCAATAATGTTGCTTGAAACGCCCACGGTCGTCCAGCGTTGATGTCCGTTGCTCGATTCAATTAGCACGCGAGTTTTGGCAGAAGTGCCAGCGGTGCTATCAAGAATGCGGACTTTATAGTCAGTCAAATGGAACGTTTTGATCTCTGGGTATTCGTTCTGTAACGCCTTACGCAAAGCGGCATCTAGCGCAGAAACGGGGCCGTTGCCTTCGCCCGCTTCCAGGATGTCTCTATCGTTGATATTCACTTTCACCGTTGCCACCGATTGGCTGCCCTGACAGTCGTTGTCGCGCAGCACGTCACAATCGCGTACCATATCGCAGTAGACATGAAAATCCCTGATTCTAAAAAACTGCGGTCGTTGCCCTAGGGCTTCGCGCATTAATAGCTCAAAGCTCGCTTCGGCTGCCTCAAATTGATAGCCTTGATTTTCCAGGGTTTTGAGGTGCTGCAAAATCTGCCGACAGGTCGGGTTTTGCTTATCGAGATCAATGCCAAACGTGCGAGCTTTCGCCAATACGTTGCTGAGCCCAGCTTGATCAGAAATCACAATCCGGCGACCGTTACCGACGACCTCTGGCTGGATGTGCTCATAGGTGAGCGGGTTTCGTTCCACCGCACTGACGTGGATGCCGCCCTTATGCGCAAAAGCCGACAGCCCGACAAACGGCGCATGATCATCTGGGGCAAGATTCACCACTTCGCTAATCAAGCGGCTCGACGCGGTCAACTGTTCCAACTGGGTTGACTCAACGCAGGTATAGCCCAACTTCAACTGCAAATTCGGAATCAGCGTGCAGAGGTTGGCATTCCCGCAGCGTTCACCATAGCCGTTGATGGTTCCTTGCACCATTCTTGCGCCTTCCATCACGGCTGCCAACGCATTCGCCACGGCTGTTCCTGAGTCGTTGTGAGTATGAATCCCAACTTGCGGCTGAGTGACGCCGATCTGCTGGCTGCTCGACTCAACAAATCGCACCACAGCCTGCACAATGACAGCAACCTCGTGGGGCAATGTGCCGCCGTTTGTGTCGCAGAGCACCAGCCATTCTGCGCCGCCCCGAATTGCCGCTTCTAAGGTTTGAAAGGCATAGTCGGGATTTTGCTTATAGCCGTCAAACCAATGTTCAGCATCGTAAATGACGCGGCGATCTTGGCTGCGGAAAAACTCAATCGTGTCGCGGATCATCGCCAAGTTTTCGTTCAGGTTGGTTTTCAAGCTGTCGGTGACATGCAGATCCCAAGATTTACCGAACAGCGTGATCCAGCGAGTGCCTGCCGCCAACACATCCTGAAGCAACGGATCTTCAGCCGCGCTGCGATCAGGACGGCGAGTTGAGCAAAAGGCCACCACTTCAGCCTGAGAGAGCGGTTCTTCTTGAAGCCGCCAGAAAAACTGCACATCTTTGGGATTTGCGCCTGGCCAACCGCCCTCAATAAACGGAATGCCCAATCGATCAAGCTGTCGAGCAATCCGAAGTTTATCTTCTAGCGACAGCGACAACCCTTCACGTTGCGCACCGTCTCGGAGAGTGGTGTCGTAGATCCATAGCGTTTGGGTGGCAGTCTGAGCGTCTCGATTCATAGAGTAGAGCGGCTGAAGTGAAGGGTGATCTTGCTTAGATTTTAGATACTGTAAGATGGTTGCTTGCGATTGATAGCAGGCACGCGACTAAAAACAAAAGATATTCAATCAGTTTGGTTCGTCAAATAAGCCAAAACCTGACCTGCTCACAGTCTATTGTGTCATTGGAATGAGGATGGAGGAATTATGATGCCGCAAATTGAGGCTGAAGGAAAGATCTTTGAATGCGAGCAGGGCGCAAATCTACGGCAAGTTTTGCTTCGGCAGGGTGTCGCTTTACACAATGATCGCTCTCGGTTGATCAACTGCCGTGGACTTGGCACTTGCGGAACTTGCGCCGTCGAAATCGTGGGTCAAGTTTCAGAACCCAACTGGCGAGACAAATCCCGGCGGTCGCTGCCCCCCCATTCGCTTCAGCAAAACCGACGCCTAGCCTGTCAAACTCAAGTGTTGGGGAATGTCAGAATCACTAAATATGACGGCTTCTGGGGACACAGCGAGCAAGTGCGGTGGCTGCCTGAAGGGTAAGAAGGCAAAAGGTGGGTCTTACTAGGTTTTGGAGCAATCTAGCGGCCTTGGTTGCCGTCCGTTTATGAATCAATTGCGTCTGTAGAGATCTGTAGAGAACGGTATGCTAGAGCGGACAAAGCGAGAGTTTTAGTTGAGTTAATTGGACTTGAGCCATTAGTCAGCGCTTGATCTGCGAGCCAGTGAATCAGTCATGCAACACAAACAAATTCACGAGCGCTGAATCCGAAACCTCTTCTTACCTTCTGCCCGCCGCCTCTCGCCCTTCTACTTCTTTCCTATTTCTAAAGATGAAAAAAGATGAAGAAAGTTCTAGAGATGAGAAAAGGGAGAGCCATTTGCAAACTCTCCCAACCATCAGGGTGCATCTACATAACACATTATGCCATTACAACAGTGAGGGGTGTCACCCCTTATTCGCTTTAGATAAGAAAAATTGTTGGCAGTCGGGTTTTAGCTGGCATCTGAGTTATGAATTACTCTTAATATTTCGTTACAATAGCAGAAAGTAACCTCGATCTTTCAAAAAACTCTTAGAAACTACAATGCATCTAACCTGGTTAGACAACAACTCCTGGTTAATTGAAATGGGAGGGCAGCGAATTTTGCTTGATCCCTGGTTGACAGGCTCACTGGTTTTTGGCAATTTTCCCTGGTTGTTTAAAGGGCAGCACACTCAGCCTCGCACGATTCCAGAGCAAATTGGCTTAATTCTGCTATCCCAAGGGTTGGAAGATCATACCCATCCCGAAACCTTGCAAAAGCTCGATCATGGTTTGCCTGTCGTTGCCTCTCCCAATGCAGCAAAGATAGTCAAAGCAATGGGTTTCACTCAGGTGACTGCCTTGGCGCATGGGGAATCACTGACCGTTGGCGATCGGTTAAGGCTGCAAGCAGTGCCCGGATCTCCAGTGGGGCCGCTGCTAGTCGAAAATGGCTACTTGCTGACGGACACTGCCACTGGCGAAAAGTTATATTACGAACCGCACGGAAACCACTCTCCAGATTTACAGTCAGCGGCTCCGGTGGACGTAGTGATCACCCCAGTTATTGATCTAGACATTCCCCTACTGGGGCCAGTGATTAAGGGAAGGAAGAGCGCGGTTGAAGTGGTGAAATGGCTTCAGCCTCGTGCCATTTTGCCGACTGCTGCGGGTGGAGATGTCAAATTTGAAGGAGTGTTGGTTTCAGTTTTACGCGCCCAGGGAAGCGTAGAAGAGTTCCGGCAGCAGCTAGTTCAGCAAGAACTCACCACTCAAGTGCTGGCTCCCAGACCAGGAGAACGTCTAGAAGTGTAGTAAGCGGGTTAAGCGCAGCCGAAATCAGGACGTTACATATTGTGGATATATGTTGTGGAAATGACTTGAGCAGTGGTCTGTACAAACACTAGCTTGAATCGCTGGTGATTCATTCCTTTACTGGCTGATTCTGTATTTGTGCAGAGTGTTTCGCTGCAATTGCTTAAGGTAGACTGGGAACACTGTGTTCTCAGGGTTGTTGAAATGATTGAAGCTTCGGTCATCTAACAAAAATATTTATACCATCATTCGTAGAATTTCTGAGGGGTTGGCTCAGGTAGTTGGCCAAGTATCGACCAAGATATCGACATTGACGACGAATCTCTTCAAACTGTACTAGCATGAATTCCTCTGAACAGGATACGTTGGGCTTCCTGCCCTGTGAGTCGAGTTCCGAATCTAACGGTCAGTCGCAAATGGCAGCAGAGACTACTTACACAGCAGGATTTACCGCCAGACTGGCAGGGCGTGAGCAGACTGAAACCAGCTTATTACAGCAACTAGAGCGCGAACAGTTGATTAATAAAATTGCGCTACAAGTTTTTCAATCGTCTAATCTGGGCTGCATTCTTGACGTTACCATCAGTGAGATTCGTCAGTTCCTCCGCGCCGACCGAGTGATGATCGAGCGCTGTGACCAAGATGACAGTGTTGCTGTCGTTGCTGAATCGGTGGGAGATGAGCAGCCCGCCCTAGATCGTAAACTGAACGGCTTTTGGTCTGAGCAACGCCTCGATATGTATCGGCAAGGTCTCAGCGAAATTGTAGAAAATTGGGACAGTTTATCATCTCAGTCGGAGGCTGTTTGGCGAGAGGGGCTACGCGCTAAATCTCGGTTGGCCACTCCAATCATGCGAGATGGCGAGCTTTGGGGTGTTTTGGCGGTGCACCAGTGCAAAAGTCCTCGCTACTGGCAACCCCACGAAATTGAGCTACTTCAGCGGCTGACCACCCAATTGGCGATCGCGATTCACCATTCTGAGTTGCATCTCGAAATTCAACACCTCAACGACCACTTAGAAAGTGAAGTGGAAGCCCGCACGATGCAGCTTCAGCAGGCTTACGAGTTTGAAAATACCCTCAAACGGATTACCGATCGCGTTCGGGACAGTTTAGATGTTGATTTGATTCTGCAAGCCACAATTCGAGAATTGGCGCTAGTGATGAAGGTGCGGGGCTGTAATGCTTCACTTTATGATCTGGAGCAGCGCACTTCAACCACTTGCTATGAGTACACGAGCTTTCTGTCCACCTATCAGGGCAAAGTTGCAAAATTCTCGGCGGCTCAGTCGATATACGATCAATTGCTGAAAGGAGAATGCTTTCAGTTTTGCTCGCTGATTCCAAACCCAGAGCGGGGCGATGTCGTGATGCTGGCCTGCCCAATTTTGGATGAGCAAGCTGTGATTGGCGACTTGTGGGTAATCCACGATGAAGATCATGCCTTCAGCGATCAAGATATTCGGTTGGTGAAGCAGGTGGCTAACCAATGTTCAATCGCCATTCGGCAGGCGCGTCTCTACGCGGAAGCTCAGGCCGAAGTCCGAGCACTAGAACGGCTAAACCAGCTAAAAGATGACTTTTTGAGTACGGTGTCTCATGAGCTTCGCACGCCGCTCTCTAATATTAAGATGGCAATTCACATGCTGCGCACCACTTCTAACCTTGAGCGACAGCAGCGATATTTGCACATCCTAGAAGCCGAATGCAGCCGCGAAACAGAGCTAATCAACGATTTGCTCGATCTCCAACGCCTCGAAAATGACTCCTACCGGGTTTCACCAGAACCGATTGTGCTAGAAGAATGGCTTCCTGGCATCTTGTCGCCTTTTCTGTCACGGGCACAAAGTCGTCAGCAGCACTTGCAAGTTGATTTGCCAGCCAATCTTCCGGCCGTGATGTCGGATCGCAAAAGCCTAGAGCGGATTCTGGCAGAACTGCTCAACAACGCCTGTAAGTACACCTCCCCAGATGGGTCGATTGCCATCCAAGTTCAACATACAGCCAACGCTGAGCCACAGGCGTTTAACCTGAATTTGGCAGACCCATCTGTGAAGCAGGTCGATGTGACAACCTTTGTGATCAGCAACGAAGCGGATATTCCTGCTACCGAAGTGCCGCGTATGTTTGAGAAGTTTTACCGCATTCCCAAGAGTGATCCTTGGCAGCAGGGCGGCACGGGGCTAGGCTTAGCGCTGATCAAAAAGCTGGTTGAAATGCTTCAAGGCAGTATTGAAGCCAAGAGCAGCGATGGCTGGACAATTCTCACCGTTCATCTGCCTAGGCTAAAGGAAGCCGAACATGGCTCAACCGATTAGAAGCTAGACCGATTAGAAGCTAGAAAGCTACATCGAGTAGGAAGAGAGCGGCGCTTCAGACAAACTTTGTGCCAACTGTTGCAGCGCGGTTGCTAAGTCCGCAGTTAGTCTCTGAGCCTCTTGCTTCACGCTGCCCTGACTATAATCCGCTACAGACAAAGGTTTACCAATTTGAACTGTAACCTTACAGCCCCAGGTCGGGATTTCCTGGCTATAGTCTAAATGAATGGGCACAATTTTCACGTCCAAATTCGGTTGACTGGCTTCAGCTTGTAGCGCGAGGCGAGCGAGTCCAGGTTTCAGCGGATGGATGACTTTATCTCGAAAGATGCCACCCTCCGGAAAAATCACCATCATTTCTCGGTTCTGCAACACTTCCAAGCCAAATCGCAAACTGGCAATCGCAGGCTGCCGAGGATTGACCGGAAACCCACCCAAATGACGGATAAGCCAGCCCTGAATGCCTTTCACCTCATCTGCCGTCACCATAAACCGAATGTCACGACCGCTAACAAATCGCCCAGCAGCATAAGGCACCAATAACGCGTCCCACCGCGATCGATGGGTTGGCGCCAAAATAACAGCGCCATCTCGCGGCAAGTTTTCCTGTCCGGTGATGTGAATCCGAAAGTATAGCGGTAAAACTAGCCAACAGCCCAACCCATAGGCAATGGGTGTTAACCAAGGCGAGAAGTGAGAATCAATAGAAACGGATTGGTGTGAAGGAGTGAGTGCGGTTCCAGCAGAGGAATTTAAAGGATTGATCAAAACCATGGCCAACGATTGCAAACAATACCTCAGTCATATTGAATTACAACTGAGTGCTTTTAAAAACCATAAACGGCATCTCCAGAAACGTGATCAGCCACAGGACAGTTCTAGCGCCGTCTATTCAGGTTGAATTCCGCCCTCCAACATTTGCCTTGAATTCGTCAATCCTACTCATTGAAATGCTCAACGCGATGTGCAACTTTTTCCCTCAGAGTCCCCTCAGAGTCCCCTTAAAGTCCCTCGTCTACTCTGCTGCCGTATACAGATAGGAATGACGACTCTGTGAGAGAAATTTCGGAACCCTTAAAAGAAAGCTAACTGAAAGCTACCCTCCGATTGAATCTCGCCTTCCGCCTTCTGCCCTCTACCTTCTGCTTAACCTAATTGATACAACATTTTGATGCCTTCCTTTGACAGGAGGGAATCAGGAATGGTGAAATTGAATAGGCTAGGGGGCATTCTAAGACCAGTTCTTTTTGATTTAGACAGATTCTACATCTTAGTGTGCAGCAACTATGTCAACCCACGTCATCCTTGTAGAACCTAGGTTGGCTCAGACCTCGAAAGCTTCTCAACTCAAAATCGATCTCCAAAGTCCGTGGATGATTACTTCAGGAGTGTTGGGTCTCCTCTTGCTGGGTTTAGCGATCTATACAAAGGTCAGCACCAGCAAATTAGAGAAGCTGAAACGATTTGAAGAGTATAAAAACCGAGAATTACAGAAGAAACTCAAGCTAGCGCTGAATACCATCAGCAAAATGGAGAAAAATCCAGATTTGATTCACTCTCGTGAGTTTAATCTGGACTATCTGCGAATGCGAATGGAGGAAGAACAGTTCCACTTCGCGATCATGAATCAAATCAAAATTAAGGTGAAGGAAAAAATTTCGATTGCCCTTCGCCCCACGCAAGCCGATCAAGGACTGGTGGGGATTGCTAGCTCCACAGGGCGGCAAATCGACGAAATTTTTGATGTGGAATATGATTTGACAGGCTCTCAGAAAGGCGTAAAGCGGGTGCTGTTTCGGATTCAGATTAAGTTGACGAAACTCCCGACCCAGCCTACCTCAGTTACGATCTCGCAGATCATTCAATGTATGCAAAACTTCATGAGTCCCGAAGGGGACGATCACTGGCAGCCCACGATTCAAGGCCGGATCGCTAGATTGCACTGGGATCAAAAAGCCAAGCCAACGCCTCTTCTCGTCCTAGAGCAAACGAACGAGGGCGCGAATGTGACATTCCGCACAACCCGTATGGCAGCAAATTAAGGCTGGGTGATTTCAGGCTGATTTTAAAACTCAATCAGGCTCAATCAGGTTCAATAGAGTTCACTGCTCAGCGTTCAGGGTGCTTTATAGATTGCAAAAATAAAATTCTAGCCTGGTGCATCTACCAGCCAGGATGGATAATTTTGAGTAAAGTAACAATCTAAAGCTTATGGCACCGATTGACCGCGCCAAGAATACCCTGAGAACCGCTAGGCTGATTCGCAATCTGGGCAGTAAGCCTCAGCGTTTCATTGACCGAGTGGGTGCGACCGATCAAGATGACCTATACCGCGTCCAAATGCGCCGGAGTACGCTCAACTTGAAGCTGAACGGAATCACCAAGCAGTCAAAAATTGCAGTTCAGGTATTTTCGCTCAAAGGTGCTCGCAACGGAGCCTTACAAGCAATCGGTCGAACTGAATTTAGCGAACTGAATTCCAAACAAATTAGGCAACACATCAACTTTCTGGCTCAGCGGGGCAGCAGCAGAACCAGGACGCTGAATTTATCGCTTGAGGCAGGCAGCTACTATGTTCGGGTTTACCGCAGTGGGGGCAACAACCGCTATCGTCTCAGGCTCTCAGCAACGCCGCCGCCTACGATCGGCGATCCCGCTCCTGTCCCAATTCTGCCTGCCTTTGCAAATCCAACTTGGCTCCGGCAATTCGGCAGCAGCGATAATGACTACGCCTTTAGTACGGCTATCGATAATGCGGGTAGTGTCTATCTTGCGGGCGTGAGAACTACGTCTAATGCGCTAGTGGGCAGCGGATTTGTGGCGAAGTATCAGCAAGATGGCACGTTGGAATGGCAACGCCCGCTCTCGGTTCCAGGCTCTACCGCGATTGCAGATATTGCGGTTGATGTTGCCGGAAACTACTATGTTGCGGGTGCGCTGATTAATGGCTTCAACAGCGATGGCTTCATTGCCAAGTACAATCCAGCCGGAACTCAGGAGTGGCTTCAGGAGATCAAAAGCACCAGTTTGGGCATTGATGCTGTCTCTGGCATCGTGCTCGACAGTACAAACAACAGCAACAATATTTATGTCACCGGAATTCGTCGCGGTGCGCCTGCTTTTCTAGGAGCCAGTCAGGGCAAAGCCTTTGTTGCCAAGTACACAAGCAGCGGCAGTTTGGTGACAACGTTTGGCAATAACGGCTTCGCTGAATTTGGAGACGCGAGAACCACCGCAGGAGCAGGAATTGCGCTGGGGAATGGCAGCCTTTATATTACCGGCATCACCGACGCCAACCTCAGCATCGACGGCAGCAATTTCGACCTTGATGAGGGAGATGCTTTTGTGGCGGGCTTCGATCCATCCACTGGAGCGCCACTGTGGAACGACACGCTGGAAAGTGGAGCAGGCACAGATTATGCTCGCAGTATTGCTGTCAACGGCTCGGAGCTATACATCGGGGGGCAAACTTCAGGAATCCTACCTGCGGGCAGCTTGCCTGCCAACAGCTTTGCGGGCGGTGAAGCAGATGCCTTTTTTGCGAAATACACCGTCACCAGCACCAGCGGCACTCGTCAGTGGGTGAAACAGTTTGGTGGCACAGGGTTAGATGCCGTCCAAGCAGTCACGATCGATCCAGCGGGCAAAATTTATCTGACGGGTGAAACCAACACGGGATTGTTTGGGGCTGCCCTAGGCGGCTCGGATGCCTGGATCGCTCAAGCAGACAGCAGTGGCAATGTCGTTCGCGCCACTCAAGTTGGAACTCCACAAGACGACGAAGCCTATACGCTGGTGACTGACGGGGCGGGGACACTGTATGTCGCTGGGCAAACTCAAGGGACTTTCCCAAGCTCTCCAACTCAAAACCAAGGAAAGTATGATGTTTGGCTCAGTCAGTATCGCCCCGTTGGATAGCCTGACTCAGGACTGGCATAGACTCTGCGTAATATAGACTCTGCGCCAGTTGGCTGATAGTTAGCATCTTGTTGGCAGTTACGGAATGCTCTGACAAGCGACCTACAACCCAACAAGATGCTCGTACAGCCGTCACCATAACGAGCGTCACCATAACGAGCGTCACTATAACAGCCGTTATCGTATTACCGTGACCTACGGTGTTTGCGAGGGAAAGGCGCGCCTGTAGTGGTGTGGAAGTCTTCCTGCACCTTATAGGTTAAACGACGCGAAACCTGACGCACAATTTCGTTCAGCAGCCGGTCGCCCGTGTTTTGCACCAGGGATTTGGGCAAAGCCTGAATGAAGCGTGGAAAGTGGATCATTACCTTCAAATCAAGCTCCCATTCTACTCGCGTCAAGTGAGCAGGCTCAGCTAGGTTGGCACGTTTGAAGGCGGCAGTTGCGGTGACATCTGGCTCGGTTTCGACAAGCTGTAAGGCTGCCTGAAAGTCTACCTCATAGCCAGGTGGGGTGTAGTTGGGAACTGGAATGGTTTGAATCCGATAAACGCCCTGATCTTGAGGGAGCAAATTCAGCCCAATTTTGGGTTCAACTTCGTATCCAAACGAGCCGAATCGACCGATCGTCAGCGCATAGCCACTTTCGCCAATTTGTTCGGCGGTCATGGGTTGGGCACAGCGCGGAAACCAGGCTCGGTGTGCATCTAAATAGGCCGACACCGTGGCCGCGTCTGCATACATTTCCATACAACTTGCAAAAGCGCCGTGGAAACAGGCAGGCTCGTGCTCATCGTGAACTCGTTCTTCGTGGGGATATCCTTCCAAAGCAGCACTGTCAATTAAACCGGGAGCTACGCCGAGGAGGGCGGGAGTTGTCTCAAGAGCGCACTGTTCAGCCGAATTCGCCTGCATAAACAATAATTTCCTGCAATTTTATCTGCAATTCCTGCAATGATTCCTCAGTGGCTTCTCTACTTACGATATCCTAACCGAACATCTGGAGAAGGAAGCACTAAAAACAGTGATGTTTAATCTCAGCTTAAAAAAGGGAGATGAAATCAACAGAAGCTTTGATGTGTTTACCAGCATACTTTTCCCCTCAAAGCCTCACCATGAGTAATTTACGGATGGAACAACCGAAAGTTATGCAAAACAGCAAAGCTAACCTGTTCGATTTACGGAGATCTGGCTTCCGCTAGATTAAAGAAGGTGAGACTCAAGGTAAAGTGATTCACTGAATAGGCGGAGGAATAGGCGGAGAACGGGACTAAGCCGACTTTCTCCTCAGCCTCAACTGAGGCAGGTGGAAAGAAGTTCCCGATAAAATAAATGCTCCTTAGAGACTGTTTGTAAATTCATATTGCGATTCCCTTGAGTCTCCGTGATGAAGGGGGACTTCAGACCTTCTCGGTTTCCTTTTGAAGGAGCGTGAGAGAGGATCGAGCCATAGAGGGCGGTCTAGAACCTTTGTGTTTATTTACAATATGTTTATTTATAAGCAGTCTCTTAAGTTGCGTAAATTAAACGACCTAAGTTCAAGCAAAGAGGAAAATTATGAAAGCATTTGTCGCAGGCGCTACTGGAGAGACAGGACGACGAATCGTTAAAGAATTAGTGCAGCGCGGCGTTCCAGTTCGGGCACTGGTGAGAGATTTGGAAAAGGCAAAGCAAATTCTGCCGTCTGAAGCTGAGCTAGTGACGGGCGATGTGCTGCAACTGGAAAGTCTAAAATCTGCTATACAAGGCTGCACGGTGGTTGTTTCTGCGACAGGCGCGGCTCCCAGCTTTGACCCAACTGGCCCCTACAAAGTGGACTATGAGGGCAACAAAAATTTAGTCGATGCTGCTAAAGCGCAGGGCATTGAACAGTTTGTGATGGTGTCTTCTTTGTGTACGTCGCAGCTTTTTCACCCGCTGAATTTGTTTTGGCTGATTTTGGTTTGGAAAAAGCGAGCTGAGGAATATTTACAGTCCAGTGGCTTGGCTTATACGATCGTGCGACCGGGTGGCTTGAAGAACGAAGACAATGCAGATGCCATCATTATGTCAAAAGCCGACAGTTTGTTTGATGGCAGTATTCCGCGCACTAAAGTTGCCCAAGTTTGCGTCGAGGCGCTATTTCAACCCTCTGCCCGTAACAAAATTGTAGAGATTGTCGCCAAAGCGGACGGAGTTGCCCAGCCATTTGAAGTGCTATTTGCTAACGTGGCATAAGTGCTTATCCCCTCACGCAAACTGTGGCTCCTAACCTTTACTCCCCTTCTGATCCCAACCGTCCACTTGATCCCACGAATACCAAGCCAAATTACGGACAGTGGCTAGTAAGCCTATCTGCGATTATTGCGACGTTGATGATCGGCAATTTTTTTCTTCAGAAGCCCAAGCAATTGTTCGATCCAAGGTGGGAGATTCGTCCGGCTCCTTTGGTGATGCAGGGCGGCGATCCTTACTTGCGGGCCCTCATGCGCACCATTTCTGTAGCAGAGTCCAACACTGAACGTCCCTACTCGGTGCTGTACGGCGGTGAGCATATTGAAGATTTGAGCCATCACCCAGATCAGTGCGTAACGATTGTAAGCGGCCCCAATCAAGGCAACTGCTCCACCGCAGCAGGTCGGTATCAGTTTATTACAACCACTTGGCAGGAAAAAGCCGCCGAATATCACCCCAAACCGAGCGGATTTTGGTTCTGGCGAGACTTTCGGGCCTATAACTTTGCGCCAGAATATCAGGATCAGGTGGTTTACCGCTGGTTGAGTGATCCGCAGGCTTGGGGAATTGATCTCTCGGAGCTATTGCGTCAGGAGCGGTTAGCGGAAGTATTAGAAATTTTGTCTCCCACCTGGACGAGTTTGGGGTATGGGATCGAGCCAAACTCCATGACAGATTTGCTGCCGCAAGTCTACCAGCAGATTTTGCAGGAAGAGCTTGCTGCCGTATCGTCTTAACTTCACTCAACTATTCGGGCGTAGACAAGTTCCCCCGCATTTTTTCAGCGCGAGTTTCAGCCGTTGCCATCACGTCTGCCATATTTTCGATCATTTCACCGGGGAAATTTTCCAGCACTTTAGTAGACAACGAAACTCGCTTTTTAATGTCGTCAATGTCTAGGATCAGAGCTTTAATCGGCTGCCCATGAGAGAAGAGGGTTTCTAGGGAAGCTATATAGCTTTTGCTAATTTGATTAATGTGCAGTAAGCCCGTCGTGCCTTCAAACTCAACAAAGATGCCAAAAGGCTTGATGCTTGCCACTTTGCCCTCAATCAGTTGACCAATTTCTAGCTGGCTTAAACTTGCTGCCTGAGTTGCTAACCGCTGAGAGAGAACCAGCCTTTTGCGTTCAGCGTCTACCTCAATTGGGCTTGCGGTCAAGGCTTTGCCAACCAACGCTTCTAAGTTATCCCGCTCAACCAGATGAGAGCGAGGAATAAAGCCGCGAATGCCTTTCACATCGACGGTTACACCCCCTTTATTCACACCGCTCACCCTCGCTTGAACGCTTTGGTTTCCTGCTTGCAGTTCGGCCAGATGTTGCCAAACTTGCTTCATTTGCAACTGCCGCAGCGACAGCGTTACTTGACCATCTGCATCTTGCTCTCGAATAATCAAAAACTCTCGCTCTTCACCCAGCGGCAAATACTCAGCCAGGTTAAGGATGCGTCCGATTGAGGCTTCTTCATGGGGGAGAAAAGCAGCCGCCTTTCCGCCAATGTCGATATAAACGCCATCAGATTCGTAGTTTGCTACCTTGCCGCGCACTGTCTGACCTTTTTGAAACTGGTAATCATGCTGCTCTAGTGCTTTGGCAAAATCGTCGGTAGAAAAGGACAACGTCAGCCTCCTAAAATCAATCTGCGATTCAAAATTGGGGTTACTGCTTGAAGTTCAGGCTTGTGTAGTAGATGGACTCATTTGCACTCTAACCTACCCTTGTTGGGCACTTTTCTCACAGTGTCAATCCCATGAGATTTCAGTCTAGTAGATTTTCCTGGCTTTCATCCACTAAAAAGCTGCTCTCAGCCCAATGGTTCAAGCATGTAAGCACAAATGGTTTGCTTGGGAGCAATTTACTTCAATTGATTCATGTGTAATAACCTTGAGATCTAAAGCTGTCGCCAGCTTAGTTAGGGCACGGGGCAGGAGAGTTCGGGGTGGAACCCTTGCACTCTGTCCTAAACCCTGTGGCTATCGCTTACAAATAGATCGCTTACAAATAGATAGATCTCTATCGTTCCAAAGTGCCACCAACTGTGTGATGAAGCGACAGTAAAGATCGCGGCGATGGGAAGGCAGTAATTCGGTACAATTAGCACTGTTCGCAAATCTTGAATGGATTCAGGCTTTGTGGGATAACGGAGGAGAGGGCGCTCCAGATAATCGAGAAACATGAATGCTGTTGGGTGGCGAAAGTTGGGCTGGCGTCTTGCCAAAATGGCGGGATTTAGTTTTTTGATCTGTGTTGTTTTAGGGTCATCAAGCTGCACAGCCCTGCTTAACCCTAATGCGGTAGGTCAAAGTAGCCCTCACTTGTTACTAGGTAAGCCAAGTCAAGCGACGCTGTTTAATGCCAACGATTACCTGGTGATCCGTCCCCAATATGCCTTGGCTTACAGTCGTGATAAAGGCATTCCTAATTGGGCAAGTTGGCAACTGAATCAAGCTTGGTTAGGTAATTTGCCTCGTCCGGAGTTTGAGCCAGATTTGTCCTTGCCGCAGGGCTGGTATCAGGTGAAACCGAGCGACTATACGGGCAGCGGTTTTGATCGAGGGCATTTGATTCCTGCCGCCGACCGCAACAAAACTGAAGCAGACAGCAAAGCGGTTTTTCTAAATGACCAACATTTTGCCGCAGGCTCCAGACAATAATCCAGGGCCCGTGGGAAAACCTAGAGAGCGATTGTCGA